>WVWW01000077.1:19318-19511 GCA_011773795.1 Acidobacteriota bacterium
TCGACAAGCCGGGCAACTATCAGACCGGCAGTACCCCCACGTTGACGGGCGCGGACACCGTCGAGAACCTCTACGACGATCCCAACCTCGACCCGCTGTGGTCGGACTGCGAACAGCTCGTCGACCTGGCGCTGGCGATCAAGTATGCGTCCGAGGTCATCGGCGACGAGACGACGCCGGATTCGAGCCTCGG
>WVWW01000083.1:0-17095 GCA_011773795.1 Acidobacteriota bacterium
TCGACGGGTTCGTCTTCTACCAGGCGTTGCGCGACCACCGTCATCACAGCGGCGTTCCCGGCCTGTTCGACGAGTCGTTCCTCCTCGAATATCCGCGTCGCCTGGGCGTCGCGGGGCGGCCGGTCAAGACGGCGGAGGAGATGCGCGACCACGCCGCCGAGTTCGAGGCGCGCGGGCCCGTCCGGTACGGGAACATCGACGAGCTGCAGGCGCAGATCGACCGCTGGCTGGGCGATTCCTAGCGCTCCGCGGGAGCGGCCGCCTCGAGTTCCTCGAACCAGTCGAGCACGACGTTGATGCCCGGTTCGAGAAGCTCCTCGTTCTTGCGCAGCACCACCAAGCGCTCGCCGTCCGGGTGCAGGTCGAAATGAGCGCGATTGTCGGCCCCCCAGTAGTGGTAGGCGTCCAGGAAGCGTTCGCGCTCGCCCGCACGGAGGCCGTTCAGCGATACGAAGTGAAACTGGCGCTCGTCACGGTACGTCAGGCCGGATCCGTCGAGGTTCCACAAAGGTCCGCCGCCGCTCCCGGTGGACACGATCCGTTCAGAGCCCGGCTCGGGAAACGCCGTAACGTAGACCTCGTCGATTCCCGTCTTGTTGGAGACGTAGCTGATCCATCGGCCGTCCGGAGACACCGCCGCGCCACCCCGCTTCGGCCCGTCCGCGAACAACGGTCGGGTCGTTCCCGTGGAGGCTTCGAGTAAGAAGAGGATTTCGGTGGCTCGCGTCTCACTGTAGACGAGCAGGTTGCCGTCCGGGCTCCAGGCCTCCGGCTGGATCGCGAAATCCGATTCCAGCAACGTCTCCGCGGGACCGCCGCCGTCGACCGCGAGCGAACGGATCGCGAACGGCGGCGCGTCGCCCTCGGCGAAGACGACGCGTTCCCCGTCAGGCGTCCACACGGGCGCATCGGCGGTTCCGATCGTCGTCAGCGGCGCCATCCCGCCCGTCCCCGCGTCCACGAGCCAGACGTCGGTTCGACCGCGATCGTTCACGATCACGGCGATCCTGTCGCCTTGCGGCGAGATTTTCGGGTAGGTGAACGACTTCCACTGCTCGCTGACGAGATCTTCGTTGCCTTCCCGGTCGACCCAGCACAGCTGGGTGCCCATCGTGGACGCGGAGGGCGCATGCACGAGCATTCCGGTGCGTGAGACGGCGGCCTGGACGGCTCCCGCGTTCTCGACGCGCACGCCCTGGAGGACGTGGGTCTCGCGGCCCGTGATCTCGAAACGGTCCTTGTCGAACGGAACGGCGAACAACGTGCTTTCCCGGCCGAAGACGATGTGTCCGGTCGCGGACCAGAACGGGTCGGCGCCGTTGTCGGTGATCTTCAGCACCTCCCCGGTCTCGAGCGACGCGACGCCGACGCCGCCGAACCGGACGTACCCGATCTCGAACAACAACACGTTGCTCCCCGGGAGAATGGTCGGCCGCACGATCTCGCTGATTCCCAGTTCGGGGATCGGTTCGAGCACCGGCTCGTCGCGGCCGCCGGTCGCGGGGATGCGCCAGATCCTGTTCTCTCGTATGAAGTACACGTTGCCGTCGTCGCCCCAGTCGCCCCAGCCGCAGTCGTCCTTGCAGATCGGATAGGTGTCCAGGCTCGAGAGCGAGATCTTCGACAGTCCGTCGCCGGTACCGAAGGCGAGCCACTCGCCGTCCGGCGAGAAGAAGGGCCCGGTCGCTCCTTCGGTGCCGGGCAACGGCTGCAGGTCGAAGTCGTTGATGCGACGCAGGTAAAGCCGGCGATGCTCCGAGTCCTCGGCCACGAAAGCGATCGCCGATCCGTCGGGGGAGACCGCGAGGATCGTTCCGATGCCCGCGGGCAGGAACGAGCCTTCCGGGATCCGAATGCTGAAGCGGCGAGGCGCGTCGGCAGCCGGTTCCGTAAGGCTGAGCCAATAGCCCAGCCCGGCGGCCAGGGCGGCGACCGCGAACAGGACGCCCGCGAAGAGCCTCATCGACGGGCCGCCGCGATCCCCCACCACCGGGGTGGTCGTTGTTGCCCGTGAGATCGCCGGTTCGGCCGGTCCCTCGGCCAGCTCCTTGAGGGTCAAGCCCACGTCGCCGACGCTGCGCAACCGCTCGCGCGGGTTCTTGCGCAGGCAGCGTCGAAGCACCGTGACGACGCCAGCCGGTGCCTTGCCGCGGAGCGCGTCCCAGTCCGGCTCGGCGCGGACGATCGACGCGAGGACATCGGTCAGGGTGTCGCCGCCGAAGGGCGACTTGCCGGAGAGCAGCTCGTACAGCACGCAGCCGAAGGCCCACACGTCGGTGCGCTGATCGACGACCTGTCCGCGCGCCTGTTCCGGCGACATGTAGCTCGCCGTGCCCAGGATCACACCGGCGACGGTGCCCATCGAGGTGATCGTCGGCGACGTCGCGAGGTCGGACGAGCTGCCCGAGTCTCCGAACGACTTGGCCAGGCCGAAGTCGAGCACCTTGACGCTGCCGTCCCGCGCGCGAACGACGTTGGCCGGCTTCAGGTCGCGGTGCACGACGCCCTTCTCGTGCGCGGCGTCCACGCCCGCGGCGATCTGGATCGCGATGTCGATCGCCTGGTCGGCGGGAAGCGGACCGCGCTCGAGCATCTGCTGGAGATCCTCGCCCTCGACGAGCTCCATCGCGAGGAAGCGCGTGTCCCCCGTCTGGTGCAGACCGTAGACGGCGGCGATGTTCGGGTGGTTCAGTGCGGCGAGCGTCTTGGCCTCGCGCTCGAAACGGGCGAGCCGGTCCTGGTCCTCGGCGAACGCCCGCGGCAGGATCTTGATCGCGACGTCCCGGTTGAGCGTCGTGTCGGTGGCGCGCCAGACCGCACCCATCCCACCCTCACCGATCTTCTCGGTGAGCGTGTAGTGCAACAAACTGGCGCCGGGTTCGACGGACATGGATGGAGATTACACCAGATGTCCAAACTGTAATCGAACCTCGTTGGACAAGCGACCGGGCCGGCCGTAATTTTCCGAGCATGCGTCTCCGCCGAACCTGCCTTTTGCCGGGGATCCTGTTCGCCGCCCTCACGGGTGTCTGCCTCGCGGCGGACCTCCCCGGGGAAGCGTGGCGCGACAAGATCCATCCGTTGCTTCACGAGCCGTCCGACGACGAGCGTGTCGAGTTCTTGATCATCATGAAGGACCGAGCCGACCTGGCGGGCGCTCGCGAGATCGCTCTTAAAGAAGATAAGACCGCCTTCGTGGTCGATCGTCTGAGAGAGTTCGCGTCCGTGAGCCAGGCGGGGGTGGTCCGCAGCCTCGAGGCGCGCGGCGCCGAGGTGCAACCGTTCTGGATCGTCAACGCGCTCCTCGTGAGGGCCGACCGCGGCACGCTCGTGGAGATGGCCCGTCGCAACGACGTCGAACGCATCGACCCCAACCCGAAGACGTCGATCGCCGCACCCGAAACGGAAGCCTCGACGCGCGGACCCGGAATGATCGAGTGGAACATCACCCTGGTCGGGGCCGATCAGATCTGGGCGCTCGGTTACGACGGCACGGGCATCGTCATCGGCTCGCAGGACACCGGCTTCTTCTGGGACCACCCCGCTCTGATCAACAGCTATCGCGGCTGGGACGGTGTGGAGGCGAACCACGACTATAACTGGCACGACGCGATCACGAGCGACGCCTTCGCCTCGCCCACCTGCGCCGCGAACGCCGCGGCGCCGTGCGACGACGGCTACATCTTCCCGCACGGGACCTACACGATGGGCATCTCCGTCGGCGACGACGGGAGCACGCGCCAGACCGGCGTCGCGCCGGGGGCGAAGTGGATGGGTTGCCGCAACAGCGATCTGCTCGGTGGGACCCCGGCGACCTACGTCGAGTGTTTCCAGTGGTTGCTGGCCCCGACGGACCTCGCGGGCTCGAACCCGGACCCCGCGCTGGCCCCGCACGTGATCAACAACTCGTGGGCCTGCATCCCCGCCGAAGGCTGCAACTTCGACACGCTGCAGGCGACGATCGATGCGGTTCGCGCCGCGGGGATCGTGGTCGTCGCGGCCGGCGGCAACGACGGCAACGCTTGCGCCACGGTGCAGTACCCGCCCGCGATCTATGACGCGTCGCTGACCGTGGGGGCGACGGACATCGTCGACGTCATCGGCGCGATCAGCAGCCGCGGTCCCGTCACGATCGACGGCAGCGGCAGGATGAAGCCCGACCTGGTGGCTCCGGGGATCTCGGTGACCTCGGCCGTCGGCATCTGGGATCTCTACACCGGCGGCGTCGACTTCAGCTACTACACGGCGAGCGGCACGAGCGCGTCGGCACCCCACGTGACCGGCGCGATCGCCCTGTTGCTGCAGGCACGGCCGGACCTGATCGGTAATGTCGACGCGATCGAGGACCTGCTGCGCTCGACCGCGCTACCGTTCACCTCGAATCAACCCTGCGGCGGTCTCGGGCCGACCGACTCGCCGAACCACGTCTACGGCCACGGCCGGCTGGATCTGCCCTCGCTGTTCCTCGGCGACGCCGACATGGACGGCGTCGCGAACGTCTACGACTGTGCGATGAACGACAACACGGCCTGGACACTCGCCGATCCCGTCACCGACCTGCAGGTCGATGGTGGAAGCGACACGACACTGACCTGGAGCCAGCCTACCGAGACCGGTGGGATGGCCCTCTCCTACGATGTGCTGCGCACCACGCTGGCCGGCGACCTGGCAGGCTCGACCTGCGTCGTCTCCGGTCAGAGCGCGACGAGCGCCGCGGACGCGACGATGCCCGGCGAGGCGTTCTATTACGTCGTCCAGACGGTCAACCCGTGCGGGCCCAACGCGGGAAGCGACTCCGACGGCGGGCTACGCGACAGCACGCCCTGCCCCTGAGGCAGGTCACAGCAACGCGTAGCGCAACGCGAAGATCAACCCCAGCACGTAGACCAGCCACGAGGCCTCGCGCCCGCGGCCGCTGAGCAGCTTGAGCAGCGGGTAGCTGATGAAGCCGAAGGCGATGCCGTCGGCGATCGACCAGGCGAACGGGATGCCGACCATCACGAGGAACGCCGGGAAGGCCTCGGTGAAGTCCTCCCACTCGATGCGCCGCACCACGCGGGCCATCAGCACGCCGACGATGATCAGCGCAGGGGCCGTCATGGGCTGGAGCGGCGGGCCGCCCTCCACCGGAACCCCCCCGCCGACCATGCGCACGATCGGGGAAAAGAACAGCGCCAGGAGGAACAGCGACCCGGTCATCACGTTGGCCAGCCCGGTCCGTGCCCCCGCGGCGACGCCGCTGGCGCTCTCGACGAACGCGGTGACCGTCGACGTACCCAGCAACGACCCGACGACCGTCCCGGAGGAGTCGGCCATCAGCGCCGGCGTGGCGCGGGGCAGCTTGCCGTCCTTCAGGAACCCGCCCTGCTCGCCGATGCCGATCAGCGTGCCGATCGCGTCGAACACCGCCATGAACAGGAAGATGATCACGACGGGAATCACGGCGGCGTCCAGCAACCCGGCGAGGTCCAGCTGGAGGAACGTGGGGGCCACGGAGGGCGGCGAAGCCACCAACCCTTGCCACTCGACGAGGCCCAGCGCCCACGCCAGCGCGGTCGAGCCGAGGATCCCGACCATGATCGCCCCGCGCGTGCCGCGCGCCATCAGCACGGCGATCAGGACCAGCCCGAACAGCGCCACCAGGACCGGAGTCCGGCCGAGGTCTCCGAGGCGCAACAGGCCACCCCCGTCCGCCGGCTCGACGATCCCCGCCGTGACGAGGCCGATCAGGCAGATGAACAACCCGACGCCGCCGCCGATCGCCAGCTTGAGCGACGCCGGCACGGCATCGATGATCATCTCCCGTATGCGCATGAAGGTCAGCAGGAAGAACACGACACCCGACACGAACACCGCAGCCAGCGCGACCTGCCAGGAGAGCCCCATGCCCACGACCACGGTGACGAAGAAGAAGTTCTCCCCCATCCCCGGCGCCATCGCGATCGGGTAGTTCGCGGCGAGCCCCATCACCCAGGTCGCCAGCCCCGCGGACAGGCAGGTGGCGACCAGCACCGCATCGAAGTCCATCCCGGTCTGCGACAGCACGGCCGGGTTGACGAACACGATGTAGGCCATCGTCATGAACGTGGTCAGCCCGCCGAGCAGCTCGGTCCGCACCGTGGTGGCGTTCTCGCGCAGCCTGAACAACCGCTCCAGCATCGAGCGTAGATTACTAAACCGGGGTCAGGTCTTGAATCTCGGCATCGAACCCACCCGGGATTCAAGATTCAAGACCTGACCCCAGTCGGTACCAGTCGGTATAATCACCGGCCAGATGATCGGTAGCACGCTGTCCCATTTCAGGATCACCGGCAAGCTCGGCGAGGGCGGCTTCGGCGTGGTGTATCGGGCCGAGGACACCAACCTGCACCGGCCGGTCGCGTTGAAGGTGCTGTCCCGGAGCGGGCTCGAGCGCCCGGACACCCGGGCCCGTTTCATGCGCGAGGCGCGCACCGCCGCGGCGCTCAACCATCCCAACATCTGCACCATCTACGAGGTCGACGAGGTCGACGGCCAGCCGTTCATCGCGATGGAGCTGATCGAGGGCCAGGGGCTCGACGCCCGGCTCGCCGCGGGCGAACCGCTGCCGCTCGACGAGCTGACGCGGATCGCGTCGCGCATCGCGCGCGCGATGTCGGCCGCCCATGCCGCCGGCATCGTGCACCGCGACCTCAAACCGGCCAACGTCATGCTGACCGCCGACGGCCGGGTCAAGGTGCTCGACTTCGGGCTGGCCAAGCCGCTGTCCGCGCTGACCGAGGGCAACGTCTCGGACCAGACGATCACGGCCGAGATGACCAGGAGCGGCACGATCCTCGGCACCGTCGCCTACATGTCGCCCGAGCAGGCCGAGGGCAAGCCGGTCGACGCGCGCTCCGACGTCTTCTCGCTCGGCGTCCTGCTGTACCAGATGACGACGGGTCAGCTGCCCTTCCGCGGCGACAGCTCGACGTCGACGCTGGCCAAGATCCTCGAGGCCGACCCGCCTCCGCTGTCGGTTGCACGCGAGGGGCTGCCGGCCGATCTCGAGCGCATCGTGCGCCGCTGCCTCGAGAAGAAACCCGACAACCGTTACAACGACACGCGCGATCTTGTCGCCGAGCTGCGCAACCTGCAGACGACCGGGGAAACCGAGGAAGTCTCCGTCGCACCCAAGAAGGGCGCCAAAGGGATCTGGATCGCGGCCGCCGTCGTTGCGGTGCTGGCCGTCGCCGCCCTTGTCGTTACCCGACCGTGGTCCACCGGCCCCGGCGGTCCGGCCGCACCCGCGGCGGCAGCCGAGGGAGATCCGTCCATCGCCGTCCTGCCGTTCCACAACCTCAGCGCGAGCGAGGACAACGACTACTTCAGCGCCGGCATGACCGAGGAGATCATCAGCAAGCTCTCGCGCATCGACGGCCTCGAGGTCGCCTCGCGCAGCTCGGTCGCCTCCTACACCGATCCGGCCCGCGACGTCCAGCAGATCGGCCGCGACCTCGGCGTGCGCTACCTGCTCGACGGCAGCGTGCGCCGCGCCGGCGACCAGGTGCGCGTCTCGGCCCAGCTCGTCGACGGCACGACGGGTCGCAACGTCTGGTCCGAGGATTTCGAAGGCAGCATGAGCGACATCTTCGCGATGCAGGAACGCACGGCGTTGACGATCGCCGAGCGGCTCGACGTGCAGCTCAGCCCCGAGGAACAGCGGGGACTCGAGAAGCGCGCGACCGACAACGTGGCCGCCTACGACGCCTACCTGCGGGGGATGGATCTGGCGAGTCAGTGGGGCTCGCGCGCGGGAGTGCAAGCCGCGATCGAACAGTTCCAGCAGGCGATCAACCTCGACCCGGACTACGCCGCCGCGATGGCCGGGCGCGCCTTCGTCGAGTGCGACATGTACCGCAACTTCGATAACTCGCCCGATCGCATCGCGCGGGCGGAGAGGCTGGCGACACGCGCGGCCGAGCTGGACCCGACGATGGCCGACGCGCCCCACGCGCTCGCGATGGTCGCCGCCAACCGCTACGACTACGCGCGGGCGTCGGACCTGTTGCGCAAGACGGTCGAGCTCGCGCCCAAGGTCTCGCGCTACTGGGACAACCTTTCCTGGAGCCTGGCGTACGAAACGCCGCCCAAGGGCGAAGAGTCGGTGCGCGCAGCGCTGAGGGCGCTGGAGCTCCAGCCGCACTTCCCCGGCGCCTACTACCACCTGGCCCGGGGCTACATCGCGCTCGGAAAATACGACGAGGCGAAGGACGCGTTCGACCGGATGGTCTCGCAGAACCCGGACTTCAGCGCCCGCAACATCGGCTTCGCGCAGTACTACCTGGCGATCGGCGACTACGACGAGGCGCTGGTCTGGATCGAGCGCGACACCGCGCGCGACACCGCGCTGGTCAATTGGTACAAGGCCGCCATCCACGCCGCCGCCGGCCGCCCCGACGAGGCCCTGAAGTGGCTCGAGGTCGCGCTCGACAAGGAATTCCGCGATTTCGTCAACCTGGAGAACAGCCCCTACTTCGCCTCGCTGCGGGACGACCCGCGCTACGAGCAGCTCCTCGACCGTTACCGCTGACGCTCCCCATCGAGGTCCCGCAACGACCACTCGTCGTGGAACCGATCGAGAAAGGAGCGCAGCGTCTTCGTGCGGCTCGCCGCAAGGTCGCGGGCCGTCGCCGTGTACATCCCCTCTTCGAGTCGGAGCAGCTTGTCGGCGAAGTGGTGAACCGAGGAGGAGCCGTGAGCCGGGTCCGGTTCGGCACCCTCGTCCGGATCCCAGATCGGCCGCCCGTGAGCGCCGCCGAACGCGAATGCCCGGGCGATGCCGATGGCGCCGAGAGCGTCGAGCCGGTCGGCGTCGGCAAAGACCCGGTACTCGATGGAGGGATCGGGCAGGTCGCGCTCGTTCCCCGGGGACCAATGATGATGCTCGATGCAGGTGACGACGGCGTCGATCTTCTCGTCCGGAAACCCCGCTCGCCGGAGCAGGTCCGCCGCGGCGCGCGCCGAGCTTGCCGCGTGACCGTCACGTCCCTCCGTGTGGCCGATGTCGTGAAGCAGCGCCGCCGCCCCGACGATGTCCGGGTCGCCCCCTTCTCGCTCCGCCAGACGAAGAGCCGTGTGTCGAACGCGAAGCGCGTGGTGCACGTCGTGACCCGACGACTCGCGCGCCAACGCGTCGCGTACCTCGGCTTCGAGCCGTTGCCTCCAATCCTCGTTCATCCGCAGGATTATTCCAGAACGCCCGCCCTCGCGGAATCGTCCTCCGGTCATCCTGCATCGAATAGAATCCGGCCAGCGGGTTACCAGCCGGTGAGATCCAGAAGGAGGCGTCATGCCCGGACGGGACGGACTGTTTCTACACGAAGAGATACTGTTGCTGGCGCTGCGTGACGAGGCGGGCACGTTCGCCTCCGGCACGCAGTACAGCTTCGGCATGGGGGGTGCGATCCTGGCCGAGCTGTTGCTCGACGAGCGCATCCGTGTCGTCACCCCGAAGAAGACTCCCCTCGCCGAGGTCGTCGGCTTCGGTCGCGTCGGGGACCCGGTGATCGACGAGTGCCTGCAGAAGGTCCGCGACGCCAAGAAGCGGGCGTCGCTTCAGACCTGGGTGTCCCGATTCGCGCACATCAAGGACCTCCGCCACCGCGTGGCCCGGCGACTGGCCCGGCGCGGCATCCTGCGCGTCGATCAGGACAAGGTGCTGTTGATCTTCAACCGGACGATCTACCCCGAACTCGATCCCGGGCCGGAGCGCCGCATCCTCGAGCGGCTGCGAAACGCGATCTTCGGTGGCGCGACCGACATCGACCCGCGGACCGTTGCCCTGGTCGCGCTCGCGCACCACACCGGTCTGCTGAGTGCCAATTTCGACAAGAAAGAGTTGAAGGAGCGAAAGGACCGCATCGACAGGATCATCAACGGCGACCTGACCGCCCGGGCGACCAAGGCGGCGATCGAGGCCATGCAGGCCGCCGTGATGGTCGCCTGCATCGTTCCCGCGATCATGACGACGACGATCGCGAGTCGCTGATCCCCCGGGTCGCGATCCGTCTCGCGGAAAACGGGTTTTCCCCCGCTGGCAATCCGGTACAATGACGCCCGCACGGACTTCGGGAGACCCAGCATGAATTCAAAAAAATCGAAGGCGCCGGTCTTGCTCTGCGCCACGACGTTGACCTGCGCACTCCTGTCCACGGCGGTCCCCGCCGAGGAGCCCGCGCGGCCGCCCTACTACGCGATCGAAAACGTGCGCGTCGTCTCGGGCGCCGGCGCGCCGGTCGACGGCGCCACGGTCCTGGTCGCCGACGGGCTGATCGCGGCGGTCGGCACCGCGGTCGACGTCCCCGCCGACGCGTGGGTCGTCGACGGCGAGGGTTTCACCGTTTTTCCCGGCCTGATCGACGCGATGACGACGATGGGGCAGAAGCAGGAAAGCGACTCGGGCGGCAGGCCGGGCGGCGGCGGTTTCGGCGGCGGCGGCGGACCGACGATCCGGGGCCCCGAAGATCGTCCCGGAACGACCCCGTGGGTCGCAGTCGCCGACGGGCTGGCCGACGACGGCCGCGTCGAGAAGTGGCGCGAGGCGGGTTTCACCGCGGCGATGAGCTCGCCGACCGACGGCTTGTTCCCCGGCCAGGCGGCGTTGATCACCCTCGGCGGCAGCAGCGAGCTGCGCGAGCGGGTGGTGGCGACGCCGGTGGCGCAGCGCGTGAACTTCCGCGGCGGCGGTGGGTTCCGGTCGTTCCCCGGATCGTTGATGGGCGGCCTCTCGTACGTCAAGCAGGTGCTGTCGGACACGCGGCACTACGCCGAGAGCAAGGCGCTCTACGCGTCCTCGCCGCTGGGCCGCGAGCGGCCGGCGCACGACCGCGCGCTGGAACCGTTGGAGATGGCGCTCGCCGACTCCACCCCGTTCCTCATGCCGGCGCAGCTCGCGCGCGAGATCGACCGCGTGCTGAAGATCCGCGCCGAGTTTGACGTACCGACCGTGATCTACGGCGGCCAGGGGGCGTACGAGCGCACCGATGCGTTGAAGGCATCGAAGACGGCGGTGCTGGTCAGCCTCGACTGGCCGGAGGAGGAGAAGGACCGCGACCCCGAGGCCGACACTCCCTTCCGCACGCTCTACCACCGGCGCATGGCGCCGACGACCCCTGCCGCGCTGGCCGCGGCCGGCGTCGACTTCGCGCTCTACTCCGACACGTTGTCGTCCACCTCCGCGATCTTCGAGAAGATCCGCACCGCGGTCGACGCGGGGCTGTCCAACGAGGACGCGTTGGCCGCGCTCACCTCGGGCGCGGCGAAGATCTTCGGCGTCGACGACCGGCTCGGCACGATCGAGCCGGGCAAGATCGCGAACCTCGTGCTGGCGACCGACTGGCCCTGGGCCAAGGACAGCGAGGTCGAGGCGGTCTTCGTCGACGGGCGCAAGTACGACTACGGCGAGGAGGAGGAAGATGAGGGTGACCCGCCCGCGTCGGACGTTTCCGGCACCTGGGAGGCGACGATGCAGTCGCCGCGCGGCTCGCGCGACATGACGCTCGAGCTCGAGATGGCCGAGGACGGCAAGGTCAGCGGCGAGCTCAGCAGCGACCAGGGCGACACGCCCCTCGACGACGGCCGCATGAGCGGCGACCTGCTGCGCTTCAAGACCACGCGATCGATGGGCGAGCGCTCGTTCACCGCGTCGTGGTCGCTGACCGTGGAGGGCGAGAAGCTCGAGGGCACGATGAGCGCCGGTCCGATGTCGATGGAGGTCAGCGGCGAGCGCACCGCCAAACCCGAAGAGGGCGACAAGAAGGAAGACGAGGACGAGGAGAAGGACGAGGTCACGCTCGACGAGCTTCGCGAGGCGCTCGCGCTCTACCAGGGACCGGTGGAGAAGATGGGCGACTTCGCCGTGACCAACGCCACGGTGTGGACGGTCTCCGGCGAGACGATCGAGAACGGCACGGTGGTCGTGAAGGACGGCAAGATTGTCGCCGTCGGCACCGACGTCAAGATCCCGCGCCGGGCAGTCGTCCTCGATGCCGCGGGCGGCGCGCTGATCCCCGGGATCATCGACGCGCACTCCCACATCGCGGTCGACGGCGGCGTCAACGAGGGCTCGATCGCCGTCTCCTCGATGGTTGGCATCGAGGACGTGCTCAACCCCGACGACATCGGCATCTACCGGGCGCTGGCCGGCGGCGTGACGAGCGCCAACATCCTGCACGGAAGCTCCAACCCGATCGGCGGGCAGAACGCCGTCGTCAAGCTGCGCTGGGGCGGCGACGCGGACGACCTGCTGATCGCCGGCGCCATGCCGGGGATCAAGTTCGCGCTGGGCGAGAACCCCAAGCGCTCCAACTTCCGCGGCGCCGGCATCCCGCAGCGCTACCCGCAGACGCGGATGGGCGTGATGGACGTCATCCGCCAGGCGTTCACCGAGGCCCGCGAATACCGGAAGGAGTGGGAGGCCTACAGGAAGGCGAAGGGCTCGGCGATGCCGCCGCGCCGCGACCTGAAGCTCGAGCCGCTGGTCGAGATCCTGGAGGGCAAGCGGCTGGTCCACTCCCACTGCTACCGCGCGGACGAGATCCTGCAGCTGCTGCGGCTGGCCGAGGAGTTCGGCTTCCGGGTCGCCACGTTGCAGCACGTGCTGGAGGGCTACAAGGTGGCCGACGAGATCGCCGCGCACGGCGCGGGCGCGTCGACCTTCTCCGACTGGTGGGGCTACAAGGTCGAGGCGTACGACGCGATCCCGCACAACGCGGCGCTGATGGCCGAGCGCGGCGTCGTCGTCTCGATCAACTCCGACAGCGGCGAGGAGATGCGCCACCTGAACCAGGAGGCCGCGAAGGCGGTCAAGTGGGGCGGCATGGACGAGGTCGCCGCGCTGGCGACCGTCACGCTCAACCCCGCGAGGCAGTTCCGCATCGACGACCGCGTCGGCTCGATCGAGGTCGGCAAGGACGCCGACCTGGTGCTCTACGACGGCCATCCGCTGTCGATCCGCTCCGTCGTGCAGAAGACCTGGGTCGACGGGGATCTCTACTTCGACCGCGAGGCCGATCGCGCGCGCCAGGCCGGGATCGACGCGATCAAGAAGCGTCTGCTCGGCACGGACGAGGACGACGAAGACGAAGACGAGGAAAGCGAGGACGGCGGCGAGGGCGGGTCCGATCCGCCGGAGGTTCGCTGGCACGACGAGATGACTTACAGCTGCCGGGAGGTGCACTGATGCGCGGCGTGACGACGAGAACGATGACGGTCTTCACCCTGGCGCTGCTGTGCTGGGCCGGAACGTCCGGCGCCGACACCCTGGTCATCCGGGGCGGCACGGTGCACCCGGTCGCCGGCGAGCCCTTCGTCGGCAACGTGGTCGTCGAGGACGGCGTCGTCTCCGCCGTCGGGCCCGACGCCACGGCACCGAACGCGCGAACGATCGACGCCGCGGGCAAGCACGTCTACCCCGGCATGTTCGACGCCCTCTCACAGCTCGGCCTGCTCGAGGTGGGCGCGGTCGCCGCGACCGACGACCAGGCGGAGATGGGCACCTACAACCCGCACCTGCAGGCCACGACGGCGATCCACCCGGCCAGCGAGGTGATTCCCGTGACGCGCGCGAACGGCATCACCCACACCGTGGTCGCGCCGCAGAGCGATGGCGACGGTGTGATCGCCGGGCGCGCGGCGCTGGTCAACCTCGACGGCTGGACGGTCGAGGAGATGGCCATCGATCCGGCGATCGCGCTGGTCGTGAGCTGGCCCGCGATCCAGACACGACGCTTCGACTTCGCGACCTTCAGCATCAAGGAGACGCCGTTCAACGAGGCCAAGGAGAACGCCGAGAAGAAGCAGGGCGAACTGGGCGACTGGATCGAGGCCGCGCGGCACTACAGCCAGGCGGTGGACTCCGGTAACGGGCGCGCCGAGAAGGATCTCAAGCTCGACGCGCTGTCGCAGTTCCTCGAGGGCCGGGCACCCGTCATCGTGCTGGCCAACAACAAACGGGACATCGAGGGGGCGGTCGAGTTTGCCGAGGAGGAGGGTCTGAAGATCATCCTCGGTGGCGCGCGCGATGCATGGAAGGTCAAGGAGATGCTCGCGGAGAAGGAAATCCCCGTGATCCTCGGTCTGACGCAGAGCCTGCCGCGGGAGCAGGACGATCCGCACGACCGGCCGTTCAGGAACCCCGCGGAGCTGGTCGAGGCGGGGGTGAAGATCGCCTTCTCGTCCGGCGCCGGCGGGGGCTTCGGCCCCGGCGGACCGCACAATTCCCGCACGACACCGTACGAGGCCGGGCACGCGATCCCGTACGGGCTGTCGGAAGAGGATGCGCTCAAGGCGCTGACGCTGTGGCCCGCCGAGATCCTCGGCGTCGCCGACCGGCTGGGCACGATCGAGCCGGGCAAGGCGGCCAACCTGATCGTGACCGACGGCAGCCCGCTGGACATCACGACCCGCATCGAGCACCTGATCATCGCGGGCCGCGAGGTGTCCACGTCGAACAAGCACCGCGCCCTCTACGAGAGGTACCGCTCCAGATAAACACCAAATAGCGGCAGGGCTATTTCTTGTTCTCGTCCGTCAACCCCGGCCGGGACCCGACCGTCACGCCGGGGGGGTGGCCGGGACCACTCCCCGTGTGAGAGAATCTCTCTCAACGAAAGGGCGAGCGCGATGGAGATTAAGGTGCGCGACTCGGGGTCGATTGCGATCGTCGAGGCGCCCCACCGGGTCGCCGCGACCCAGGGGGCCAGCACGCTGCGCCGCAGGCTGACGGAGCTGATGAACGACGGCCGCCGTCAGATCTTGGTGGAACTGCAGAACGCGAAGTACGCCGATTCGTTCGGCCTCGCCGAGCTCGCCGCATCTTTCAACGAAGCCCAAAACCGAGGGGTGACGATGGTGTTCCACTGTCCT
Source organism: Acidobacteriota bacterium (assembly GCA_011773795.1). Lineage (GTDB taxonomy): Bacteria > Acidobacteriota > Polarisedimenticolia > Polarisedimenticolales > Polarisedimenticolaceae > WVWW01. The sequence continues at coordinate 14,887 of WVWW01000083.1, forward strand.
CCCGGTCGGGTCCGGGAGCTCCTCAACGTGACGCGACTCGACGAAGTCTTCCCGATCCACGAGGATGAGCAGGCCGCCATCGCGGCCGTCCAGGGCACCGGGGCTTCCGCCGAGCCGTCGGGCTCCGAGGAACCGAGTCTGCGACCGTCACGACGACAGTGATCGCTCGCTACAGCCACGGCAAACGATCAATCACCACTCAGCTCGCGGAGCATCCGAGCCGACAAGCCGTCGTCACGCTGGTGCAGGGTGGGCGGTAGCGGTGGTGGTAAACGGGGCCGCCCGCCACGGGGTTCGGACCCGGACGGCAACACGGGCCCTCGGAACGGCCCCGATGGTTGAATCGAAGCATCCCTCGGCGGTCGGGTCAATGATGCATGCGCATCATTATTCAACCGGGACCAACCGTTGCAGCTCGTCGAGCCAGTTGACGACGACGGTCACGCCCGGGAAATCCGCTTCGGTTCCGACTGGCTCGACGAGCAGGAGCCGATTCGAGTCGAACACGTCGAACCCGAGTCCCAGCGGGAGGTCGTCGAACACGAGCTCGGGCCGACCGCTCCGAAAACTGCCGTCGTCGTCTTCGATGTTCACGACGTACAGGTTGGTCTGCAGCTTGTAGAACAGCTCGTTGCCGTCCGGCGCCCACCGAGGACGTGAGCCTCCCGTCGTCGAGACTTGCCACTTCCCGCCGGGACCCGGGAAAGCGCGAACGTAAACCTGTATCTGGCCGGTCTCGTCGGACGCGTAGGCCAGCCACCGACCGTTGGGCGACAAGACCGGTACGATCTCGGTCGCCGGTGAGGCGGCGACGACGGTGAGAGTCTTGGCGTCTTCCGAAACGAGGCCGATGTTCTGCATGTTCTCGTCGGCGTACTGCACGAGGAGCTGCCGCTCGTCAGACGTCCAGCCCCTGGGGATCACCGTCCCGGCGTCGGGAAGGTCCAGTTCGGGTGCCGACACCAGCATCTCGGCCGGCCCGCTGCCGTCGGCCGCCTTCACGAACGCGGCGATGAGCTCGTTGCCGCGCGCCGAGCCGAAGGCGATCCGACGACCGTCCGGGGACCAGGTCGGAGCGATGTTCTGGCCTTCGAACGTGAGGCGGGTGAGCGTTTCCTGCTCCAGGCGATAGGTCCAGATGTCCACTGACGGCGCGTCCCGCACGGACACCGCGATCTGCTTTCGATCCGGTGAGATCGCCAGGTCCTCGTAGTCGTTGACCGGAGCGGGCAGCGGTTCGATCGAGCCGTCGCGGTCGCGCCAGATCAGGCGCGACTGACGCGAATGGCCGGATCCGGAAAAGTAGGCGAGCAGCCCGTTTCTCGCGATGCCGGCGCGGACCACACCGGATCCGCGAACGCCCTGCACGTCCTCGACCACCGGGACCGGATTGCCGAGAACCTCCACGCGGTCGACGTCGAAGGGGACGGCGAAAAGAAAACCGTCGCGGCCGAAGACGAGATGACCCGTCGCCGTGTACCAGGCCATGCTCGCCCGTTCCAGCACCGGGATTCTCTCGCCGGTCGTCGGTCGAATCGCCTCGATCCGCGCGTCGTCGTAGTTCTCCGGGCTGTCGATCGTTCCCACGGTGAACAGGACGAGATCCTCGCCGTGGACCGCATGCGGCCAGCGGTGGGTGCGTTCACCCTTGCCGGCATCGATCGTGGTGAACTCCACCGGATCGCCGCCGGCGGCCGGGACTCGCATCAACGGGCGCGTGTAATGCGGCGCGAACGTGATGACGTCGTCCGCGCCCCAGGTGGCTCCCCGATTGGAGCCCTGGGCGTCGCACAACGTCAGCGGCGTACCACCCGTTGTCGGGACCTTCTTCAAGGCGTTGTCGGCGAAGAAGCCGATCCACTTTCCGTCCGGCGAGAAGAACGGCGTCAGCGCACCCTTCGTTCCGGGTAGCTCGATCAACTCGTCGCGGTCGAGGCGTCGCACGTACATCACCGACGTGCCCCCGCCTTTGGGAAGGACCAGCGCGATCGCCTTGCCGTCGGGCGACAGGGCCATGACCCCTTCCTGCGGGCCGGGAAGATCGACGCCGGCCAAGCCCGTCACCGGAGCGACCAGCGTGATGAGCTCGCGCTCGCCCGCGGGCGGGGTCGACGCGGCTCGCCATAAGGCGAAAGCCGCCACAAGCACCAGCAGAGCCACGAGCGCCCACGGCAGCATGCGGGATCCGGTCAGCGGTGCCGCGACGGCT
>WVWW01000083.1:17157-46816 GCA_011773795.1 Acidobacteriota bacterium
TGAAGCACGACGCCGAACGCCCAGATGTCGGCGCGCTTGTCCACGGCCCGTCCCTTGGCCTGCTCGGGGCTCATGTAGGCCGCCGTGCCGAGCAACGTTCCCGCGATCGTGCCCGCCGACGTCACGGTCGGCGACATCGTGACGCTCGCCACCTCGCCGGAGGTCTCCGGGACGAGCGCCTTGGCCAGTCCGAAGTCGAGCACCTTGACCTTGCCTTCGGGGGTCAACTTGATGTTGGCCGGCTTCAGGTCGCGGTGGATCACGCCCTGCTCGTGCGCCGCCTCGAGCGCCTCGGCGACCTGCATCGCCACGTCGAGCGCGTCCTCGACCGGCAGCGGTCCGCGCGCGAGCCGCTGCGCCAGGTCCTCGCCGGGGACGAGCTCCATCGCGATGAAGCGCTGGCCTTCCGCCTCGTGCAAGCCGTAGACCGCGGCGATGTTCGGGTGGTCCAGCGCCGCGAGCAAGCGTGCCTCGCGCTCGAAGCGAGCCATGCGCTCCGGCTCGGCGGCGATTCCCTGCGGCAGGATCTTGATCGCGACGTCGCGCTCGAGCTCCGTGTCGCGCGCCCTCCACACGACGCCCATCCCGCCCTCACCGATCTTCTCGGTCAGGCGGTAGTGCAGGAGCTGCCGGCCGGCCTCGAGGCTCATGGGTCGTGATTCTACACGGGCGTTCGGCTTCGGCGACAGGCCGGCCTAGCCGATCTTCTGCAGGCTCCCGGTTCCCGTGATGTTGCTGGTGATGACCGGGTTGCCGATGTAGTAGACGGTGCCCGAGCCGGTGATCGTCACGTCCAGGGTCCCGCTCACGCGCACCGTGACCGATCCAGCGGACGTCAACGTCACGACCGCACTCATGCTCATCAGTGCTGCGCCCTCGTAGTCACCGACGCCGCTGACCACGACCGTCTGCGAGATGACGCCCCCCGACACACGGACGTCCCCGACTCCGGTCTGCGTCACGTCGAGGACTTGTCCGGAATAGTTGTTCGCGTTGATCTCTCCGACACCCGAAAGTGTCAGCGAGAGCTGCGTGGAGGCCGGACTGTCGATGTCGATCGTGCCGACCCCGACGTGGGTCAGCTCGTCCAGCTGGGAGATCGTCAGGTCGAACTCGACCGGCAGCGACGGCCGTAGATCGACACCGCTCGCTTCCTGGATCATCAGCGTCGTACCCATCACGTTGCTCTCGAGGTAGGGCAGCAGGTTGTCCTCGGCCGAAATCCACAAAACTTCCTGGGCACCCAGCTCGATGTCGAGATCGCCGGCGGCGGCGAAGGTCACGCCCGTACAGCCCCCGGCGAACGTCCGCGTCTCCTGGTCCAGAACCCCGGAGCCGTAGATGTCCTGCTGCGATAGCAACACGTTCGAACCGCTGCTGCAACTGACCAGAAGAAGCACCGAGATGACGATCAGGATCTTGACGAGGTGGCGAAGAGAGGTCATCGGTCGATCCTCCGCGGTACGCGAGGCCGTCCGCTCGTGGAAAAACCGGAAAGGCACACCCGTCTCGCGGCGCGACCCCTGTCGTATCGATCGGAACACGCTCTTGCCGCGAGAGCAATGATGCACGTGCATCATTTCGGGCTGCTAGCATGACTCGATGCGCTACGAGGGGCAGATCTACCGGCCGCCGAGCGAGGCGCGCTCGCTCATCCTGCAGGCGACCATCGGCTGCTCCTGGAACCACTGCACCTACTGCGACATGTACCGGGACAAGACGTTCCGGGTGCGCGAGCTCGACGCGGTGCTCGAAGACGTCGAGACGGCGCGGGAGCAAGTCGGGGACGTGGTCGACAAGGTATTCGTCGCCGACGGCGACGGGTTGATCATGGGCCTCGACCACTGGGAGCCGATCCTCGAGGCGTGCCGCGCGGCGTTTCCCCGGCTGCGGCGCGTCAGCGCCTACGCCACCGCGATGAACCTGCTGGAGAAGACGCCGGAGGAGCTGGCGCGACTGCGCGAGCTCGGCCTCTCTCTGCTTTACATCGGTCCGGAGTCCGGCGACGACGTCACGCTGAAGAAGATCGCCAAGGGCGCGTCGTTCGACGACCACGTTCGGGCCGCGGAGAAGGCGCACGCCGCGGGCGTCAAGCTCTCCGCGATCTTCCTCCTGGGAGCCGGCGGCGTCGAGCGCAGCGCGGAACATGCGCAGGGTTCGGCGAACTTGGCGGGCGCGATGGACCCGCGCTTCGTCTCGTTGCTCACGCTGACGGTGATCCCCGGCACGCCGCTGGGCAAGCAGCAGGACAAGGGAGCGTTCGAGCTGCCGGACCAACGCTCGTTGCTCGGCGAGCTGCGCACCTTCGTTGATGAAGCCCGGCCGACCGACGCCATCTTCCGCACCAATCACGCCTCGAACTACCTGCCGCTCGCGGGGCGGTTGCCGCGCGACCGCGAGAAGATCCTCGAGGTGGTCGACGCGGCGCTGCGGGGCGGCATCGCGCTGCGTCCCGAGTGGGCCCGGGGACTGTGATGTCGCCGGACAAGATCGTCGCCCGGCTCGACGAGCTCGAGCCGCACTCGCGGGCGCTCGAAGAGGGGCCCGACGAACGTCGCCTGCTCACCGAGCGAGTGATCGCGTTCGCCGACAAGACACTCGACGAGCTGGCCGAGCGTCGAATCTGGAGCACGGAGCCCGGTGCGCGCGACGAGCTGCTCGCGCTCGGCATCCCGGAGGAGCCTGGCGATTTCGACAGGGTCATGGATCTCGTCGAGCGCGAGATCGACGGGCCCGGACTCCAGCCCGCGCACGGGGGGCACCTCGGCTACATCGCCGGCGGCGGCATCTACCCCGCGGCGCTCGGCGACTACATTGCTGCGGTCACGAACCGCTACGCGGGCGTGCGCTACGCCGGCCCCGGCGCGGTGCACCTCGAGAACATGCTGATGCGCTGGCTCTGCAAGCTCGTCGGTTACCCGGCGGAGTCGCTGGGGACGTTCACGTCGGGCGGCTCGATCGCCACGCTGGTCGGCATCGTCGCCGCGCGTGACGCGAAGGGCGTGACCGCGAGGGAGGTCGAGCGCTCCGTCATCTACGTCACCGGTCAGACGCACCACTGCGTCGGCAAGGCGATCGCGATCGCCGGGCTCGCCGAGGCGCCGCTGCGCGCCGTCCCGATGGACGCCGGCTACCGCATGGACCCGGTCGCGCTCGAGAACATGATCGCCGCGGACCGGGAAGCGGGGCTGCGCCCGTTCCTGCTCGTCGCGTCCGCCGGCACGACCGACACCGGCGCGCTCGACCCGTTGCGGCCGCTCGCGGAGATCGCAAGGCGCGAAGGGCTCTGGTACCACGTCGACGCGGCCTACGGCGGTTGCTTCCTGCTGCTCGACGACATGCGGCCGCGCTTCGCGGGGATCGAGCAGGCGGACTCGGTCGTCATCGACCCGCACAAGGGTCTGTTTCTTCCCTACGGCTCCGGCGCGGTGCTCGTGCGGGACCCGCAACACCTGAAGAAGAGTCACGCCACGCGCGGTGCCTACCTGCAGGACGTCACCGACGTCGAGGAGGAACCGTCGCCGGCGGACCTGTCGCCCGAGCTGACGCGCCACTTCCGCGGCCTGCGCATGTGGCTTCCGTTGCAGGTGCACGGGCTCGCGCGCTACCGCGCGGCGCTCGAGGAGAAGCTCCTGCTGGCGCAGCTGTTCCACGCCCGCGTCCAGGAGCTCGGCTTCGAGGTCGGCCCGCAACCGGACCTGTCCGTTGCGATGTTCCGCTGGCCCGACGCGAGGGACGGATCCGACGCCAACGCCTTCAACAAGAAGCTGCTGCAGGCGATCCTCGACGACGGCCGCGTGTTCCTCTCGTCGACGACCATCGACGGCGTGTTCTGGATCCGCGTCNNTGCTCGAGGTCCTGGCCCGGGAGACCCAATAGGGACAGATTTATTTTTTGTCCCGGAATCTCGAGCAAACAAATAGATCTGTCCCCGTAGGATGACAAGAACCGGGGGCTCGCGCGTCCCTGTAATATGAGCGCGATGAGCGAGCTGGCCGGGAAATCCCGGTCCGGCCGGGAACCGGTCGAGACGACCCTCCTTCGAGGCCTCTTCACGGATCTCGCGTCCGGCAAGATCGCCGCGCTGGGGTCGATCTACGACGCCTGCGGCGACATGCTCTACGGCCTGGCTCTCTGGCGAACGGGATCGGCCTCGGAAGCCGCCGACGTGGTGCAGGAAGTCTTCGTCCGGCTCGCCGACGCGCATCGCCGGCTGGCCCACGTCGGCAACCCGCTGGCCTACCTTCGACGCATGACCCACCGCGCGGCCGTGGATGTCCACCGCCGGCGCCGGCGTCGTCGCGAGGACCCGATCGAGGCCTGCGCGCTGCTCGAGACCGGCGAGATGTCGCCCGAGCGGCAGGCCGAGGCAACCCGCCTGTCCAAACTGCTCGAGCAACTGCATCCGGCGCAGCGCGAAGCCATCTACCTGCGCCACTTCTGCGGCTGCTCGCACGCGGAGGTCGCCCGCGCGACGGGCGTCCCGACATTCACCGCCGCCAGCCGTTGCCGGCTCGGCCTGAAACGACTGCGCGCGCTCCTGGGGGTGACGGAATGACACAGGACAATCGAAAAGAGATCTTCGGAACGCTGCGCGTGCCCCGCGCACCCGAAGGACTGAAGGAACAGGTTCTCGATGCCGCCGCGACCGCGCTCGACGAGCGATCCGAGAGGACGCTGTGGGACCTGCTGTGGGAGAGCCGTGCCGCTCGCGTGGCGTGGGCCGGAACGACCCTGGCGCTGATCGCGGCGCACGTCGGGTTGAGCCTGCCGGCGGGCTCGAGGGTCGATGATGGAGCGGCGGCTCGAGGTCAGCTCGAGCAGCTCATCGACGAGCTCGATCTTCCGTCGGTCGACATCAGCCCGCGAGCCGAGGCGCGCGTCATGGGGCCGCCCTCGCCGGCCGCGCGCCGACCCGAACCGAACGACGACAACGAAAGGAACGAGGTGTCCGGATGAACACGCACAAGAGCTCGAAACGACGAACCGTCCTGCTGGCCGCCGCCCTGGTGATCGTCCTCGCCGGACTGCTCGCGGTGCGCGCGACACCGCTGTCCCGTCCCTCATCGACGGTCGACGCCGCGAAGGCGAGCGTTCCGCGGCCGGCCCCCATTCTCCTCGAGGAGCTCCCGACGCCCTACTGCTGGGGCTGTTCGGGCAACAAGCATGCGCCGCTCGAGTTCCAGATCGATCTCGACCTGCTGGCGCCGCTGGGCGACGGAGACGCGAACGCCGCCGTGTGGTTCAAGGACTTCGTGAAACGAGGTCCCCGTAATGCCGAGTGGTCGGATGCCCGCACCCGGGTCGAGGTCGACGGGACGCCCTGGCTCGTTCTGCCTGCAAACGATGCGCTGCTGCTCGAGGCCGAGCACTGGGTCGACCAGGCGCGCTGCAGCTTCCACCCCGACGTCTTCGAGATCGACGGCGTGGCGACGGAGCTACCGAACCTGTTGATGATGCTCGACCTCGCGCGTTCCTGGGCCGCGCGTGGCAAGCTCGCCGCCGACCCGGAATCGGCCCGCGAGGACTTCCGCCGCGCCATCCGTCTCGGCCGGCTCTTGCGCCAGGACGACGTCACCCTGATCCAGGATCTGGTCGCGATCGCCTGCATCCGGATCGGCGCCGAGGCGATGTACGAGCTCGCCCGCGAGGAGGGCGACGCGGCGACGATGCTCGCGACGTCGCTCGTCCTGGCCGACAAGGACGCCATGCGTTTGTCGACGATGTGGCGGATGTCGACCTTCGATCGGGCGATCCCCGTCAGGGATCCCGCAACGGGAGAGCTGTCCCTTCAAATCACGGACGAGTCGCTCGACGCCGTGTTCGAGCTCGTTCGAGCGCTGGAGGAGCGCAGGTTCCGCGTGGAAGGCGTGATCGTCCTTCAGGCCGTGATGCATCTCGGCACGGAGTCGCAGCGCGAGCGGGCCCGCGCGGTGCTCGACGAGTTCGTGGAGGACCCGGACGAGCTGCTTGCCACAACGGCACGGCAGCTCCGCGACGGGCCGTTCGACGAGAGCGCCTTTCCCTGATCCCCATTTGATCCTTGATATACCATTGCGCCGAGGTCTTCCGGTCCGGGTCGACGACACGGTGGCGCCAGGGAGGCGCTTCGATGGCGGCGGTGATCTACTCGATGGCCCTGTCGATGATCACGCGCGGGGACAGCGCCTGATCAGAAGCAGGTGGCGATCGCGTTCTTGACCGTCACGCCGCACTGGACCGACGGGATGTTCCCGTTGCGTTCCGCGAAGGTACCGTCGAGGCCCCAACTCGACTCGGTACCCGCGCCGTCGGTGCCGACCAGCAAGAAGTAGAGGTCGCCCGGCGGTACGCCGGTCCAGGCAAACGCGCCTGCGGTACCGATCGCGCACGCGCTTCCCGTCAACGCGTAGCCCGCGACGTTGCCGAGGTCGCCGACGAGCAGGTTGTAGTCGGCCTCCGGACAGCTCACCGCGTCCCACGAGACGTCAAACGCCGTCGTTGCACCGGGCGTTCGGTCGACAAGCAGGCTCCCGGCCGGAACCGGCGACGGGCCGGGCACGCCGGTCACGCAGGTCTCGATCGCCCGCGTGGTCACGACGACGTCGTCGATCGAGAAGAACCGGTCGACGATCGCACCCTGGTAGTCGAAGCGCACCATGAAGCCGGCATTGGCGTACGGCAGGACGTCGAAGCTCATCGCCTGGTTCACGTCGGCCGCTGCGCTGGTCCACAGCGCGACCCATTGCGCGCCGTCCCAGACCTCGATCGCGGCGGTCTCCTCCCCGTTGATCGGGTCGAACTCGAAGCGCACCTCGACCGACAACGTTGCCGAGATCAAGCCGTCGATGCCCAGGTCGATCGCCGGCGACGCCGCGGTCGTCGAGGTCTGCGGGAACAGATCCATGCAGTCGCCGGTCCCTCCGGAAGACGGTCCGCGGTTGTCCGCGATCAGGTAGTTCCCCGAGCCGCCGGCCGGAAGGGACCCGGCATCGCTCGCGACGGCCCAGGCGCCGCAGCTGTGCGAACCCGGGCCGGTCGTGATCGTCCAGTCGTTGATCACGAGAGGATCGGTGAAGCCTTCGGTGTAGCTGTCGACCAAACCACTATCCAGCCCCGTCGGCGTCACCGCCAGATCCACACCGTTGCCGTCGAGCAGCCCCGTCGAGCCTTCGAGCGCCTGCACGTTGTAGTAGTAGGTCTGCCCGTCCACCAGACTCGCGGCGTCGGAGAAGCTCGTCACGCTCGATCCCGACGCGACGATGTTGCCCGGGACCAGCGCGACCGGTGTCGTCATATCGCGATAGACCGTGTACGTGATCGGTCCCGGGCAGGGGCCGCTCGCCGCGCTCCAGTCGAGATCGACGGTGCAGGTCGGGCTCTGTGCGTTGAGCGCCGACTCGATCCCGGCGAAGAGCGGCCGGTCGAGGATCGTCAACGCGGTGCCCAGCCCGTCCGTCACGTCGTCGGGACAGGCATCGGCACCCACGAGCACGTTGTAGTCGGCGGTGCCTGGAGCGCTCGGCGTGAACGTCGGGTCATTCGCGCCCGCGATCGGCACCCCGTCCTGCAGCCACTGGTAGTGGAACGGACCGCTCCCCCCGGTCAGCGCGGCGGTCAAGGTCGGCACGCCGCTCGTGCAGACCGTCTGCGGTCCCTCGGGCGTGACGTCGACGAACGGGTTCTCGGCGCACGCGCTTCCAGGCGAGCAGACGCCGGGGTCGAACACGCGGATGTCGTCGACCCACCAACCGAGATCGTTCACCACCGTGTCCGTCGAGAGCCTCCAGCGGAGCATCGCGTCCTGCCCGGCGTAGGCCGACAGGTCGGCGGTGTACTCGGCCCATGCCGAGCCGCTCGTCCCGGTGAAGAAGTCGCCGATGCCGAGGTTGCAGGCGTCGGTCTCGTGGACCGACGTTTCCGGGTAGGCCACCTCCACCCGGTCCCAGCTCGTGCCGCCGTCGGTGGAGATTTGCACCTCGCCCTTGTCGAAGCTGAGCTGCATCTCGGCCCGTGAGGCGAACGACAACGTGTCCGCGGTCACGGCGAACTCCGGCGTGGTGAGGTCGGCGCAGACGTCGTCGGGGTAAGCGCCGGTGGAGTAGACGGCGGGCCCTTCGTTGCCCCCGTTCGGCTCCACGGACCAAGGCGACTCGGTCGCGAGCTGCGGCGCTCCCGTGTCTCCCGCATCGTCGTAGAAGGCCAGCAGGTCGAGCCCACTCGGCATCGTCGAACGCTCGACGTTGTTGGTGTCCGACTGCGCGGTCGTCGACTCAACGGCCCGCACGAGATAGTGGTACGGCGTGCCGTTGACCAGCCCGACCGAGTCGGTGAAGCCGGTCGCGGCGACGCCCGACGCGATCCGGTTGGCCTGGATCGGCACGACGCCGGCTGAGGTCGAACGGTAGACGTCGTAGGTCAACGGTCCCGGACAGCTCGAGAACGCCGGGTCCCAGTCGAGCTCGATGGAGCAGACCGCGTCGCGTTGATCGGTCGCCGAAACGATGCCGCCGAACTGCGGTGCCGATTCGACTTCGAGCCGCGTCGCCTGGCCGTCGGAGACCTCGTCGGGGCAGGCTGCCGCCTTGACCCGCACGTTGTAGTCGTGCACCCCGGAGTCGACCGGCTGGAACGTCGGGTTCGTCGCCCCCGAGATCGGGACGCCGTCCCGGGTCCATTGATACGTGAAGGGTCCGGCGCCGCCCGTGGTGTCGGCCGTCAGCAGCGGCAGCGCACCGGGGCAGACGGTGAGCGGACCGTCGGGGGTGACCTCGACGGCGGGGTTGTCCGCGCAGGGGCTCGCGGTCGCGCACGCGGCGGCGTTGTTGCCGACCTCGATGTCGTCGATGGTCCAGCCGAGCGGCCGGGTGAACAGCGCGTCGCTCGAAAACAGCCAGCGGAACATCACCGTCTGTCCGTCCCACGGAGACAGGTCGGCCTCGTAACGGTTCCACGAGGTGTCGGTACCGGTGAAGTACGCACCCGTCGGCAGCCCGCACGCATCCGCGTTGCGGTCCGAGAGCCCCGGGTAGCCGACGTCGAGCCGCGCCCACGAACCGCCTCCGTTCGTGGAGATCTGCACCTCGCCCTTGTCCCAGCCGCCCTCGATGTCGTAGCGCGACCAGAACGACAGGGTGTTGCCGACGTTGAGCGTCATCTGCGGAGAGACGAGATCCGCGCAGGTGTTGTCGCCGTAGGGACCTGTCGTGTAGACACCGGGGGCGCTATTGCCGCCGCTCGGCTGCACGCTCCACGGAGCCGCCGGCGTCAGCAACGCGAGCCCCGTATCTCCCGCGTCGTCCGCGAAGACCGGCGGCGCCACCACTCCCAGCGGGATCGCGGCCAGCTCGACGTCGTTCGTCTCGACGGACCCGTTCGAATCGTCACGCGCGCGGACCACATAGAAGTAGTCGAGTCCGGTGACGAGCTGGTCCGTGTCGGCGTAACTCGTGGCGCTCGTCGTTGCGAGTAGGTTGCCGGGACCGGGCGTGAAGCCGGGCGTCGCCGCGCGATGGATCTCGTAGCTGACGGGGCCGGCGCACTCGGGGACCGCCGCGGACCAGGTCAGGTCCAGCGTGCAGATACCGTCGTTCGGCGTCGCCAGCGTCTCCAGCCCGGCGAAGATCGGCGGAAGCGTGCACACCCCCGTGGCGGTCACCACGAGCTCGTTCGACGGCGACGACGTGCAGAACCCGCCGTCGGAGGCCACGACGATGTAGTAGTAGTCGCTCCCTCCGCTCACGGTCGTGTCCGAGGTGTTGTAAGCGCCGGAGTTGCCGACACCGGGACTCGTGTCCGCGACGGTCGCGACGGTCGCGTACGGCCCGCCCGACGTTCGCGAGCGCATCACCCGGTACTCGGTCACGCCGGGCAACTCGGAATCGCTCCACGAGAGATCGACGCGGTTCGGCCCGCCGACTCCGCCGGCGATCGTCAGCGGCAGCGGGAGCACGTCGCAACGACAGGTGTCGAAGTCGAACGAGGCGATCCGCGTCGACCAGCCGCTGCCCTGGGCGTTGTACTCGCCGGTGAACCAGAACGTGCAGTCGTCCGCCGGGTCGAGGCCCATCGCGGAGTAGTCGCCGTAGCGGTTGGTGAAGTTGAACGACGAGCCCTCGACCATCGACGTCTCACCCTGGGTCATCGTGTTCAACGGGTCGTCCTCGAGCCGGCCGGTGTAGCGCAGGCTGGGGAACGTCGTCATCGAGGTGACGTCGTAAGCGAGGGCGAGGTTGCCCTTCCGGTCCATCGCGATCGCGCCCATCCAGCGGTTGTCGCCGTCGGGCCCGTACGTCCCCTCCTGGTGCAGCGTCCAGGGTTGCGCCGCCCCACCGACACGCCGCAGCTCGAACCAGCGCGGGCCGCCGTGATCCGTTCCGTCGACATCGACCGTGAAGTTACCCGCGACCGCCTCGTGCGTGCCGAGGTTGACGTAGACGAGCCGGTTCATGATCACTTCGCGCAACGGGTCGAGGATCGCCGATGTCTCCGGTTGCGGGAAGCAGCCGGTCTGGGCCAGACCGCAGAGATCGGACTCGAACTCCGAGACGTCGATGTCGGTGAGCCGCGTCAACGTCGTGTTGGCCGAGTCGACCCAGTCGACGTCGAAGTGCCACATCTCCAGCAGGTCGCCGGGCGCGGCCGGGCCGCTGTGCGCCTCGGTGTCGCGGTGCCGCATGATGATCGCGGGCGCTCCGACCGGCGGTGGGGTCCCCCCGTCGGGATCCGCCGGCGTGGTCGCCTGCATCACGAACCCGGGAAGGTCCGGGATCACGACACGCTGGAACGTCGCCGGCAGTCCGGCGAGCATCGCCGCACGATCCAACGCGAAGACGCCGCCCTCCGAGGTCGTCTCGTTCGTCGTCACGACGTAGGAGCCGGCGCCGCCGTTCGCATCGGTCGGCCAGGCCGAGTACTTCGGATAGTCCGGGAAGGTCGGCGCGGCGAAGTCGTAGGCGTAGTAACTGCCCGTCGGATCCGGCGTCTGCGAGATGTACACGCAGAGCCGGTTGCCCGCGCTCGAGAACTCGGAGAGCATCCAGCGATCGACGAAGCGGTCGTAGAGCACGATCGGGTCGCCGAAGCCGGAGCCGCAAAACCCGGCGCCCAACCCGTCGAGCGTGAAGGTCGCCAGCGCGTTCGGCGCCGGAGACGCCTTGTCGTAGATCCGCACCAGGGCGCCGTTCAGGCTGTTGATCATCTGGACGTAGTGGTTCGGACCCACGTCGCCGACCGGATCGGGCGGGTTGGAGCCGCTGAAACCCAGACCGTCGAAGTTGCGATCCGGCGTGTTGAAGGCCCGCCTCGACTCCGCCTGTACCGAGAGTCGCTGGAGCCGCAGCAACGGGTCGACCCCCTGGTTCTCGGCACGACGGTCGTCCTTCGGGCGCGAAGGGTCGTGGTACGTCCGGCGCGGGATCTCGCGTACCGGATCGCCCGGTTGCCAGCTTCGCGGCGTCGGGAGGTCGCGTGCGCTCCCGTCGAACCGGTACGGCGTCACGGGTGCGCTGTGATAGACGGCGGGCTTGCCGCTACCGTCACCGGCAGCCCCGACACCGACGGGCAGCAAAAGCGCCAGGACAATCCATTTCGGGGACACGCTCATTTCCGCCCGAACCCCCCAGTCCAAAACATACTCGAAAACGGTTTGTCGGCCCGGAGATTCCGGACGTCGAAAGGAGGCGTGCTAAGCGGGCGTCCTGTCGCTTCCTCCATGAGCGAGCCGCATCACCTCGCGCGCGATCTCCTCCACCGCGAGATACGACACGTCCACCGAACGCCAGCCGTTGTCGTCCATCAACCGGTTCGCCGCGGCGACCTCGCGAACGACGGCCTGCCGGTCGATGTAGGGATCTCGCTCACCGAGACGGAGGTTGAACGCGCGAGCCCCACGAACCGCCAGCAGTCGCGAGACCTCGACGCGCAATCCGACGACCTTTCGGCTCGGAACCTCGAACAACTCCTCGGGAGGGTCCAGGCCCGCCACCAGGGGCACGTTGGCCGCCCGGACCCCGGCCGAGGCCAAATAGAAGCAGGTGGTGCTCTTCGAAGCACGGGACACGCCGACGACGACCACATCGGCCCGGGACAGCTCGTGGGGCCGCTGGCCGTCATCGTGTTTCAGGGTGTAGTCGATGGCGTCCATGCGATCGATCTGCTCACGATCCAGGGCGTAGAGCAGACCGGGCGTGTGTCCCCGCTTGCGGTGAAACAGGTGGTGGAGAGCCGAGAACGCCGGACCCAGGATGTCCACACAGGAGACTTGGGCCTGGCGCGCGCATCGCCGCATTTCGCGCCGGGCGTCCTCGTTGACGAGGGTGTAGAAGATCACCGCCTTGGATCGCTGGGCCTCCCCGACGATCGACTGGACGCGTTTCAGCGTCCGCACATTGGCCCTCAAAACGGTCCGGTAACGCACGCCCTCGAACTGGACCGCGGCCGCCCGCACCAGTTGCCGGGCGGTGTCTCCGCGGCTGTCGGAGACGAGGAACACGGTCGGTGTTTTTGCACGCGCCACGGCACGACGAGTATAGCTGGCAAAAAGTCGATCGATTCTGAATCCGCCCCGCTCATGTTGACGAAAACCCACTCGAACGCGGCGTTCGAGAGCTCATTCCGGTGAGGGGGACGCGACCGGACGAACCGCGCGACTTTGACGGGTCGGCACGGCCCGCTGAACCAAACCGGGCGACCGGCCCACTGAGGAGAAAGCAACCATGAAACCAACCGAGAAAATCACCCTGCTGAGTGCCCTCATCCTGGTCACCGCGCTAACGGTTCCCGCGCAGGCCGACGTCACCGCTTACGTCGTCCACGGCATTGACGGCGATGACTTCGCCCTCGATCCGGCTCTTCCGGTCGACGTCTCGGTCGGCGGCTCCTGCGCCCTCACGGGCTTCGAGTTTGGAGACCGAGTCGGCCCGATCACGCTTCCGGCGGGAGACTACGACATCTCGATCTTCCTGGCCGACGCGGACAACCCATGTGAGGGCACGGAGGTCCTCGACCTCGACGGCGTACCGCTGACCGACGGAGCGAACGGGACGATCATCGCGCACCGAACCGCCGACGGAACGCCCGGCGACGGTGACCTCCTGGGCCTCGGCATCACCGCCAGCCTGTTCGGCAACGACTTCTCGTCGACGGGTCGCGGCAAGGCCCGCGTCCTCGTCCATCACACCGCGTTTGCCCCGGCAGTCGACGTCGTCGTCAGCCGCGACTACGACGACCCCACGGCCCCGAGCGTGACCGTCAACGGATTCACCAACCCCACGGGCGCCGCCGAAGCCGGGATGTCCCAGATCAACGCCGAGTTTCGTCCGGGTGAATGGGATGTCGCGCTGGAGCTGGGCGGGGCGGCCGTGTTCGGCCCGACTACAATCCGCCTGAAGCCGTTCACCGCGACCTACATCTACGCGGTCGGAGACTTCGCCGGCGGCACGTTCCAGTACCTCGTGTACACCAACACCAACAGCGGCCTCAAGCCCAACAAATCGGACCTCCGCGCACGCCGCGGCGGACGCTTCATCCGTCGCTAATTCACCGCATCCCTCCGGGGTCAGGTCTCGCATTGCAGCACTGCTGAGGAAACTTCGTCGCAACCGTTACTTTCCATAGCTGCAATCAGGGCCTGACCCCTTTTTCGTTCCGCCGCCGCCTCGACCCCGGCACTGACATGACGCCGGATTCTGCCGGGGCTATCCTCTTCGAATGATTCTTGTCGGCAGCCGGACGGCTCTCATCGTTCTTTTCGCCCTGGCGGTCACCACGGCGTGCGGCCCCGGCTTCCGACCGCCGCTGAACCCGGTCTACGACAACGTGACGCTCGATTCCGACACGGCGGAGGTTCNNCGAGAACGGGGATGGCCGATGCTGGTGTTCGTGCACGGCGGCTCGCTGGAGAAGGGCGACACCGCCTACACCGTGGCCGGGCACGACATCTACCGGAACATCGGGCGCTTCTATTCGGCACGCGGCGTCGGTGTCGCGTTGATCAACTACCGCTTGCAGCCGGTGGTCAACTGGGTCGATCAGGCCGGGGACGTTGCCGCCGCGGTCGCCTGGCTGACGCCGCGCCTCGAGGAGCTGGGAAGCGACGGCCGGATGTACCTTTCCGGTCACTCGGCCGGCTCGTGGCTCGTGGGTCACGTCGCCCTCGACCAAGACCTACAGACGCGCTACGGCGTCGATCCCACGGCGATCACGGAGGTGATCTCGATCAGCGGTTCGGGTTTCGACCTGACCGACGATCTCACCTGGGAGCTCTTCGGGCGCGAGGAAGTCTGGCAACGGCGCTTCTCCATCGAGGCCGGAGATCCCGACTGGAAGGAGCGCGCCTCGATCGTCCCGCACGTCGGGCCCGACTCACCGCCGTTCTTGTTGTTGTACTCCGAGGACGAATGGCCCGCGCTGATCCGTCAGAACAGGTTGATGTGCGATGCGCTCACTTCCGCCGGAGCCGGATGTCGGATCGAGGAGATCCGGGGCTCGGGGCACCGCCGGATGGTGCTGGCGATGAGCCATCCCGACAAGCCGCTGGCATCGCGAATCCTCGCCGCCCTAAATAGGTAAATGATTAAGTGGGGTCAGGTCTCACAATGAGTCATTTCGGTGAGCCGTTCTTTCGATCCTGCAAATGACACATTGTAAGACCTGACCCCATCAGGGCGCTTGCTCTTCCTCCCGGATGCCGACCACGTCCGGGCCCTCGTTGATCCCGCCGGGTTGGCTGGTGCAGACGATGACCCCGACGGGCGTCGAGCTCTTGGGGAACAGAACCAGGACGCTCATCTCTCCTTCCCCTGCCACCGACACGGGAAAGACGTAGTCGTACGGTTGGCCGTCGATCAGCACGGTCACCACGATGAAGCCCTCGGCGAGTGTCCCGCTGGAGTTGGCGAGGCTCACGATCATCGACGTGGAAGCTGTACTCGTGCCGGCCACCGAGATCGGGCCGCCGCACTCGTCCCCGCCGGGCGGATCGTCCGCCTCCAGCTCCTGGGTTTGACAGCTCGAGGGGTCGAACGGGTCGCCGCAGTCGGCGGCGGCGACACCGGCCCAGGCCAGGCACGTCAGGAGAACGAAGAGGAGTCGGATCGAGGGTTGGATCATTTTGTGAGCCTTTCTCTATTGCTCGGGTTTCGACGGGATCGACCCCGATGCGCCGGTTCACCCGTGGAGGGAGTGACGGACCGGCGCATCGGGGCCAACTCTTGCAACTCGCGTAGCAACGGAAAATGTTCGGGGACCCAGGGCGTCAACCGCTCCAGCCGGCGTCGCGAGGCGCGGGCCAGGGCGGTGTTGCCGCGGTTCAACGCCTGACGGAAGACGTAGAACTCGGCGCAGAAGCCGAGTCGCCGGTTGTTCATCGACTCCGCGAGCTCCGCGGAGCGCCGCCAGCGCTGGATCGCTCGCTCGTCGCGACCGGCGCGCTCGTCGAGCTCACCGAGTGCGAGCTCGCTGTACGCCTGCGGACCGGGCAGTCCGACACGCGCGCCGAGTTTCTTGGCGGAGCGTGCCGCATAACCCGCCTTCTCGTAGAAGCCGGAGTTGGTGAACGCCTCCGACAGGTGCAGCAGCAGGTTGGCCTCGAAGCCGGGATCGGAGAGCAGCGACAGGTCGTCGCCCGTCGCCTCGCGATGGGTTCGAAACGCTTGCCGCAGGTAGCGCACGCTCTGCCCGGGGTCGGCCCGATCGATGGCCACGATGCCGCGGGTGAGCTGGGCCACGGAGAGGATGCGTCCCTCGCCCGTCTGCCGCGCTTCGTCGATCGCCGCATCGGCGTAGTACTCCGCGAGGGTGAGATCTCCCTGACCGCGGTGACAGTGGGAGATGCGATCCAGCACGATCGCGTGCAACCGCTCGCCGATGCGACCGAACTGCTCGAGATCCGTCAGCTCGTGTAACGCCAACCGGTTCTTGCCCAGCGAGCGCGCCACGGAGGCGAGGTTGAGCTGCGCCACGGCCGCGTCGTCTCCGCCGTCCAGCTCGAGCCGCTGGTAGGCGTCGCGGAAACAGGCGAACGCGTCCCACCTCCGATTCCGCTGCAGCAGCGCGTCGCTGCCGAGACGACGCAGCTCCGCGGGGGTCTTGTCCTCCGTCTCCGGAGCCCCGAGCCGTTCGAGCTCGGTGTCGAGCTCGAGCCGCTCGACGAGGACCTCGACCGGAACCGCGTAGATGTGGCTGATCGGGATCACGGTCGAAAGCGCCAGCCGTTGTTGCCCGCGCTCGAACCGCGAGAGCGTGCCCTTGTCGATCGGCCGCGCCGATGTCTCGGACAGCTTGGCCACGCGATCCAGCGAGAGCCGCCGGCGCCCGCGCAAGATCTTCAGGTAGCGTCCGAAGGCTACGGAAGCGCGTTCAGCCACGGATCCCCTCCCCACGAAGGCGGCCTACGACATGTACGCCGACCGCCGATGCGGGGTCAATCCGACCCGCAAGGTCGTCGACAGGATTCGGTCAGCGAATGTTGAACGAGAAGCTGGCGCACCTCGTGAAGCCTTCGCAGCCCGCGAAGCACGCGTTGGAGAAGCTCTTTCGGACGATCGTCCCGTCCGGGCCTTCCTTGAAACAGACGACCGGGTCGTAGACCATCGGACAGACGCAGCCACCCAGATCCGGGAAATCGTTGTTGAGATCGAGGTCGCTGGCCTGGTCGTCGTTTCCGCCGAGCCCCGCAAAGACCACGGCCGAGCCGGCCAGCAACACGGCGCATCCCAGGGCCAGGATCAGTTTTCTCTTCTTCATGCTGTCCACTCCTTTCGTTGGATTCGCATTCGTTCCGTCGTTGCCGCGAACTTACCGGGAGTGGAGAGCGATCCGAGTGTACCGGCGCCCGAAATCGGTTGGGATTCCACAACGGAACGGGGAAAGGGGTCAGGTCTCACATTTCAGCATCCTCGACCCCGACGAGGACGCCAATGTCGAGATGTCAGATCTGACCGTTAATCGAAGCGGCTCGGCCAGTTCTGCGAAAAAATAAATCTGTCCCTATTTGACGCGGCTGGGCCAGTTCTGGACGAGGATGATGCCCTTGGTGTTGGGGGCCTTCTCGCCTTCTTCGGGTTCCGATTCGACGAGGAAGATGAAGCGGTCCTCCGACACGGCGTAGACCGACCGGTCGCTCGGGACCTTGAAGAGATCCACGGGACGGCCGAACGCGGGCTGCCCGCCCGAGCCGTCGAAGCCGACCTCGACCAGCACGGTATCGGTGCCGTCCCTGCGTAAGTAGTAGAGCGTGTCCCCCTCCGGCGACCACATCGGCACGCCCCCGTCGCCGACGGAGGCCGTCCACTGACCTTCGCCCTCGGGGAACGGCCTCAC
The DNA here is from genome assembly GCA_011773795.1 of Acidobacteriota bacterium. Classification (GTDB taxonomy): domain Bacteria; phylum Acidobacteriota; class Polarisedimenticolia; order Polarisedimenticolales; family Polarisedimenticolaceae; genus WVWW01. The sequence goes on from WVWW01000083.1 coordinate 34,459, forward strand.
GATCGTGGCCAACGAGGTGAAGTCACCGGATGCGTACGCGACCCACTTCCCGCTCGGATGGATGACCGCGCCGATATCTTGTTCGGGGCCGTCGACGAAGACTCTCTCGGACGACGGATCTCCCGTTTCCAGCACGTTGATTCCCAGGCCTCTTTCGTTCGACAAAGCGCCCGTCATGAAGGTCGCTCTCGACCAATCTCGATCCAGCTGGACAAAGAAGGCCACGTCGGCCTCGAACACGATCTCGGGATCGCCGGTTCCATCCGCGCGCAAGGAGGCGAAGGACTTCTTGCCGTCCGTCCCTTCGGCCTCGCGGACGTAACCCACTCGCGAACCGTCCGCGCTCCACACGGGTACGCCCTGGCCGATCCCGCCCTCGGTGAGCCTCACGTTGGTTCGCCGCTCCAGATCGATGACCCAGAGGTTGCTCTCGTCCATCGAAGGTCGGTTCACCCCTCGAGCGATCACGGCAAGCTTCGATTCGTCGTGCGACGGGACGACCTCGGAGGCCTCGTAGAGTGCCATGTCGAGCCGGTCGACGACTTCCCCTTGCCTGTCGATCCAGAGGACCTCCCACTTGCGTTTGCCGACCTGGAGCTCCTTCCGCGAGTAAACCAGATCTCCCGTTGCCGAGACCAACCCGGGCGCGTCGGCGCCCAGGTCCGGCACGACGAGGAACGGTTTGCCGGTCACTTCGATCTTCTCCAGCGAGAACTCGACGGCCCACAGGCCTCGGGGATTGTCGTCTCTGCCGAAAAGGATGTGGCCGGTGGCGGAGTACCAGCAGCCGTTGAGCGGAGAATCGCTTTCGAAAAGGACCCTAGGTTCCTTGCCCGGCCGCTCGAAGAAGATCGTCTTGTAGTCGCCGCTCTGTAGATGCGGAAGGGTGAGGAAGCCACGACTCTCCGGCAAGACGGTCAGCCCGTGGTGATCGAGCATGTCCGGGTGCGGATCGAGCACCGGCTCGACGGCCCCCCCGGTCGCGGGGATGCGGGAGACGCCGTCCTGGAACTGCGTGAAGTAGATGTGTCCGTCGTCGGCCCAGGTAGGCCAGGCGATGAAGCCGTCGACCTCCGCGAGCACCACCGGTGCCCCGCCGTCGAGATCGATCCGCTCGAGCTTTCCGGGTCGCGAGGCGATTCCCAGAGAAAGCCCGTCCGGCGACCAGAACATGCCCGACTCGGTCGCGTCGATGCCGTCGATCCGGCGCGGCTCGAGCGAGTCGAGCGCACGGATGAAGAGGTCGCGTCCGGACTTGTACGCGATGCGAGTCCCGTCCGGAGACAGCTCGACGAGGTCGACCTCCAGATCCTCCGCCAGCGCGAACCGGCGAGTCGGCTCGGGGGCCGCCGGCTCGGCTCGCGAGCCGAGCAGCCAGCCGAGAACCGCGATGACCGGAACGGCCACCGCGAGCGCGATCCAGGGGAGCTTCGACGCGGGTGCCGCCGCGACCGCCGTGGCGCCCGCCCCCTCGACCACCGGATTGGCGATCGCCTCCTCGAGCTCGATGCGCGCATCGGCGATGTCGTGCAGCCGCTGCGCGCGCTCCCGCGTCAGGCATCTCCTCAGGAGGCGCTTGACCACCGTCGGCGTCTTCACCGGCAACGCCTCGAGGTCGATCTCGCGGTGCATGATCGCGCCGACCGAGTCGGCCACCGTGTCGCCGCGGAACGGGTTGTCGCCGGTCAGCAGCTCGTAGAGCACGACGCCGAACGACCAGACGTCGGTGCGCTTGTCGACCGGCCGGCCGCGCGCCTGCTCCGGCGACATGTAGGCCGCGGTGCCGAGGATCACGCCCGCGATCGTGCCGGCGGAGGTCACCGTCGGCGACAGCGACGTGCTGGGCTCCCCGGCGGTCGACTCCGGCGCCATCGCCTTGGCCAGCCCGAAGTCGAGCACCTTGATCGCGCCGCCGGGAGCGCGCTTGACGTTGGCCGGCTTGAGGTCGCGGTGCACGACGCCCTGCCCGTGCGCCGCCTCGACGGCCTTCGCGATCTGCAGCGCAACCTCGAGCGAGTCCGCCAGCGGCATCGCTCCGCGCCCGAGGATCTGCGCCAGGTCTTCGCCGGGCACGTACTCCATCACCAGGAAGCGCAAGCCCTCGTGTTCGTCGACGTCGTGGATCGTGGCGATGCCGGGGTGGTTCAGCGACGCCAGCAGCTTCGCCTCGCGCGCGAACCGGTCGAGCCGGGAGGCGTCGGCGATCAGCTGCTCCGGCAGCAGCTTCAGGGCGACTTCACGGTCGAGCCGGGAGTCGGTCGCCTTCCAGACCTCGCCCATGCCGCCCTGCCCGATCTTCTCGACCAGGGTGTAGTGCGACAGCGTCTGTCCGGCCTCGGGCATGCCGGGGAGTGTAGCAAGAACGGAGGTTCGCTCAGAGCTCCGCCCGGATCTCCGCGGCGCGCGCGCGGATCTCCTCGCGCTCCGCGTCGCTCAACCGGTCGACGTTCTTGAGCGCCAGCGCCATCCGACGGTTGGTCGCGAAGCGCTCGCGGTGACGCATCATGAAGTCCCAGTAGAACACGTTGAACGGACAGGCGTCGGCTCCGGTTCTTCGCTTGCGGTCGTAGCGGCAACCCCGGCAGTAGTTCGACATCTTGTCGATGTAGTTGGCGCTCCCGGCGTACGGCTTGGTGCCCACGACCCCGCCGTCCGCGTGCTGCGACATGCCGATCACGTTGGGCGCCGTGACCCAGTCCACGGCGTCGACGTACATGGCGAGGAACCAGTCGTTGATCTCCGCAGGATCGACGCCCGCGATCAGCGCGAAGTTGCCGAGCACCATCAGCCGCGGGATGTGGTGGCCCCAGGCGTGGTCCAGCACCTCGCCGACGCAGTGCCGCAGGCAGTTCATCTCGGTCTCGGCGGTCCAGTACAAGCGCGGCAACGGCGCGCGCTGTTGCAGGCCGTTGCGGCGCGCGTACTCCGGACCTTCGCGGTAGTACACACCGCGGATGAACTCGCGCCAGCCGATCACCTGCCGGACGAATCCCTCGACGTCGTTCAGCTCCGCCCGGCCCGCGAGGTACGCCTCGACCGCCGCGTCGACGCATTCCTGCGGGCGCAACAGCTTGAGGTTCAGGCTGCTCGACAGCCGCGAGTGGTACAGGACCGGCTCGCCCTCCCACATCGCGTCCTCGTAGGTGCCGAAGCCGTGCAGCCGGTTGTCGACGAAGTCGCGCAGCGCGCGCAACGCCTGCGTCCGCGTCACCGGCCAGTGAAAGTGTTCCATGCGCCCGGGCGCGTCCGGCCAGGTGCGCTCGACCAGCTCCATGACCTCGCGCGTGAGCTTGTCGGGACGCGGGAGGTAGGGACGCGGCACGTCCGGCGCACGCTTGAAAGCCCGCCGGTTCTGCTTGTCGAAGTTCCAGGCGCCTCCCGTCGGGCTCCCGTCGTCCTCGACCAGAACGTCCAGGGCGCGCCGACGCGTGCGGTAGAAGAACTCCATCACCAGCTCGCGCCGGCCGTCTCCGGCCCAGGCGTCGAACCCCTCGAGCGAACAGGTGAACGAGGTGTCCTCGTGAACGTTCAACGGGACGCCGCACTCGCGCGCCGCGGCATCGAGCAGGGCGGCGACGCGGTGGTCTCCCGGACGGACGACCTCGACCGACTCGGCCCCCAGCTCGCGGATCGCACGGGCGACCTCGGAGCCGAGCGACTGCGTGCTGGCGGGATCGTCCAGCCGGACGTAGCGCACGCGGAATCCCTTTCCTTCCAGTTCCCGCGCGAAGTGACGCATCGCGGCCAGGAACAGGGTCGTGCGCTGCCGGTGGCTCGGGACGTGCTCCGCCTCCTCGCGGACCTCGGCCATCCAGACCACGTCGCGTTCGCGGTCCGTCTCGCCGAGAACGGGAGAGTCCGCATCGAGCTGGTCGCCCAGGACGACGATCAGCCTTCGAGCTCCGCGCGCGGCGTCTCGCCGGTCCGCCGCCGTCCGTCGCGGCATCGCCCTAGTAGTCGGCGAAGCCGACGACGCGGATGTAGTGGATGTCGAGCTCGCCGACGACGCCCGCCTCGTGCATCGCGTCCCGGAGCTCGTCGGACTCCACGAAGGCGCGGAGGTCGCCGACCTCGTTCGCCTGGTGGTAGACGACGACACGGTCGGGAGCGTCGAGGGAGCGACTCACCGCGTGGCCGATGATGCCGCTCCGACGCCGAAAGTCCTCGAAGGCGTCGTACTCGATGCGCCAGCGGTCGTAGTCCTCGACGTCGTGGACGACGATGATGCCGGGCAGCATCCGGCCCGAGACGAGGTTCCGCGACATCGGCCGCATGACGATGTGGGTGGGCTCGTCCTCGACACCGGCGTTGCGCAGCGTCGCCTCGAGCTCGTCCCCTTCGAGATAGGCCCGCAAGGCGTCCGCGTCGTTCCCCAGGCTGTACACGAAGACCCTGTCGGGATCGTCGATGCCGCGCTTGATGTAGTGACCGAGGTAGCCGGCCCTCGCCCGCGAGGGAGCGTGCTCGTCGAACACCGCTTGCCACGCCTCGAAATCGGCCACCCGGTGGATCGTCAGCACCGAAACCGGCGGGAGACCTGTGGCGGCCCCGGAACCGGCGCTCCCCGTTGCGTCGCCGTCGGGCGGAGCATCTCCGTTCGCGCAGCCGGAGACGAGAAAAAGCGTCGCCCAGGCAAAAATAATTGCACTTCTTATAAACAATCGAACTCCCGCGTCGCCGGGAGCGGCGACGCCAATCTGTCGACGAATCCAAACATTTAAGCACATCGAACAAACCTTACTGAAGACCATCGTATATAGTCGCTGACCGTGCTTCGTCCGGAGGAGGCTGCCGATGAACGAGACCCGAATCGCCCGTGCCCTGGCTGTGGGCATCCTGCTGACGCTCGCTGCCCTCCCGCTGTCGGCCCAGGCGCCGCTGCGTGTCGGCGACGTCTACGAGGCGGACATCACGACGCCCAGGAACTACCCGCCCGGGAAGTCGGCTGGAGAGAGCGCCTGGGTCCACCAGCTCACGCATCCCGGGGCGACTTACATCGCGCTGCACTTCCGCAACTTCCATCTCGGTCAAGGCGACTACCTGGTCGTTTCCGATCTCTTCGGCACGCAATCCTACGTGATGGAAGGCCGCGGCAAGTTGAGCTCGGGCACCTTCTGGGCCCAGCACGTCAAGGGCGACACGGTGCTGCTCGAGCTGGTCACGACACGGAAGGGCGGCGGCAGCGGGTTCACGATCGACAAGTATGCCGCCGGCTTCGCCGACATCGCTGAGCCTCCGACACGGGCGGTTTGCAACAACTCCGATTTCGAGAATGCCGTCTGCCGCTCGCCCTCGATCGAATACACGAGGGGCAGGGCCGTTGCCCGACTCCTGATCCAGGGCACCTCGCTCTGCACCGGCTGGCTGGCGTCCGCCAACAACCACCTGATCACCAACGAGCACTGCATCTCCTCCAGCTCCGCCGCGCTCAACACGGACTACGAGTTCGGCGCCGAGGCGCCGACCTGCGGGGCGTCCAACTGCCAGCTCTGCTGGGACGGCCAGATCTACTCGGGATCCGCGTTCATCCAGGACAACCCCGGGCTGGACTACGCACTCGTGCAGCTGAGTGGGGACCCGGCGGCCACCTACGGCTACCTGGAGATCGACGATCGCACGGCCAGCGTCGGCGAGGAGGTCTACCTCGTATCCCATCCGGGCGGGCGCGCGAAGGAGTTCGCCTACACCAGCGACAAGGGCCCGCTGGGTCCGACGGGCGCGGGGACCGTGATCTCCACGTCGGAACCCACCTGCACCGGCGGCACGCTCGAGGTCGGCTACTGGAACGACACCCAGGGCGGTTCGTCCGGCTCGCCGGTACTCGCCGTATCGACCCAGAAGGTCATCGCGCTGCATCACTGCCGCGGGAGCCTGTCCAACTGCGGCAACCCCAACCGCGGCGTCCCGATCGACCAGATCTGCGCCGAGATCTGCGACTACCTGAGACCCGAGTGCGCGGACGCTGCGGACTGCGACGACAGCGACATCTGCACGGCCGACAGCTGCAGCAACGGCACCTGCTCCAACGACGCCATCGTCGGTTGCTGCGGAAACGGAGACTGCGAGACCGGAGAGGACTGCGACAGCTGTGCGGCCGATTGCATCAGCGGCGGGACGGGGCCCGGGTTCTGCGGCGACGGCGCTTGCAACGACCTCACGGAAGACTGCCTGAGCTGTCCCGAGGATTGCAACGGGCGTCAAAACGGCAAGCCGGCGAATCGCTTCTGTTGCGGCGACGGCGGGGGCGAGAATCCGGTCGACTGCACGGACAGCCGCTGCAGCTCGGGCGGCGTCACCTGCGGCGAGCCCGTCCCCTACTGTTGCGGCGACCTCACGTGCGAAGGCGCCGAGAACGGCACCAACTGCGAGATCGACTGCGCGTTCTGCGGCAACGGGACCTGCGACCCGGGCGAGACCAGCTTCGACTGCCCGCAGGATTGCCCGACGTGCTCGACGGCCGGCCAGTCGTGTCGCAACGATTCGGACTGCTGCAGCCTGAATTGCAGCAACGGTCCGCCCGCGAGCCGCGTCTGCCAGTAGCGCGCACGCGTTCGCGGAACAGAAGGCGGGGGCTCCGAGGAGCTGCGACGCTCCGGGCGGCGCCCGGGATGTTGCACCTCGCCGAAGCGCCCTGATATCTTGGTGACGCGACTCGCGGCCTTCTGCGATGGTCGCGAGCGCTGGGGAACGTCGTGGACCCTGGCGTGAATCTACTCGCGGGCTGGATCGCGATCCTGGCCGGCGTGGTGGCCGGCGCCATCCTCGGGCTGCGCTTTCACCGTGAGTCGTGGCTAGGCGGTTACGCTTCCTGGCCGCGAAGAATGCTGCGGCTGGGCCACGTGTCTTTCTTCGGGCTCGGCTTCCTGAACATCGCCTACGCGCTGTCCGCCCGCGCACTCGATCCGCAACCGGGACTCCAACTTCCCGGCCTGTTGTTGATCGCCGCTGCCATCCTCATGCCCGCGACGTGCTTTACCGCGGCGTTCGTTCCGGCCGCACGTCACGCCTTCGCCGTCCCCGTGTTCTGCGTGTTTTTCGCCGTGGCCCTCTTTCTCGCCGCTCTGGTGCCGTCATGAAGATCGCCCTCGTCGCGCTCTCCGGGATCCGCGTGTGCGACCCCGAGCTCATGCGTCTCGGTTTCACCCTGCCGGGCTTCGTCGAGCGCGGTCAGGTCATCGCCTCGTTGCCGTCGCTCTCCCTGCTCACGCTTGCGGGCATGACTCCCGCAAAGCACGAGGTCGCCTACCTCGAGGCTCGTGACCTCGGCTCCTCCGGCGTCCCGGAAGGCTTCGACGTCGCCGCGATCTCGACGCTCAGCGCGCAGGTACCCGAGGCATACGGGCTGGCCGATCGATGTCGCTCGGCGGGGATGAAGGTAGTCCTGGGTGGCCTTCACGTGACCGCGTTGCCGGAAGAGGCCCTGCACCATGCCGACGCGGTTGTCGTCGGCGAGGGCGAGACGGTGTGGCCGCGCTTGCTGGAGTCGCTCGAGGCAGGCCACGCTGAGGGCATCATCGGCGACCGCTCGGGGAGCTTCTCGCTCGCCGATGCGCCGCTGCCCGCCTTTCATCTGCTGGACACGACGCGCTACAACAGGCTCACCGTGCAGACCAGCCGCGGCTGCCCTCACCACTGCGAGTTCTGCGCCAGTTCCATCCTGACCGCGCCGCGTTTCAAGACGAAGCCGATCTCCAAGGTGCTCGCCGAGGTCGATGCCATCCTCGAGATCTGGGACCGACCTTTCGTCGAGCTCGCCGACGACAACAGCTTCGTCAACCGCCCGTACTGGAAGGAGCTGCTTCCCTCTCTTGCCCGCCGCGAGGTGCGCTGGTTCACGGAGACCGACCTGTCGGTCGCGGAGGACGACCGCCTTCTCCATCTGGCACGTCGCGCCGGCTGCGTGGAAGTGCTCATCGGCTTCGAGAGCCCGACGCGCGAGCCGTTGCACGGTCTCGAGCTTCGTCGCGACTGGAAGCTGCAACGCTGGGGAGACTATCGGGACGCGATCCGGCGGATTCAGTCCCACGGCATCCGAGTCAACGCCTGCTTCATCCTCGGTCTCGACGGCCAGGCGGGAGACTGCTTCGACGAGGTCCGCGAGTTCGTCGACGAGGCCACCCCGTTCGACGTGCAGATCACCGTGCAGACCGCGTTTCCGGGCACCCCGCTGCGCGCGCGCCTGAAACAGGAAGGGCGCCTGCTCGGCGACGGGGACTGGGAGCGATGCACGTTATTCGACATCGGGTTCAAGCCCAAACGCATGACCGTGGATCAACTACGCGAGGGATTCAAGAAGCTGGCGACGGACCTGTACGGCGAAGAACGCACGCGTCGGCGACGCGAGGGTTTCAGACGGCATGCGCGCAAGGTGCTCGCCGTCCAGTGAGGAGGGATCTCATGCAAGACGGGCGATGGGTCGCGGCAGTCTTCTGGGTCGCGGCGGCTTACGACGGGATTCTGGGGCTGATCTTCATCTTCGCACCGGCCTGGGCCTTCGGCGTGATGGACGTGCCACCGGTGAACCACTACGGTTACGTGCGGTTCCCCGCGGGACTCTTGCTGGTCTTCGCGGCGATGTTCGTGCGCATCGCCCGGGACGCCGGAGCGAATCGTACGCTGATCCCCTACGGGATCGGGTTGAAGCTGGCCTATTGCCTGACGGTGTTCGGCTACTGGGCCGGACCGGGGATCTCGGCGATCTGGAAACCGTTCGCGCTCGCGGACCTCGTCTTCATCGTTCTGTTCGCGATGGCGTACCGGGGCATCGGGCGACACTGAGTCCGCTCAATCTTCTTCCAGCACCTCGCCGGTCATCGGCACGAAGCGCACGCCGATGAGACGTTGCCGGTGGACGCCCTCCTCGTCGCGCGTGATCAGGATCAGCTCCTGACGTGCCGCGCCGACCGGGACGATCATGCGCCCGCCGACGGCGAGCTGCTCGACCAGCGGCTCGGGGACGCGGCCGGGGGCGGCGGTGACGATGATCGCGTCGAAGGGCGCCTCCTCGGGCCAGCCGCGGTAGCCGTCGCCGTAGCGCGTGTGGATGTTCTCGTAGCCGAGTTTCTTCAGATCGGCCGCGGCGCGCTTGGCCAGCGGCTCGACGATCTCGATCGTGTAGACCTCGGCCGCCAGCTCGGCGAGCACCGCCGCCTGGTAGCCGGAGCCGGTGCCGATCTCCAGCACGCGTTCGTCGCCGGCGAGCTCGAGCTGCTCGGTCATGTAGGCCACGATGTAGGGCTGCGAGATCGTCTGCATCTCGCCGATGGGCACCGGGTAGTCGGCGTACGCGTGCCGGCGGACGTCGTCGGGCATCAGCTCGTGACGCGGGACCGCTCGCATCGCGGCGAGGAGGCGTTCGTCCCCGATGCCGCGCGCCGCGATCTGCTCTCGCACCATCTGCTCGCGCAGCTCGGCGTAGGGATCGCGCTCTTGTGCCGGTGCCTGCGGCGCCGCAAGACCGGCCAGGAGGACGCCCGAAACCAGGATGCGCTTGGCGGTCGTCACGTTCATGTTGCTGAGATCACTATAGCGCTCGTAGCACTAATTGCCCGTTCGCTGTCGAATCTCCGCGAGTAACTCCGTGGCTCGCCGCGTTCGAGCGTGGTCGCTCCCGTGACGGGCTTCACACAGGCGCCGGCTCTCGACCGCCCGCTCCTCGGCCTCGTCGAATTGCTCCAGCCCCATCAGGGTCTCGACGTAACCGTTGAGCGCCTCGAGCGCGTAGGGGTGGGTCTCGTCGAGCACCTCGCGGAACCCGTCCAGCGCCTCGCGGACCAGAGGCTCGGCCTCCTCGAACCGACCCCGGCGGATTCGCAGACTCCCCAGGTTGTACGTGCTGACCAGCGTGCGAGGGTGGAGCTCGCCGAGCGTTCGGCGCCGCGCCTCGAGCGTCTTGACCAGCAGCGGCTCGGCTTCCTCCAGACGGTCCGTCTCGAGATAGAGGTGGGCGAGGTTGTTCGCCGACGCCAGGTAGCGGGCGTGATCCTCGCCGAGCAGGCGCAGCCTGCGTTCGACGAGATCCAGCAAGACGGGCTCCGCCTCGGCGTGCTTCTTCTGGTGCAGGTAGGACGCGGCCAGGTTCTGCTGCAGACTCAACGTGTGGAAGTCGTCCCCGCCGCGCTTGGCGACGAAGATGGGAAACAGAAACCGGAACTCCTCCTCGGCGTCCGCATGTCGCCCGGAGTCCATCAGCGTGCGGCCGAGACGCGCGCGGGTGTTGAGCGTGGCTTCCTTCCGCGGCCCGAGCGTCTCCTCGTAAAGCTCGATGGCTCGTCGCCACTGCGGCTCCGCGTCGTCGAAGTAACCCATCTCGTGGTAGAGGAGTCCCATCGTGGCGCGGACCTGTGCTTCGAGCTCGGGTTCGCCGACGAACGAGTCGCTGACCGTCCGGGCCGCGGCGTCGAGCGCCTCGCGAACGGTCACGTCCCGGCCCTGCGCCTTTTCGGGGTTGGCCTCGCTCAGCATCGTGATCAGGTATTCCGTGACCGTCGTGGCCTTGTGGGTCTCGTCCTTGGCGCGCATGAACCCGACGGCGGTGCCGATCCCGCCCACGAGGAGCGCGACGCCGACCGCGCCCCCGAGCGCCACCGCGAAGCGGTGGCGACGCGCGAACTTGCGCGCGCGGTAGACCGCGCTCGGCGGCCGCGCGACGACGGGCTCGAAGTCGAGGTAGCGCTGGATGTCGGCGGCCAGCTCGAGCGGTGAGCCGTAGCGCCGCGCTCGATCCTTGTCCATCGCCTTCATCGTGATCCAGTCCAGGTCTCCCGTCAGCTTGTGCTGCAAGGCCTTCGGGCTCTCGCCGTGTACGCGTTCGAACGTCTCGACTTCGGCGGCGTCGAGCCGGCCGAGCTGGGCGCTCGGCCGCAGCGGCTCGTCCTCGCGGATCATGCGGCGCATCTCGTCGAACCCGGAACCGCGCAACCTCTCGGAATCGAACGGCAGCCTGCCGGTGAGCAGTCGATACAGGATCACGCCCAGCGCATACACGTCCGTCCNNTACGTCCGTCCGTGTGTCGACGTCCTGCGAGACCCCGACCGTTTGCTCCGGGCTCATGTACTCCGGCGTGCCGATCACGGCGCCCATGGCGGTCTGCATGGTCTCGTCGGTCAGCTTCTCTTCCAGCGCCTTGGCGATGCCGAAGTCGATGACCTTCGGTAGGGTCTCATCGTCGACCACCGAGGCCAGAAGATTCGAAGGCTTCAGATCGCGGTGAATGATCCCCCGCTGGTGCGCGTGGTGAACGCCCGCGCAGGCTTGCTGGAAGAGTCTCAGTCGCTCACGGGTGCCGAGTCGCTGCTCGTCGCAGTGCTCGTCGATCGGTACACCCGGCACGTACTCCATGACGAAGAAGGGCTGGCCACGCGGTGTGGTCCCGGCATCGAGGACCTTGGCGATCGAAGGGTGATCCATCATCGCCAGGGCCTGACGTTCGGCCTCGAACCGCGCCACGACCTGCCGCGTGTCCATGCCGTGCCTGATCACCTTGAAGGCGACGTGGCGTTTCACGGGCTCGGATTGCCGGGCGAGCCAGACCTGTCCCATGCCGCCCTCGCCCAGCTTGCGCAGCAGACGGTAGGGGCCGACCACGACCTCCTGAGCCGCCTGACCGGGTTCCGGCGCGGGCTCGCCCAGGACGAGGGTGCGTGCCTCGCGTAGGTCCTCGGTGACGGTGGGCTCCGTGTCGTCGGCGCGGGTGGTCTCCAACGCCTCGGTCTCGTCCCCCCACTTTTCCTTCGACAAAGGCGCCCCCCCCCCAATAAAGATGTTGCCCCGCCCTTACTTCATGGCGTAAGAGATGTAATTAAGAGTGTAACTGAAGGTTTCTTTCCGGGGAACCGGCACGCTCAGGGGGTTGGAGTGAGGCCGAGGGGGAACGGCACACCGGTTGCGCGCGTGTGTGTGGCGACGGTCCTTCTGTTCCTCGCACTCTCCATTCCCTGCCTCGCCCAGGACGCCGACTCCGACGGCATCCTCGACGACGGCGACGGCAGCACGATCGTCGGGGACAACCCGTGCGCGGACGGCGTCACCACGAACTGTGACGACAACTGCGTCAACGACGCCAACCCCGGTCAGGAGGACCTCGACGGCGACCTGATCGGCGACGTCTGCGACGGCGGCGTCCCGGGAACGCTGGTCAACTTCGCGGCTACACTCTCGACTCCGCGAACGTTCCTGAACCTGACGGTCACGACCGGCGGCACGTTGACCGCGGACGCCTTGGTCACCGTGACCGGCGACATGACCGTCGAGTCGGGTGGCCTGGTGACGCACTCGCCTTATTCAGGGGGTGCGATTCCATCGATGGTATTGACCGTGACGGGTACGCTGGACGTGCAGTCCGGTGGCTCGCTGGAC
>WVWW01000294.1:0-2073 GCA_011773795.1 Acidobacteriota bacterium
CGGCGGCCAGGAAGTGTTGATCGGTCGGTTTCGCCCCAACGGGTTGCCCGGCGGCCAGTACACGCTCCTGGTCACGGTGGCCAACGATCGCACGGGTCGGGCTCAGACCAACTCGATCCCGATCCGCGTCGTGGAGCAGGCGCGCCAGGCGGACGTCCCGGGCGGCGCCCCATGAGGGGTCAAGTCTTGGCATGAGACACTCCCGTCGGTCCCGGCGTGAGCCGAGTGTCTCATGCCAAGACTTGACCCCCTTTCACTTTGAGACACTCCCGTCGGTCCCGGCGTNNAGCTCGGTCGCGGGGTACTGCGCGTACCAGCCGAACCAGTACGCCGGGCTCGTGGCGACACGCGGCAAGCGTGTCCCGTCCTCGCCGACGAGCGCGTCCTCCTCGACACTCCACGCGGAATCCATCGAGTCGACCAGGCGCCCGTCCTTCCACCGCGCGAACATCCGTTCGCCGACCAAGTAGGCGCGCGTTGTTCCGGCTTCGCTCGTCACGAACGCGACGCGCTCACCGCCGACATCGTGGTGATAGATCGGGTTGTCGCGCAAGAACTTGCGCGTCACGGCGACGGCGGTCCCCGCGTGTTCGAGGGTCAGCACGAGGTCTTTGTTCTTGAGCCTCTTATCGACCGCCGGCACTTCGAACAGGAGGCGGCTCGAACGCTCGTACTCACCGTAGGCCTCGGACCGATAGTCCCTGTCGTGCCCGGTATCGGCCGACAAGACAGTGGATTCCGGGTGCATGTCTTTCCACTCGCCCCAGGTGGACGTCACGACGGGGAAGCGGTTCAAACGCTGGCCGCTACCGACACGCGGGCCCACGACCGGCTTGCCGTACAGCGAGGACCACAGCGTCATCGTCTCCTCGTCGAACATCAGCTTGTTCGAGCGGTAGAGCAGCCCGCTCGTGCCGAGCGTCAACGTCTCGCCTGCGACGCGCGCCTCGTACGGGATCACCGAGCCGCACAGGGTGCAGTACACCAGCGCGATGTCGCTACCACCGAGCCTGTCGCGGACGAGCTCGTGCCAGCTGATGATCCGTTTCGGGTAGGCTCGCGGCTCGCCGCCGACCTCGACACCGAACACGATGTCCTCGTCGTCGAGATAATCCGCGGCGTCCGCCGCGATGGTTGCGGGTTGATCGAGCGGCGGGATCCCGTTGACCCGGACCCCGCCCCAGTCGATCTCGTCGAGACGAATCGTTGCGGCTCGATCGGGGTAAAGGAATTCGGTCATCCGCGGGTCGATGTTGCGGTAGATGCCGGCCTTGAGGTACGCGTATTCGGGGTGCGGGTCATAGGGCAGGGACCACATCCAGCGTCGCCACCGATCGAGGTCATCCCCGAACCTCTTTCCCGTTTGCTTCTCCAAGAACTGAAGGAGCCTGCGACGCACGGGCGAGCCGCGATTGCCCGCCGCGGCCGCCGTCGCCGACAGATCATCGAACGTGTGCGCCTCGCGCCGGTCGGTCATGGACTCCGGGATCAGGGTACCCGACGGTCCGCCGGTGGAAGAGTTGCCGCTCGCACGGCCCGGTGGCCGCATCATTCGGGCGAAGTCGATGAAGATCGGCGTGTAGCCGTCGCGCCAGTCGGCGGCGATCCGTTTCAGCGCCGCCTTCGCGACCTTCTCGTCGGACGACGCCGCCTCGAAGAACAACACGATGTCGGGATGACGTTCCTCCGCGACGGCAGCCGTCATCGTGAGCGTCAGAACGATCGCGAGCGTGAGCCTCATGAGGCCTCCATCCGGGAGGGTTCACGGGGACAACCGGGCCACGGGCCGCGAGATTCCCCGATGGTAGAATGCAGGTTATGCGAAAAACCGTCTTTGTGCTGAGCGTGATTGCGCTGTTGTCCTTCGCGGCCCCCGTGGCGGCTCAAAAGGTCGATCCTCTGACCGGCCAGGTCGTCGAGGAGGCCCCGCCACCGGAACCGGAATTCGCCGACCTGACGGAGGCCAACGCTCTGGTCCGGGCGCAGGACTACCTCGGCGCGGAGACGCTCCTCGCGACACTGCAAAACGATTTCCCGGAGGACATCCCGCTGCTGGCACTGCGCGGCGAGTTG
>WVWW01000294.1:2121-10907 GCA_011773795.1 Acidobacteriota bacterium
GACCGAACCGGTGCCCTGGACGCTTTCGGCAAGGAGCTGGAGCACTCCAAGGAACCGCAGGTGCGCTTGCTGGCGCACATGAACCGGTCGATGCTCTACCAACAACAGCGTCAATGGAAAGAGGCGGCGGGCGAGTTGGAGCAGGGGCTCGAGCTGGACCCGTCTCAGCTACAGGCCTGGGGTGATCTGGTGACGCTCTACCTGGACGCCGAAGATCTCGACGGGGCGATCAACGCACTCGCGAAGGGCACGACGGCGGGGCACCGCTCGTCCCGGCACTACTACAGCGTCGGGGCACGGTTGTTCAAGGCAGAGCGGTTCGAGGACGCACGGGACGCATTCTCCGAGACGCTGATCATCGAGCCGACCCACGCACGGGCGGTGCGCAGTCTGGCCGCGACGATGGAGGAATTGGGCCAGGAGGAACCCGCGCTCGAGCTGTGGGCCAGGTACCTCGAGTTGGCCCCCGGGGCCGATGACGCCGATCAAGTGAGCCAAAAACTGGCCGCCGCCGGAAAGCGCTGATTTTTCAGTAGTTNNCGGGGAGGCTCGAGCGTGGGCCAGAGCCGACACGAAATCTTGCTCGAAGAACTCGGTCGATTGGCCGGGAAGGTCGTCGCGGACGCGGGTCTCGAACTCGTCGAGCTGAACCTCAAGGGTTCGAGCAGGAAACGGGTGTTGCGACTGGATATCGACCGTCCGGGACCCGGTGGAGTCGGGCTGGAGGATTGTCAGCTCGTGAGCCGGCAACTCGGTGCGGCGCTCGAGGAGGCGGACCTGATCCAGTCGGCTTACGTGCTGGAGGTCTCGTCCCCCGGCATCGACCGGCCGATCAGGACGGATGACGATATCCGTAGAAACGCCGGGCGGCGTGTCCAGATCGAGACAACGGAACCGATCGAGGGCCGCAGGGTGTTCGCCGGTGTGTTGGTAGGTGGTCAGGCGGACTGGGTGGAGCTACGCATCGACGAAGCCGAGGTGGTGAAGATCCCTCGCGATTGCATCCAGCTGGCCCGCCAGGAAGCCTCCTTTTAAAAGACTCGAGGACAGGGCGCTATGAGCAGCGAGTTGTACCAGACAATCGAGATGATCGGGCGCGAAAAAGGCCTCGATACCGACGTCGTCATCCAGGCGATTGAAGAGGCCTACGCCGCCGCGACTCGCAAGTACTACCAGAGCAAGAAAGACTTTGGCGCGCGTTTCGACCCGGAAACGGGCCACTTCGAGGTGTTCGCCAAGCACATCGTCGTCGAGAATGAAGACGAGATCGTCGACCCGCAGACGGAGGTGACTCTCGAGGAAGCGCGCAAGATGCGCGAGGATGCCGAAATCGGTGACGTCCTCGAGACGCCCCACGTGGATGCCGAGGCGCCGCTGACGCGGATCGCGGCGCAGGCGGCCAAGCAGGTCATCTACCAGAAGGTCAAGGAAGCCGAGCGCGAGCTGATCTGGCACGAGTACCACGACCGCGTCGGCGAGCTGCTGACGGGCCAGGTGAAGCGCTTCGATCGCGGTGACATGGTCGTCGACCTGGGTCGTACGGAGGGCGTCGTGCCGCGCCGCGAGCAGTCGCGTGCGGAACACTACAACCCCGGCGATCGTATACGCGCCGTGCTGATCAACGTCGAGCGCCAGGGAAAAGGCCCGCAATTGATCCTCTCGCGCGCCGACCCGATTCTCGTGAAGAAGATGTTCGAGATGGAGGTTCCCGAGATCTACGACAGCACGGTCGAGATCGTCAGCGTGAGCCGCGACGCCGGCGAACGCAGCAAGGTCGCCGTGGCGTCCCGCGATCGCGACGTCGACCCCGTCGGCGCCTGCGTCGGGATGAAGGGGTCGCGGGTCCAGGCGGTCATCCGCGAGCTGCGCGGCGAGAAGATCGACATCGTCCAGTACGACGACGATCCGTCGAACTACGTGCGCAACGCGCTCAACCCGGCGCAGATCAACCGCGTCGGGATCCGCGACTACGAAAACCGAGACATGGAAGTCATCGTCGCGGAAGACCAGCTCTCGCTGGCGATCGGCAAGCGCGGCCAGAACGTGCGTCTCGCGAGCAAGCTCGTCGGCTGGAACCTCGACATCAAGAGCGAGGCCGAGAAGAAGGCCGAGGTCGAGGCCGAGATGGAGCGGATGGCCATGGCCAGCCAGGAGCTGGCCAGCCTGCCCGGGATCGACCCGAGCATCGGCCAGCTGCTCCTCGAGGCCGGGTTCCGCGCGGTCGAGGAGGTCGTCCTCGCTTCGATGGAAGACCTGACCGCGATCGAGGGCATCGACGAGGACACGGCGGTCGAATTGCACGACTCGGCCGAGACGCTGCTCGATCAGTGGAACGCCGAAGCCGCCGCCGCCGCGGAGGCCGGCGAGCAGGAAGGCGAGAACGGCGACGAGGCCGAAACGGCGGAAGCCGACGATGCAGACGAGACGGTGGAGGTAGCCGAGGCGGAGACGGCAGACGACACCGCAGAAGACGCGAGCGAGACGGCCGAATCGACGACCGTCGAAGAAGACACGGAAGCAACCAAGCCGCAACCGGCGGAGTAGGGCCTGCATGGCGAAGATGCGCGTTTACCAGCTAGCCAAGGAACTT
Organism: Acidobacteriota bacterium; assembly: GCA_011773795.1. GTDB lineage: Bacteria > Acidobacteriota > Polarisedimenticolia > Polarisedimenticolales > Polarisedimenticolaceae > WVWW01. Next base: position 4,712 of record WVWW01000294.1, read on the forward strand.
CAGGTCCAGAGTGCCCTGATCCTTGAACTGTTGGACCGGATGGGACAGGAAGTCCGTTCCGATTTGAGCACCCTCGATTCGGAAGTGACCGAGAGGGTGCGCGCGCAGATCACGGCGGCCCTCAACGCGGAGAAGGAACGGCTGGCCAAGGAACAGGCGGCCAAGCAGCAAGAGGCCCCACCCGAAACCGAAACGGAAGCGACGGAAGCGACGGAGGAACCGGCCGCCGCCGCGCAGACGACTGAACAGCCTGCCGAGGAGAAGGAGGCCCCGGCAGGGATCGAGGAACCGGCGGCGGCGACGGTGCAACCCGAGCCGCGCGTCGCGGATGCGCCCGGTCGCCCCGCGGCACCCGGCGGACGGCAGCCGCGAGTCTTCCCGGCACGCCGGATTCCACCCCCGTCGATGTTCACGCGGCCGCGGCCGACCGGCCAGCCGGCCGGACCGCCCGGAGTCCCCGGCCCCGGCGGCCTGCCCGGTCCCCCGGCGCGACCCGGGATGGGTCGTCCCGGCGGTCCACCGCCGCCCGGGCGCCGACCGCCCAAGCGGCGCAAGAAGAAGGGCAAGGGTGCGAAACAGCAGGTCGTCCCGGTGGCCGCCAAGCCGAGAGATCTGCCGCCCGTCCCCGAGACGATCACGCTCTCCGAGGGGGTGACCGTCAAGGAGCTGGCCGAGAAGCTGAACCGCAAGTCCAAGGACGTGATCGCCAAGCTGATCCCGCGCGGCGTCCTGGCCACGATCAACCAGCCGCTCGAACCGGACATCGCGATCGACGTCGCCAAGGAGTTCGGCTCGACGGCAACCGTCCTGACGTTCGAGGAAGAGGCCCAGCAGACGCCGCAGGCGCCGAGCCCAGGCGCGGATGCCGCGATCGATACGCCCGCCGCGGACGCCGCCGAGGATCTCGAGCCGCGGGCGCCGGTCGTCACCGTGATGGGCCACGTCGATCACGGCAAGACCTCGCTGCTCGATGCGTTCCGCAGCACCAACGTCGCGGACCGCGAGGCCGGCGGCATCACACAGCACATCGGCGCGTACCAGGTCGAGATCAACGACCGCAAGATCACGTTCCTCGACACCCCCGGGCACGAGGCGTTCACGGTGATGCGTGCCCGCGGCGCTCAGGCCACCGACATCGTCGTGCTCGTGGTCGCGGCCGACGACGGCGTCAAGCCGCAGACGCAGGAAGCCATCGACCACGCGCGTGCCGCGGGCGTCCCGCTCGTCGTCGCGATCAACAAGATCGACAAGCCCAACGCGCAGCCCGACCGGGTCAAGCAGCAGCTGGCCGAGCAAGAGCTGGTGATCGAGGAGTACGGCGGCGACATCGTCTGCTGCGAGGTCTCGGCCAAGCAGCGCACCGGGCTCGAGGAACTGCTCGAGATGATCCTGCTCACCGCGGACGTCCACGAGTTCAGCGCCAACCCGAACAAAGCCGCGACGGGCACGGTGCTCGAGGCGCGCCGCGACCGTGCCCGCGGCGTCGTCGCGACCGTGCTGGTGCAGAGCGGCACGCTGAAGGCCGGCGACGCGTTCATCGCCGGCTCGGTCTACGGCAAGGTGCGCGCGATGGTCGACGAGCACGGCAAACGCATCCAGGAAGCCGGCCCGTCGATGCCCGCCGAGGTCATGGGCTTCGCCGAGGAACCGGAAGCCGGAGACGCGTTCCAGGCGGTGGACGACGAAGCCAAGGCACGACAGATCGCATCGTTCCGCCAGGACAAGCTGCGCGCCGAGAAGCAGAAACAGACCGCACGACGGACGCTGGAATCCATCTCGTCGGACATCGCCGCCGGCGAGACGAAAGAACTCACGGTCGTGATCCGGGCCGATGTTCAGGGATCGATCGAGGCGTTGCGCAAGTCGTTCGCCGATCTGCCCGACGACAAGGTCAAGGTTCGCATCCAGCGCGCGGCGATCGGCTCCATCTCCCAGGCCGACGTGATCTTCGCCGCGGCATCCAACGCGATCGTCATCGGCTTCAACATCCGACCCGATCGCGCCGTCGCCGATCTGGCGCGCGACGAGGGCGTCGAGATCCGGACGTACACCGTGATCTACGACGTGATCGACGACATCAAGCAGGCGATGGTCGGCATGCTCGAGCCGACGTTCAAGGAAAACGTCCTCGGCCAGGCCGAGGTGCGCCAGCTGTTCAAGGTGCCCAAGATCGGCGTCATCGCCGGCTGCTACGTCACCGACGGCAAGGTCACGCGCAACGCCGAGGTGCGGCTGCTGCGGGACAACGTGGTGATCCACACCGGCAAGGTCGGCTCGCTGCGTCGTTTCAAGGACGACGTTGCGGAAGTCAAGCAGGGTTACGAGTGCGGCATCGGGATCGCCGGCTACAACGACCTCAAGGAAGGCGACGTCATCGAGTTCTTTGAAATGGTCGCGGTGGCCGTGAAGAGCCTGTAACCGCGATCGCGTCGGCGATGACCGTCGGCATCTACTCGTTCGAGATTCACCTCCCCGCCGCGAGGTCGCTCAAGGACAAGCGCCAGGTGTTGCGCCGGCTCAAGGACCGCCTGCGTGCGCACCACAACATCGCCGTCGCGGAGACCGCGGAACACCATGAGCTGTGGCAGCGTGCGGCGCTGACGGTCGTCTCCGTGGCGAACCGGCGCGAGCCTCTCGAGCAGTTGTTCGAGGCCGTTCACCGGGACGCCCGGAAGCACGTGCCCGGCGAGGTGATCGAGACCGGGGTGGAGTACCTCGACGGCGCCGACGGTGGCGTCGCCGGATGGGGCGAGACGTGGGAGTAGGCGGACATCGGACCGAACGGATCGGCGAACGGATCCAGGTCGAGCTGGCGCGGCTGATCCGTGAGAATCTGCGCGACCCGCGCGTGGGATTCGTGACGTTGACGGGGGTCGATGTCAGCAAGGACCTGCGCCACGCCAAGGTGTTCATTTCGGTGCTCGGAGATTCGCTGGAGGAGACGCTGGCCGCGTTGACCCACGCCACGCCGTTCCTCAAGCGCGAGCTGGGCCGCCGGGCGGGGTTGAAGTTCACGCCGAGCCTGCGTTTCGTAGAGGACCGATCGATCCGCGGCGCGCGGCGCGTGGAGGATCTCCTCGACGAGATCGGCGTCGACGACCGGGACCCCACGGACGGCGGCGACGCTTGAGCGACGCGCCCGAGGGATTGATCCTGGTCGACAAGCCGGCGGGCCCGACCAGCCACGACGTGGTAGCGCGCATCCGTCGCGCGACGGGCCAGCGCCGCGCCGGACACACCGGGACCCTGGACCCTCCCGCGTCGGGCCTACTCGTCATTGCGCTGGGCCGCGCGACGCGGCTGATCCGGTTCTTGCCCGAATCTCCCAAGGTCTACGAGGGTACGATCGAGCTCGGCGTGACCACCGAGACCGACGATCTCGCCGGCCGTGTTCTGGCGCGTGACTCCGGACCGCTGCCTGCTTTCGAGGAGGTCCGCGACGCGGCGCGCACGCTGCTGGGCAAGCAACGCCAGACGCCGCCCGCCATCTCGGCCAAGAAGGTCGACGGCGAGCGGTTGTACCGCAGGGCCCGTCGCGGTGAGGCCGTCGAAGCGCCCGCGGCGGAGATCGAGGTTTTCGAGTTCGACCTGCTCGAGGGAGCCAGCGAGGGGTCGCTCCCCTTCCGCGCCTCGGTAAGCAAGGGAACCTATGTCCGCGCGCTGGCGCGGGATCTCGGCGCGCTGCTCGGTTGCGGCGGGGCGCTCGCCACGCTACGGCGGACGGCGATCGGCCCGTTCGACGTGACCTCGGCGATCTCTCCACCCACCGAGGAGAATGAATCAACGCTGTCCGCCGCAGCGGTCGTCCCGCTGGACCGCCTCCCGCTGACGCTGCCGACCCATCGGATCGACGTCGCACGGGTGGCACGGTTCGCCCACGGAGGCCCGCTCCCCGCGCCGGAGACGGGCACCGGGTGGGTCCGCGTCGATGGCCCCGGGGGCCGCATCCTGGGCGTCGGAGAGCTCCGCGACGGGACCCTGACCCCACGGATCGTGCTGGTCGATCCCCCGGCCTGAGCCCGCCTTGCCGTGGGCCGAAGCCGTGTGTTACGGTACGCCGTTGCAAAGGAAGGAAGAGTAAATAAACCCTTAGTTTAGGGCGATTTCTCTCTGGCCCGCTCGCGATAGGTCGGCGGGATCGGAGGAGGCCACGGTGTCCATCACAAAAGAGTCGAAGACGGGTCTGATCGCGGATTTCCGCACCCACGAAACCGATACCGGTTCACCGGAAGTCCAGATCGCGATCCTGACCCGCCGCATCGAGCATCTCACCGAGCATTTCAAGACCCACGCCAAGGACCACCACTCGCGCCAGGGTCTGCTGAAGATGGTCGGCAAGCGTCGCCGCTTGCTGGACTACCTGAAACGAAAGAACTTCACGCGCTACCAGGACATCCTCGGCAAACTCGGCCTGCGCAAGTAGACATCGCCCCACAACCCGGCGTTCCGGGGACCGACTTGAAGTCTGTCCCCGACGACTCACCGCGCCGGAGATAGGTGGGTACCACGTACCCCTGGAGGTCCCAGAAAGTGTCCCAAGTAACCCGAAAAGAAATCCAGATCGGCGGTCAGACGCTGAGTCTCGAAACCGGCCATCTGGCCAAACAGGCCGACGGATCCGTCGTGATGCGCTACGGCGACACGATGGTCCTGATGACCGCCGTCGCGGCCAAGACGCCGCGGGTCGGCGTCGATTTCCTGCCGCTGACGGTGGACTATCGAGAGAACACGTACGCCGCCGGCAAGATCCCCGGCGGCTTCTTCCGCCGCGAGGGCCGTCCCAACGAGAAGGAGGTGCTGACCTCGCGGATGATCGATCGGCCGCTGCGACCGCTGTTCCCCGACGGCTGGGCGTTTGAAACGCAGATCATCGGGCAGCTCTGGTCGTCGGACAAGGAGAACGATTCCGATGTGCTGGCGATCACCGGCGCCTCCGCGGCGCTGGTCATCTCCGACATCCCGTTCCCCGAGCCGATCGCCGCCGTCCGTGTCGGTCTGTCGCCCGACGGCGAGTACCTGTTCAACCCGACCTTCAGCGAGCTCGAGACCTCGCGACTGAACCTCATCGTGGCCGGCACCCGGGAAGCCATCGTGATGGTCGAGGCGGGCTCCAACGAGGTCAGCGAGGACGAAGTGCTCGAGGGTATCTTCCGCGGTCACGATGAGATCAAGCGTCTCGTCGCCTGGCAGCTGGAGCTCGTCGAGCAGGTCGGCAAGCCCAAACGCGAGGTGCCGGTCCGCGAGGAGATTCCCGGCGTGCGCGAGAAGGTCACGGGCTGGAAGGACAAGCTCGCCGGCACCATGCGCATCAAGGACAAGCTCGCGAGCTATGGCGCCACCGCCGATCTGAAAACCGAGATGCTGGAAGGGTTCGGCGAGGAGGAAGAAGACGCCCGGGCATTTGCCGGACGGCTCTGGTACGACCTGCAGGACGAGATCCTTCACGAAGAGGTGTTGAACAACGGCACGCGCATGGACGGCCGTCGGTTCGACGAGATCCGCGACCTCACCTGCGAGGTCGGCGTGCTGCCGCGGACCCACGGCTCGGCCCTGTTCACGCGCGGCGAGACCCAGGCGCTGGTCACGGTGACGCTGGGCACCTCGCAGGACGCCCAGCGGCTCGACTTCGTCGAGGGCGAGTCGAGCCGCCGGTTCATGCTGCACTACAACTTCCCGCCCTTCTCGGTCGGCGAGGCCCGCTTCCTGCGCGGACCCGGACGGCGCGAGATCGGCCACGGTGCGCTCGGTGAGCGGTCGCTGTCGGTCGCGATTCCCGGCGAGGAAGACTGGCCGTACACGATCCGCGTCGTCTCGGACATCCTGGAGTCCAACGGCTCGTCGTCGATGGCCACGGTGTGCGGCGGCTCGCTGGCGCTGATGGACGCCGGCGTGCCGATCAAGGCGCCGGTCGCGGGGATCGCGATGGGCCTGATCAAGGGCGGCGATCGTTTCGAGGTGCTGACCGACATCGCCGGCGCCGAGGATCACCACGGCGACATGGACTTCAAGGTCGCCGGCACCCGCGAGGGCATCACCGCCCTGCAGATGGACATCAAGATCGGCGGGATCACCAAGGACATCATGTCCCAGGCATTGGCCCAGGCGAAGAAGGCGAGGCTCGAGATCCTCGACGCGATGCACGCATCGATCGAGGCTCCGCGCGAGAACATCTCGCCCTACGCCCCGCGCATCCTCA
>WVWW01000294.1:10974-13944 GCA_011773795.1 Acidobacteriota bacterium
AAAGCCGTCGAGATCATCAAGGAGCTGACCGCCGAGGCCGAGCTGGGCAAGACCTACGTCGGCAAGGTGGTGCGCGTGGTCAACTTCGGCGCGTTCGTCGAGATCCTTCCCGGCGTCGAGGGCTTGTGCCACATCTCCGAGATCGAGAACCACCGAATCGACGAGGTCACCGACGTCTTGAACGAGGGCGACGAGGTGACCGTGAAGGTGATCGACATCGATGCAACCGGCCGCGTGCGGCTATCACGACGAGTCCTGCTCGAGGGCGGTGACGCTGACCGCGAAGGCGATGGCGGCGGCGAGCGTCGCGGTCCACGAGGCGATCGCGGCGGGCGTGGAGGTCGTGGCGGTGATCGCGGCGGACGCGGGCGCGGCGGTGATCGTGGGCGCGGCGGACGCGGCGGACGTGGCCCGCGGCGCGACGACAACCGCCGCGGTGGTGAGCCGGTGGCCGCAAAGGCCGAGAACCGCGACGACGAATGAAAAAAGCGGGCCCCGCGGGGCCCGCTTTCAAGGCTCTCTGTAGTCGCGCCGGGTTACTCGATCTCGACGCGGTCGCCGACGACCGTTTCACGCGAGTTCGCGGTCAGCTTGACGGTCGACGTGGTGCCCTCGACGGTCAACACGATCGCCTGAGCCACGACGGTCCGCGGCAGCTGCTCGACGTCGCGGTAGACGGTCAGCACGTCGCCGGGGTTGACGCCGCTCGCCACACCGAGGTCGGTGTGCACGATCGATCCCTGCGCGACGGACATGCGGTCGTCCGCCACGTGCACCACGTGACCGGTCGCCCCACCCGACGGTTCTGCATCGTAGCGATCGAACGACGGCATCTCGCGGCGCATCGGAACCGGAATCTCGTCCCATGCGACCAACTCGTCGCTCGTGCGGATGTCTTCACAGGACATCTCGATGACCGCGGTCGACGTGTTCTCCTGCGTCAGCATCACGCGCACCTTGCCCAAGCGGCGCACGAACTTGCCTACGAGGTCGCCGGTCGCCGGATGGTCCACGTCACGCGTGACGCGATGCACGGCAAACGTATCTCCGGGTTGGATGCCTTGGTTCCGACCCTGGCTCAGGTAGATGACGTCACCCTCGCCGTAGTGCAGCTTGTCCTCGCCGTGCTCGTTCCCCGCGATCCACAGGTCGGAGTACTCATGCTCGACGTCGATGAACCCGGAGCAGTGAATGTCCTGGGCGTCGGCGACGGGCAACAACGGCGCGACCCTCGGTGCGGGCTCCGGCTCCGGCTCGCTCGTGTCTTGGTACGGCATGTCGGGCTCGACCGGCTCATCGGGCTCGACCGGTTCCTCGCTACCGGGCGGAGGCCCCTCGTCGGGAACCACCTGGGGCTTGCCCGGGATCACCAGCGGATCCCCGGGGTAGATCCAGTGGCTGTCCAGGATGTAGCGATTCTCGTCCCAGATTTGGGGCCACAGGTAGGGGTCGCCGAGCCACTCGGCGGCCAGATCCCACAGCGTGTCGCCCTTTTGAATGATGTAGGCGCCCTCGCCGGCTTCCGGGGGGTCCCACGGCGTCCAGTGATCGTTGACGAACTTGAGGTCTTTCGGTGGCGGGCCGGACCCCTCATGAGCCACGGCCGTCCCGACGGACAAAAAGACCGCCAACAGCACCCCAAGGGCCGTTATCGCAGCTGACTTACTCATCCGCATTCTCCCGCGACGCACGTGATAACCGCCGCTCATCTTCAAGGGGCCGGAGAAGTAAGTCAAGGAATTCCGGCTCGCCCGAGATGTCCCCCGAACCGGATCGAAAGGACCGGGCCGGGGGGTTCCGGCGCAAAAAATAGTGCGTCGCGGGCAAATATAATCAAGAAAACCCGGATTTCAACTCTCGCCGACAGCTTCGTAGAAGTGCAGCAACGAGCGCCCGTATGTCGACTGCCGGATGGGCGTCAGGCCCGCCGGTTCGGCGCCGGATACGGCCGTTTTTTGAGCCTCGTCCTCGAGGACCAACCAACCGCCCGGCGCGACCGGCCGGTGGCGGCCCAGCGCCGCGAGGAAGCGGTCGTGCTCGCCCGAGCCGTAGGGGGGATCGGCCAGGATCAGGTCGAAGGGACCCGCCAGGCCGCCGCGATCGAACAGCGCCACCACGTCGCCGGTCTGGACCCGCGAGACATCGAGGCAGCCGAGCCGGGCCCTGGCTCGCTCCAGCTGCGCCGCGGCGGCCGGGGACGACTCGACGAACACGACGTGACGCGCCCCACGGCTGAGCGCCTCGAAGCCGAGGGCCCCGGTGCCCGCGTAGGCGTCCAGCACACGAGCGCCGCAGACGCGGCTGCCCAGGATGCTGAACAGGGCCTCACGTGCGCGATCCGGGGTCGGTCGCAGCCCGGGCCCGTCGAGGACCTCCAGACGGCGCCCCTTGAGGTTCCCGGCGATGATCCTGACGCGCCCCATCCGACCCTGCGAGCTAGCCGCCGGCGTCGGCGTCGGTCCGGGACACTAGTCGCCGTCCCGCCGCGCGGCGATCGTCAACCCGGTCGCTCCGGCCGCGCGAGCCAGGTCCATGATGCGGACGACCGTACCGTGGGGCGTCTGCTCGTCGGCGCGCAGCAACACGAGCTTGTCGTCGCGTTCCTCGAGCTGCTCCTGCAGTCGTGTCGCGAGCGTGCCCTCCTCGACCCGTTCGCCCTCGAGGTACACCGACTCGTCCTTGGAAACCTCGACCGTGATCTCCTTTGGCGCGCGCTCGGCGGTCGAGGAGGAGGTCGGCAGCGTCAACTCGAGGCCGGCCGTCTCCAGGAAGGTCGTGGAAACCGCGAAGAAGATCACCAGCAGGAACACGACGTCGACGAGCGGTGCGATGTTGATCGCGACCGGCGCGCTGCTCGAACGCCGGAACTGCACTACTCGACCTCCTCGATGACCGGCTGGATCAGCGGCTCGGAACGCACGGGGTACAACCCGTGCAGGGCCCGTAACGATACCCGCTCGAGCTCCGTCA
>WVWW01000008.1:0-568 GCA_011773795.1 Acidobacteriota bacterium
GCCTCCAGCGAGGCGAGCACCAGGCCTTGCGTTTCGACCCAGGGATGGATCGCCTCCGCGGCGGAGGGATCCCCCGTCCGGCCGAGGCCGACGATCGGCTCCACGCGTTTCTCGCCGAATTCCTTGTCGAGACCTTCCAGCAGCAGGGAAACGGACCATGGGGCGCCGACCTGTCCGAGCAGCATGTAGCCCTCGTTGCGAATCGAGATGTTCTTGTTCCAGATCAGGCCACGCAACGCGTCGCGGACCTTTTCCGAGTGTTCGGTCGTCGCGAGCGCCGCCATCGCTTCCGCGGGGAGGACCCCACCGCCACGGCCGAGCTCGCCCGCGAGCCACTCGATGGCCTCGGCATCGCCGCTCGCGGCGAGGTGCGCGGCGGCGGCGACCTTGACCGACCCGCCCGTCCCGAACGCCGTGCGCAGTGCCGCCTGCGTCGCCTCGTCCGCCGGCCCGGTGAGCCCGCGGATGGCCTCCGTTGCCGCAGCGCGATACGGCCCCGCGATCGCCGCCGCGATCGCCTCCCGGGCGTGCGGCGCGGTCGAGCCCCCCATGATCGAAACGGCATGGA
>WVWW01000008.1:586-3828 GCA_011773795.1 Acidobacteriota bacterium
AACGACGACGACGGCCAACATCAGGAACCCACTTCTGAAAGCACGCATGACGGTCTCCTCCTCGTCGGAACGACGATTATAGGCCAGCGGCAAGCGGGTTTTTGCCGCACCTCCCCCGCGTCGGTATATTGATTTTCTTTCGCGGGGGTTCCCTTGATGCGCGCTCGTCCCGTCGTTGCCCTGTGCCTGGTGCTGCTGGCCTCGCCCACCGTCCGCGGCCAGGAGGACGATCCGGTGCTGGCCCTTGTCGAACAGGAGCGAATCCGGGCGATCGTCGAGCAAGGATTCGCCGACGTCGGCCTTGCACGAAGGCAATTCAAGGACGACACGGCCTTCGTCGAAGCTTACACCGATATCGCATACCGGCTCGGGACGGCGGAAGCGGGGGTCATCCCGCTGCTCGCGAACGAGGCGCTCCAGGCCGATCGATCGACATTCTTCCTGTCGGCGTATGCGCTCGCGTTTCAGGCCACACCGGAAGCAATCGAGGCGTTGTACGAAGCGGTCGCGCGAGCCGACGCAGAACAAACCGGTTACGCCGAAGCGCGGAAGGCGCACCTGATCTGGGCACTCGCCTCGGCCGGGGAAGCGGAGGCGGTCCGGCTCGCGGACGCGGGGCGCCACCTCGCCGGGGACGACGGCGTCCACCGCCAGATGAGCGTCCTCGAGGCGGCCACGATCATGACCGCCCCCGCCTCGCTCGAAATCCTCCACGAGGAGCTGTCTCAGGATTCCCTCCTGCCACCGGAGGAATGGGTGCGCACCCTGTACGCGATTCGGGCGGTCGGCCGCGTCGGACACCCTTCCTCGCTGCCGGTCCTGCTGGCGCTCGTCAAACACGAGAACGTGTTGATCCGCATCGAGGTGGCGAAGGCACTCGCCCAGTACCCCGACAAGGAGTCCATCGACACGTTGTTTGCGGCGTTGTTCGACGACCACCGCTCGGTCAGCTCGTACGCGGCCCTCTCGCTCCTGGTGCNNAAGCTCGAAAACCCCACCGCCCGCAAGGCGCTTTACAGGCTACTCGTGCAGCTGGATCCGGAGGCGTCGATCCCGATCCTGACCCGCCGTGTCAACGGCGCGGCCACCGAAGAGCGGCTCCACATCTTCGAGGCCGCGGCAAAGATCTCTTCGCCCGAGGTGATCGACCTGCTGGTCCACGCGATCGGGGACCCCGAGATCAAGGCCGGGATCACGGCGGCCCGCGCGCTGGCGCGCATGGACGAACCACGGGCCCATCGCGTGCTGGTCCGGGCGATCGAATCACACCGCTGGCCGCTGGCACAGACCGCGGCGAAGCTCGCCGCGGAGCGACGCCTCCCGGGCGCGGACGAGGCGATTCGAAACCGTTTGCTCGACATCGAGCTCCCGCGGCTGGTGCGTCGTTCGACCGACAAGCCGCAGGCCGAGTGGCTGCTCGACCGCACGATCGAGTTGGAGGACGTGAAGGCGCTGCGTGGTCTCGAGAAGGCGCGGGAGGTACAGAAGGACGGCTTGCTGGTGAAACGGATCGAGACCGCGATACGGCAATTGCGGGCGGTCCGCGACGCGGGCGAAGATCTCGAGAAGTGGGAGGCGTTCGCGTTCGACGAGGACCCCGCGGTCCGCAGCACGGCGTACCGTCACCTGGGCCGCTTCCACGATGCCGAGCCCGCAGCGGCCATCCTCTCCGCCGCGTTCGGACGCGTCGATCCGGTCGAGAGCCTGATCGTGCTCGAACATGCCGGGGAAGCGGACAGCGACAACGCGCGCGAGCTCGTCGAACGCGTGCTGACACGCCCCGAGTACCAGCTCCCGGAGCTGTACGCGGTTCGCAAGGCCGCCGCCTGGGCGGCGCGGCGTCTCGGAGGCGAGCGCATGAGCGAGGCCCTGCGTCGCTCGATCGAGCTGCGGCACGGGCGCGACATCCACCCGATCATCTACTACACGCTGCTGGAAGGCCGGGATTCGTTGCCCCTGCTCGAGAAGTTCATCGCCTCGCGGATGCGTTTCGCCGCGGTGACCCGGGGCAACGAATACAAGTTCCTGCGCGAGCTGCTGACCGCGTTGAGGCTCGATCGCCCGATCGTCGACGACGGGGACCGGCCGCCGGGCGAACGCGACTTCATGTAAAGGCTAGGCCTCGACGGGTTCGAGAGCCCCCTCGGCGACGGCGGTGTCGTCCGTATCCTTGCGAATCAAGCCGCGCTTGTAGGCGTTCATGAACGCCTCCACGATCTTCGTGTCGAGCGCGTCTCCCCGGAGTCGCTCGAGGACCTGCAGCGCTTCGTCGAACGTCATCGTCTTCTGGTACGGCCGGTCGGTCGTGACGGCGTCAAACGTGTCCGCGACGGCGATGATCCTCGCCATGAGCGGGATCTGATCCCCGGACAATCCGTCGGGATAACCCTGGCCGCTCATGCGCTCATGGTGCCAGCGCAAACCCGGGATGATGCGCTTCATCTGGCGGATCGGGGCGAGGATGTTGGCGCCGAGGATCGTGTGCGTCTTCATGACCTCGAACTCCTCGTCGGTCAGCTTGCCGGGCTTCTGCAGGATCGCGTCGTCGATGCCGATCTTGCCCACGTCGTGCATCAGCGAGGAGACGTGGATCTCGCGTAGCTGCGCACCTTTCAGGCCGAGCTCCTTCGCCAGGATCACGGAGTACTTGTTGACGCGCATCGAGTGGCCGCGGGTGTACGGATCCTTGGCGTCGATCGCCTGGGCCATCGCGCGGATCGTACCCATGAACAGCTCGTGGTTCTCGCGGGCGGCGCGCTTGAGCTTGCGGATCTGGTCCTCGATTTCGTCGGCCATGACGTTGAACGAGTGGGCCAGCTCGCCGATCTCGTTCCGCGTTCGCACCGAAACGCGGGTCGACAGATCCCCGGCGGCAAAGCGGCTCGAAGCCCCCGCGAGACGGTTGATCGGGTGAGACAGCGTGCGCGCGAAAAACCAGCTCAGGGCGACGCACAGGACCAACACGAAAACGGCGGTGTTCCAGGTGGACTCCACGACCGTCTCGATCGGACGGTACACGTCCTGGGAGGGCGCCTGGATGAACACACCCCAGCCTTGGCGCGTGACCTCGAAGGAGCCCTGGAACTCTTGCGTCTCGCCGCCGACGGTGTCGAAAAACGTCACGGTCGCGCGACCGACATGTGAAGACGTCAGGAAACGATCCACGAGGTCCGACTCGGCCGCGTTCTCCCCCGGACGTGGTCCGGCGTTCGAGTTGTTGGTGAAGACGCGACCGGTGGTGT
>WVWW01000008.1:3854-27745 GCA_011773795.1 Acidobacteriota bacterium
CGTGTTCGAGATCCACCAGACTCGAGAGCACGCCGCGCAGTTTCCCTCTCGAGAGCACCGGCGCGGAAATAACCAGATGCGCGCGTGGTGGCGCGCCGGCCAGGATCGGTTGTGAGACGATCGTGGTGTCGGGCCGGCTCCGGGACCCATCGGACAGCACCTTGGTGGCTTCTTCGAGGCTGCCGTCGAACGACGGCTTGATCTCGGCCGCGAGTTCCCCCGTGACGATGCTGCGTCGGCCGCCACGAGCCTCGTCGTAGCGCAGGTACGGCATCCTCTCGTCGACCACCGCGGCGAGATCGCGCCGCAGGTCCGCGTTGGGCCCGCCGGTGCGACGGATGGCTCCACCGAGGGTCTGGGACACGCGCAGGAGCTCCGCGCGCAGGCCGTCGACGTGAATGTCCACTTCGCGCGCGATCGTCTCGGCGAGCAAGAGTTGGTATTCCTGCTGCGCCGTGGAAAGCGCCACCCNNGAGCGACCAGGCGATCCGGCCGCGCCGGAGGAACGTCTTGTCCTCGGCCGCGCTCTGCGTACCCCTGCCAGCCTTCTTCTTGGTCGTCATGTCTCGCCCGGCCTCGCTCAAAAATATGGGTTCCGCCGAACAGTGGTGCAAACTGTAAATATCCCGTCGTTCAGGACTTGTTTGACCGGTTTGGCGGCGCTCGTCTACCATCCGTGACGCGTGCTCGCCCTGTACAACACTTTTGCGTTCGTGGCCAAGCCCTTCGCCCTGGCTTGGGCGGCGTGGCGCGGACGGGATCCGCGTCACGCGCGGGAATGCGCGCAACGCACCACGCGGGAGCTTCCGGAACCGCTTTCGCGGTCGATCTGGCTCCACGGCGCGTCGGTCGGTGAGGCGCGCGTCGTGACGACCCTCGCGGCGTCGCTGCGCGAGCGTTTCCCCGATCACCCGCTTGCGCTGTCCGCCGTCACCGCGACGGGACTGGCGCAACTCCCGGATACGGGAACTCGGTTCCTGCTTCCGTTCGACTTCAGCGGCTACCCCCGGCGGTTGCTGAAACGACTCGAGCCCCGGCTGCTCNNCCGGCTGCTCATGCTGATCGAGACCGAGCTGTGGCCCAACCTCATCCACGAGACCGCGGCTGCCGAGGTGCCCCTCGCGTTGGTCAGCGCACGGTTGGCGCCGGAGCGCATGGCGCGGTACAGGCGCTGGGCGGCGCTTTACCGGCCGCTGCTGCAACGCTTCGCGCTGATCGCCGCCCAATCCCAGGAAGACGCCGAGCGTTTCGAATCGCTCGGCGCACCGGCGGGTGCGGTGTGTGTCACCGGCAACCTCAAGTACGACCTACGCGCGCCGGACATCGATCGGGCGCTGTTCGAACGCCGGCTCGGTGACCTGTCACGTCCGATCTGGGTCGCGGGTTCCACGCGCCCCGGCGAGGAAGAGATCCTCCTGGAGGCGTTTGCCACCTTGCGCCGGAGCTTCCCCGAACTGCTGCTCGTCCTTGCGCCGCGCCACTTGCAGCGCGTGCACGAGGTCGTCGAGTTGGCTTCTTCGGGATGGAACGTCGCGACGTGGTCGACGCTCGGCGCGGACTCCCCCGCTCCGCGGGACGTCGTCGTCGTCGACACGCTCGGCCAACTCGCGGCGCTCTACGGCATCGCGCGGATCGCGTTCGTCGGGGGCACGCTGAAACCGTTCGGCGGCCACTCACCTCTCGAGCCGGCGGTCGCCGGAATCCCGGTCCACGTCGGCCCGCACACCGAGCACTTCGAGGAACCGGTCCGCGAGTTGCTTGCCGCCGGTGGCGCACGCCGGGTCCGTGATGCGGTCGATCTGAGCGCGGCGGCGAGCGCGTGGCTCGCCGATGCGGGTCTGAGAAACCTTGCCGGCGAGGCGGCCCGCGAAACGATCCGCCGCCACTCCGGCGCACTGGAGCGCACGCTCCGTGCCGTCGCGCCGTTGCTGTCGCGAGGCGGCGCGTGAAACCGCCGCAGCCGGGTCCGCTACGCACGGCACTCGGGCCGCTGAGTTGGCTCTACGGCGTGTGGATGAGGCGTCGGAACGCGCGTTATGACCGGCCGAACGCCGCCGCCCGTGTGGCCGTACCGGTGATCAGCGTCGGCAACCTCTCGGCCGGAGGCACCGGCAAGACTCCGCTGGTGCGGTGGCTGGCCCGGACGATGCTGGAGCGTCACGTGCCCACGGCGATCGTCAGCCGGGGCTACGGCGGATCGGCGGGGGCCGGTCCCGTCGTCGTGTCCGCGGGCGACGGGATCCGCTGCCCGGCCTCCGTGGCCGGGGATGAACCCTGGATGCTGGCAAACAGCCTCGACGAAGCGATCGTCGTCGTCGGTTCGGACAGGACGGCGGGTGCCCGCCGCGCCGTCGAGCTCGGGGCGCGTCTCGTCTTGCTGGACGACGGGTTCCAGCACCGCAGGCTGGCTCGGGACATCGACATCGTGCTGCTCGATCGGACGCGGCCCTTCCATCGAGACCGGTTGCTGCCGGCCGGCCTCCTGCGTGAACCGCCGGCATCGTTGGCTCGAGCCGATTGGATCGTGATCACCCGCAGCGGCTCGCCCGATGGCGCGGAGCGACTCGAAACGGCGATCCGATCCTACAATCCGTCCGCAGCCATCCTCCACGCCGATCACGAAACCGAGGAGCTCCGCGACGCCGCCATGGCGGTGATGCCGCGGCCGGCTCGTACGGTCGCCTTCTGCGCGATCGGCAACCCCGAGCGGTTCCGTTCGGATCTCGAGCGACTCGGCCTCGAGATCGCCGGCTTTCATGCGTTCGCCGACCATCGCAGGATCGACGCGGCCACCCTGCGCCGTCTGCGTGGGCAGGCGGACGATGCGGGGGCCGAGCTGGTGACGACGGAGAAAGACCTGGCGCGGATCGGCTTGGACACCGCCGCGAGTTTCGGGCTGCGGGTCCTGCCGATCCGGACGGTGGTCCGTGACGGCGAACGGCTGGTTCATGCGATCGAGGAGCGGCTCCGGCGGCAGCCGGGTTGACGCGGTTGCGCTATCCTTGGATGCCTTTCTGAGGGGTGCCGATGCGCCGACGCGCCATCTTTGTCGATCAGGACGGGACGCTCTGCGAAGCCGGCGTCACCGACCCGGCGCGCGTGCGGCTGAGACCCGGCGCCGGCGCGGCCGTGCGTCGNNGATCGCCCTGGGGACGCTCGACGAGGCCGCGTTGGCCGACTTCCACGAACGGTTGCGTGGGTTGCTGCTCGAAGAGAACGCACGCATCGACGGCATCTACCACTGCCCGCATCACCCCGAAGGCGAGGTGGAGCGCTACCGTCGCGCCTGTGATTGTCGGCGACCGGGCAGCGGTCTCTTCGATCGTGCTCGCGATGAGATGGGCATCGACCTCGGCCGGTCTTTTTTGCTCGCAGACTCGGAGGCGGCGCTGCGCTCGGCCGTCGCTGCGGGGGTCCAACCGATCCTGGTGCGCGCGGGCACGATCGACGAGGCGGTGAATCTCGCGCTATCGCGGAACACGCCCTCCGAGGCAACGACCCGATGAGCGCGCATCGCGATCGCGCCGACCGGCTGCGCGGTTGGGTCTCGCGATTTGCGGGACTCCCGGTCGCCGTGCTCGGAGACCTCGTCGCGGACGAATTTGTCTTCGGGGACATCCAGCGCGTCTCACGCGAGGCCCCCGTGCTCATCCTCGATGAGAAGCGACGCGTCCTGGCCCCCGGTGGCGCCGCCAACAGCGTCGCCAATCTTCGCGCGCTGGGTGCGCGTCCCCGGCCTGTGGGTATCGTCGGTCGCGACGAGTCGGGCGACGACCTGGTTGCCTGTCTGCGCGATCAGGACGTCAGCACGGCCGGCCTCGTTCGAGACAGCTCGTACGCGACACCGACGAAGAGCCGGATTCTCGCCGGAGGAATCCACACCCGGCGACAGCAGGTCGTCCGGATCGATCGCGGACGCGCCCACGGCCGGCTGGCGGGGGCGCTGGAACGCAAGATCTCGGCCAAGCTTTCCGGATCGCTTCAGGGTAGCCGCGGGCTACTCGTCGCCGACTACGGGTACGGTGCCGCGGCCCCCCGCCCCGGCCTGCTGTCCAAGCTGCGCCGTCTGGTGGCTAGCGGGGCCCCGGTGACGATCGACTCGCGCGCCCGGGTCGTGGATTTTCGCGGGATGACGGTCTGTTCGCCCAACCAAGAAGAGCTCGAGTCGGCGCTGGGCGGCGACGCGGTGTCCGATCGCAGCCTGGCCGCGGCCGGCAAGGCGCTGTTGCGACGCACCGGGAACCGCGCCGTCTTGGTGACCCGCGGCGCGAAGGGTATGACGCTGTTCGAGCGACGCAGGAAGCCGCACACCATCCCGGCGTACGGCGCCGAGGAGGTCGCCGACGTGACCGGTGCCGGGGACACCGTCATCGCCACGCTCACGCTGTCGCTGATCGCCGGGTCGGACATGCGCGACGCCGCGACGCTGGCCAACTATGCCGCGGGAATCGTGGTCCAGAAGATGGGTACCGCGACCGTTTCTCCGCAAGAGCTCGTGGCCGCGATCGACGCCGATCACGCCGCATGAGCTGCCCGGCCAAGATCCTCGACCGCGAGGCACTGCTCGCCGACCTGGAGCCACGACGCAAGGCCGGCCAGACGGTGGCGCTCGCGAACGGGCTGTTCGATCTGTTGCACGTCGGCCACCTCCGCTACCTCGAAGGCGCCGCGGCCGAGGCCGATCTGCTGGTCGTGGCGATCAACTCCGATCGGTCCGCCCGCGAGCTCAAAGGACCCTCCCGACCGCTCGTCCCGCAGGACGAACGCGCCGAGCTGGTCGCCGGTTTCGGCTGCGTCGACTACGTCACGGTGTTCGACGAGCTGGACGCCCGCGACGTGTTGCGCGCGATCCGCCCGGATGTCCACTGCAAGGGCTCCGATTACACGCCCGAAACGGTCCCCGAGGCCGATCTCGCGTCCGAGATGGGCTGGCGCGTCACGATCGTCGGGGACGCCAAACGGCACGCGACCTCGTCGTTGATCGAGCGGATCAAGAAGCCCTAACGGGCGTCGTAGATCTCCTGGAGGCTGCGGACTTCCAGCGTCTGCTGCTTCAGATCGCGAATGGCCTGGACCGTCGCGTGGGCGCCCGACAGGGTCGTCACCAGCGGGATCCCGCGGTCGGTCGCCGCGCGCCGTAGCGCCTTCTCGTCGAAGTAGGACTCGGCACCCAGCGGCGTGTTGATGATCAGCTCGATCTCGCCGTTCTTCAAGCGGTCGACGATGTTCGGACGGCCCTCGAGAACCTTGAAGACCTGCTCGCAGGGGATGCCGCGCTCGCGCAGGAACGACTGCGTGCCCGCGGTCGCAACGATATCGAACCCGAGCTCGGCGAGGCCGCGCGCCACCGGGACCAACGCAGCCTTGTCGTTGTCGTGGACGGAGAGGAAGGCACGGCCCTCGCGCGGCAGCGGCTGCCCCGCCGCCAGTTGTGCCTTGGCGAAGGCCTGGCCGAACCCTTCCGCGACACCCATCACTTCCCCGGTGCTGCGCATTTCCGGCCCCAGAACGGGATCTTCGCTGGGGAACTTGATGAACGGAAACACCGACTCCTTGACGAAGCGGCCGCGGACCTCCGGCTCCTCGACCAGCCCGAGCTCGCGCAGGGTCTTGCCGGTCATGATCTTCGCCGCCAGACCGGCGAGCGGGATGCCCGTCGCCTTGGCGACGAACGGGACCGTCCGGCTGGCGCGCGGGTTGACCTCCAGGACGTACACGGTGTCGTCCTTGATGGCGTACTGCACGTTCATCAGTCCGCGCACGCCGAGCGCCCGGGCCAACGCGTGAGAGTACTCGCGGAGCTGCGGCAACCGTTCCACGACGGTCGTGTGGAACGGCGGGATCACGCAGGCCGAATCGCCCGAGTGCACCCCGGCCTCCTCGATGTGCTGCATGATCCCGGCGACGACGACGTCCTCGCCGTCGGCCAGACAGTCCACGTCCACCTCGTACGCGTCCTCCAGGAAGCGATCGAGCAGGACCGGGTGATCCGGTGCCGCCTCCATCGCCCGGCGCATCGTCTCCTCCAGCGTGCTCTCGTCGTGGGAAATGAACATCGCTCTCCCTCCCAGGACGTAGGACGGCCGCACCAGCAGCGGGTACCCGATCCTCTCGGCGATCGTGCGCGCCTCCTCCAGGGTCCGCGCCGTGCCCCACGCCGGCGCCGGGATCCCCAGCTCCGCGAGCAGATCGCCGAAGCGCTGGCGGTCCTCCGCGAGATCGATCGCGTCGGGCGAGGTCCCCAGGATCTTGACCCCGCGCCGCTGCAGCGGCAAGGCGAGGCCCAGCGGCGTCTGTCCCCCGAACTGGACGATCACGCCTTCCGGACGCTCGACGTCGACGATGCGCAGCACGTCCTCGAGCGTCAGCGGCTCGAAGTACAGCCGATCGGAGGTGTCGTAGTCCGTCGAGACGGTCTCCGGGTTGCAGTTGACCATGATGGTCTCGATACCCAGCTCGGCGAGCGCGAACGAGGCGTGGCAGCAGCAGTAGTCGAACTCGATCCCCTGCCCGATGCGGTTCGGCCCGCCGCCCAGGATCATGATCTTGCGTCGATCGGTCGGCTCGGCCTCGCACTCCTCCTCGTAGGTCGAGTACAGGTACGGGGTGTGCGCCTCGAACTCCGCGGCGCAGGTGTCGACGCGCTTGTAGACCGCGAGGATGCCTTCCTCGGCGCGGCGCTCGCGGACCTGGTCCTCCGTGCAGCCCAACAGGTGGGCCAGCTGGACGTCGGAGAAGCCGTCACGCTTGGCCTGCCGGATCAGCGCCGGGGGTACGGTTTCCAGGGAGAACCCGCGTACACGGCCCTCCATGTGGACCAGCGCCTCGAGCTGCGAGAGGAACCACGGGTCGATACCGGTGAATTCCGCGATGGCGTCCACCGACATGCCGCTCTGCAGGGCGTAGCGGATATAGAACATGCGTTCCCAGTTGGGCGTCGTGAGCTTCTCGCGCAACCTCTTCGGATCGATCGACTTGCGGCCGTCCGCGCCGAAGCCGAAGCAACCGATCTCCAGCGAGCGCAAGGCCTTCTGCAGCGCTTCGCGGAACGATCGCCCCATCGCCATGGCCTCACCGACCGACTTCATCTGCGTCCCCAGCACGGGATTGGTGTGCGGGAACTTCTCGAAGGCCCAGCGCGGCACCTTGACCACGACGTAGTCGAGCGTCGGCTCGAACGAGGCCGGCGTGTCCCGCGTGATGTCGTTCGGGATCTCGTCGAGCGTGTAGCCGACGGCCAGCTTCGCGGCGATCTTGGCGATCGGGAAGCCCGTCGCCTTCGATGCCAGCGCCGACGAGCGCGAGACGCGGGGGTTCATCTCGATCACGACCATGCGGCCGGTGGCCGGGTCGACGGCGAACTGGATGTTCGACCCGCCGGTCTCGACGCCGATCTCGCGGATGACCGCGATCGCCGCGTCGCGCATCCGCTGGTATTCCTTGTCGGTCAGCGTCTGCGCCGGCGCCACGGTGATCGAGTCGCCGGTGTGCACGCCCATCGCGTCGAAGTTCTCGATCGAGCAGATCACGACGACGTTGTCGTTGAGGTCGCGCATCACCTCGAGCTCGTACTCCTTCCAGCCGAGCACCGATTCCTCGATCAGGACCTGGGTCGTGGGACTGGCGTCGAGCCCCTCGGCGACGATCTGCTCGAACTCCTCGATGTTGTAGGCCGTGCCGCCGCCGGTCCCGCCCAGCGTGAACGAGGGCCGGATGATCGCCGGAAACCCGATTTCCTCGAGCAACTCGCGAGCCTCGTCGGCGGTGTTCACCGTCCCGCTGCGCGGTGTTTCCAGACCGATCGCCGCCATCGCCTCCTTGAACCGCTGGCGGTCCTCGGCCTTCTGGATCGCCTCCAGGTTGGCCCCGATCAGCTTCACGTCGTGGCGCTCGAGTGCGCCCGACTCGCCGAGCGCGACGGTCACGTTGAGCCCCGTCTGCCCCCCGACGGTCGGCAGCAGGGCATCGGGGCGCTCGCGCTCGAGGATCAGCTCGACGACCTCGGCGGTCAGCGGCTCGACGTAGGTGCGGTCGGCCACGGCGGGATCGGTCATGATCGTCGCCGGGTTGGAGTTGACCAGGACGACCTCGTAGCCCTCCTCGCGCAGGGCCTTGCAGGCCTGGGTGCCGGAGTAGTCGAATTCGCAGGCCTGCCCGATCACGATCGGACCGGAGCCGATGACCAGGATCTTCTTGATGTCGGTGCGCTTCGGCACGCTTCCCCCGTAGTGCAAAAAAAGAGGGAGCCGATGCTCCCTCTCGGATCGTCAATTCAATTGCGTCACCGCTCAGTCCTTGGTGGTCTTCTTCTTGGTCGTCTTCTTCTTTGCGGTCTTCTTCTTCGCGGTCTTCTTCTTGGCGGTCTTCTTGGTCGCTTTCTCGGCCGGTTTCTTCGTGGTCTTCTTGCTCGTCTTCTTGGTTGCCTTCGCCTTCTTCTTCTTCTTGGGCGGAGCAGCCTCCGCCGGCTCCACCGCCTCCGAGCCCTCGGAATCCACCAACTCGATCATCGCCATCTCGGCGCTGTCCCCACGGCGTGGCCCCAGCTTGATGATCCGGGTATACCCACCGGGACGCTGATCGTACCTCGCCGAGAGGGTATCGAACAACTTCGAAACGACCTTGCGATCGTGAATGTGCCTGGCGACCTGCCGGCGGGCGTGCAGCGTCCCACGCTTAGAAATCGTCACCAGCCGCTCGGCAAACGGCCGCAGCTCCTTCGCTTTGGCCAGCGTGGTCTGGATCTTCTCGTTGGCGAACAACTGCGTCGACAGGTTACGCAGCAGCGCCACACGGTGCTCCGTCGTCCGGCCGAGTTTTCGCCCTGCCACTCGGTGATTCATCGTTGCCTCTTCGCCCGCTCTTCGGGCCGTCTAGCCCATCCGGGCCTTCATCTTCCTCACGTCGACGTCCATGCCCAGGGACAGGCCCATCTCGGCCAGGATGTCCTTGATCTCGTTCAGCGACTTGCGCCCGAAGTTCTTGGTCTTGAGCATCTCGGCCTCGGTCCGCGTGACCAGCTCGCCGATCGTCTTGATGTCGGCGTTCTTCAGGCAGTTGTACGAGCGGACCGAGAGCTCCAGCTCGTCGACGGTGCGGCTGAGCTGATCCATCAGCCGTTCGTCCTCGGTCGTCGGGAAATCGAGGTCCTCTTCCGGCGCTTCCTCGAAGTTGATGAAGATCGCCATGTGGTCCTTGAGCAGCTTGGCCGCCATGGCGACCGCGTCCTGCGGGGCGACGGCGCCGTTGGTCCAGACCTCGAGAATCAGCTTGTCGTAGTCCGTGGTCTGGCCCAGACGCGCGTCCTCAACGGTGTAGTTGTGACCTTGCGAACCGGTGAGTGTACGGAGTCCAGCGGAATGAAGCCGATGCCCAGATCCTCGTCGAAGTTGTGGTTCGCGGCGACGTAGCCGCGACCTTGCTTCAATCGCATCTCCATCGAGATCTTGCCCTCTTCGGAGAGCGTCGCGATCGGCCGTTCGGGGTCCAGCACCTCGACGTTGGCACCGGCCACGATGTCCCCGGCACGAACAGTCCCGGGACCTTCGGCGGTCAGCGTCATCGTTTCGGCGTGGTCGCTGTGCACCCGGAACGGGATTTGTCTGAGGTTCAGGATAATGTCCGTCGTGTCTTCGACCACACCGGGAATCGATGTGAACTCGTGCAACACGCCGTCGATCTTGACCGCCGTGATCGCGGCGCCCTCGATCGAGGAGAGCAGGATCCGGCGCAGCGCGTTGCCGACCGTGATTCCGAAACCACGCTCGAAAGGCTGCGCATAGAAGCGGCCGAAGGTCGACGTCAGGGTCGCCTGATCGACTTCCAGTCGTTTGGGCCGTTGAAAACCTTTCCAGACCATCCGATTCCTCCCGTCGGGGACGTATCCCTTCCGCGGTCGGTTGAACGATTACTTTGAATACAACTCGACGATCAACTGCTCTTGAATGGGCATCAGGATCTCGTCCCGCTCGGGCAACTGTTTGACCGTCCCCTGGAACTGATCCGCATCGAGCTCGAGCCAGGCCGGGACCCCGCGACCCTTCGCGGTATCCACACAGACTTTGATCTGCTCGTTCTTGCGGCTTTTTTCACGCAACGCGACCACGCTACCGGGCTTGACCAGCGCGGACGGGATCGTCACCTTGCGGCTGTCGATCTGGATGTGTCCGTGCGAAACGAGTTGCCGCGCCATCGATCGCGATGACGCGAAACCGAGCCTGTAGACGACATTGTCCAGCCTGCGCTCGAGGGTTTGCAGCAAGTTCGTGCCGGTGATGCCCTTGGAGCGCGCGGCGCGCGCAAAGTAGCCGCGAAACTGCCGCTCGAGGACGCCGTACATGCGCTTGACTTTCTGTTTCTCGCGCAGCTGGATCCCGTAGTTCTGGACCTTGGTCCGACGACGGCCGTGCTGCCCCGGCGCGTAGCCGCGCCGCTCGAACGCGCACTTCTCCTTGAAACAGCGGTCGCCCTTGAGGAAGAGCTTGAGCCCCTCCCGGCGACACAACCGACAAACCGCTCCCGTATTTCTTGCCACGGTATCTCTCCTCGCCTAGACGCGGCGGCGCTTCGGCGGCCGGCAACCGTTGTGCGGGATCGGCGTCACGTCCTTGATCGACTTGACCTCGATACCCGCGGCCTGCATAGCTCGAATCGACGACTCCCGGCCCGAACCGGGCCCCTTGACTCGCACATCCACGGTTCGAACGCCGTGATCCCGCGCTGCGCGGGCAGCATTGGCCGCCGCGGTCTGGGCCGCAAACGGCGTGCCCTTGCGGGAGCCCTTGAACCCCTGGCCGCCGGCCGAGGCCCAGCTCACCACGTTGCCCTGGGGATCGGCGATCGTGATGATCGTGTTGTTGAACGTGGCCTTGATGTGCACGACCGCGTGGGGGACGTTCTTCTTTTCACGGCGGCCGCCCTTCTTGCCGCCCTTGGTTGCTTTAGCCATCCTTAGCCCTTCTTACCGCCGCCGGCGCCCTTCTTGCCGGCGATCGCGCGGCGCGGTCCACGCCGGGTCCGTGCGTTCGTGTGCGTCCGCTGACCCCTCGTAGGAAGATTGCGGCGATGCCGCATGCCGCGATAGGCGCCGATCTCGATCAGCCGTTTGATGTCCAGCGACACGGCCTGACGCAGATCGCCCTCCACACGGCCCTCCTGGTTGATGACGCGCTGGATCCGCAGCGTCTCGTCGTCGGTGAGGTCCTTGATCTTGGTTTCCGCATCGACCTTGGCCTTCGCCAGAATCTCCAGTGCACGGGTCTTCCCGATGCCGAAGATATAGGTCAGACCGATCCTCGCCCGTTTGCTTGGCGGCAATTCGATGCCTGCAATGCGTGCCATCTTCTATCCCTTCCTGACTAACCTTGACGTTGCTTGTGCTTGGGGTTCTCGCAGATCACGCGCACGACTCCGCGGCGCTTGACCACCTTGCACTTGTCGCACATTTTCTTGACTGAGCTGCGAACTTTCATGACGTTTCAATCCCCATCGATCCTTACTTGTAGCGGTAGACGATGCGGCCGCGCGAGAGGTCGTAGGGCGACAGCTCGACGAGCACCTTGTCCCCCGGCAGGATCCGAATGAAGTGCTTGCGCATCTTGCCGGAGATGTGTGCCAGCACGTTGTGGCCTTTCCGATCCACCAACTCGAGCTGGAACATCGCGTTGGGCAACGGCTTCAGCACGGTGGCCTCGACCTGAATCGCTTCTTCTTTCGCCATCGCTCGCCCCTACCCTTCGACCGGCTCGCCGAGAATCTGCGGGCCCTTCTTCGTGATCGCCACGCAGACCTCGAAGTGCGCCGAACGGCTGCCGTCACGCGTCCGCGCCGTCCAACCGTCGTCGGCCGACAGCATGACGTCGGGCGCTCCGATGTTGACCATCGGCTCGATGGCCAGGACCATGCCCTCGACGAGCCGCTCGCGGCGGCCCGGTGAACCGAAGTTCGGAACCTGCGGATCCTCGTGGAGGGACGCGCCGATCCCGTGCCCGACGAACTCGCGGACCACCGAGAAACCGTGGGCCTCGACGTGAGTCTGGACGGCGTGACCGATGTCCGACACCCGGTTGCCCACGCGCGCCGCGTCGATGCCCCGTTGCAGGGACTCCCGCGTCGCCTCGAGCAGCTCTCTCGACTGCTCGTCGACCTCGCCGACGGCGTAGGTCTCCGCGGAATCACCGTAGTAGCCCTTGTAGAGCACCCCCATGTCGACGGACACGATGTCGCCCGTCCGGAGTTCCCGTGTCTCGGACGGAACCCCGTGCACGATCTCGTCGTTGACCGATACGCACGCCGTCCCGGGGAAAGGTGCCCCACCGGAGGGGTGCGGGTAACCCTTGAACGCGGGCTCGCCGCCGGCCTCACGAATGCACTTCTCGACGAAACCGTCGATCTCGCCGGTGCTGACCCCCGGTACGATCCGTGTGCGCAGAGCGGCCAGGGTGCGGCGCAGGATCATGTTCGCCTGGTGCATGATCTCGATCTCTGCCGGCGATTTGAGGACCAATCGGCTCACGCTGCCACCAGTTCCGCTTGGAGACGTTCGAACACTTCGTCCGGCGCTCCGCTGCCTTCCACCTCGACCAACAGCCCACGCTGTCTGTAAGCGTCGGCGATCGGCAGGGTCTGCTCGCGATAGACGCGAAGCCTCTCGCGAATCACTTCTTCCGTATCGTCGGGGCGCTGTACCAGCGCTCCGTCACACTCCTCACAGGCCTCGCCCTTGGCCGAGGGTCTGTTGTCCACGTGGTACACCGCACCGCAGGACTCGCAAACCCGGCGGCCGCTGAGCCGCCGCACGATCTCCTGCTCGGACGCGCCGAGCAACACCACCCGATCGAGACCGATGCCGAGCCGCTCGAGGACCCCGTCGAGGATGCCCACCTGTATGACGGTCCTGGGAAAACCGTCGAGGATGAAGCCGCTCTCGATGTCGGGTCTCGAAAGCCGTTCGGCGATCATGTCACCGATCAACTCGTCCGAAACGAGCTCCCCGGCAGCCATCGTGTCCTTGGCCTTCAACCCGAGGTCCGTTTCCGCTTTGACCGCCTCGCGCAGGATGTCCCCCGTGGACAGGTGAACCACCGCGAGCCGCTCCGCGAGCCGCGTCGCCTGGGTTCCCTTGCCCACGCCGGGCATGCCCATGAGCACGAGCCTCATGGCCGTAAACGTTCCATCATAGCAAAATCCTGGAAAATCGGTTTTTTCATTCCCGTCATCCGCGCCGGCCCTTCATCCGGGTGCCCTTCATGAAGCCCTCGTAGTGGCGCATGATCAGCTGGGACTCGATCTGCTGGACCGTGTCCATGGCCACGCCGACCACGATCAGCAGCGAGGTGCCGCCGAAGAAGAACTTGAGATTGAGCCCGTCCTTCAGGAATCCGGGCAGGATCGCATCCATCGTCGGGCCGATCCCCGGCAGGTTCTGTAGCTTCAGGCCGCTGATCAAGACCATCGGCAGCAGGCTGACCAGTCCGAGGTAGATCGCCCCCCCGGTGGTCAGCCGCGTCAGGATCCGGTCGATGTACTCGGCCGTCTTCTTGCCCGGGCGGATTCCCGGGATGAACCCGCCGTACTTCTTCATGTTGTCCGCCTGATCCATCGGGTTGAAGATGATCGAGACGTAGAAGAAGCAGAAGAAGATGATCCCGGCGAAGTAGAGCAGGTTGTAGATCGGCTCGCCGTAGTTGAGCATTGCCAAGGTGTTCTGGACCCAGGCGATGTTCTGCGCCCACTGCATCGAAGCGAACGTCTGCGGGATGGCCAGCATCGACGAGGCGAAGATCACCGGGATCACGCCCGCCGTGTTGACCCGCAGCGGCAGGTAGGTCGAGGCGCCGCCGTAGACCCGGCGGCCGACGACGCGCCGGGCGTACTGGATCGGGATCCTCCGCTGCGCACGCTCGACCAGGACGATCGCGGCGACCACCGCGATCATCAGGATCAGCAGCAGGATCACGGTGAAGGCGGTGATCGCTCCGCTTCGCAGGTCGAGCAGCGTGCTGGCCACGGCATTGGGGAATCCGACCACGATCCCGGCATAGATGATCAGCGAGATCCCGTTGCCGATGCCGCGCTCGGAGATCTGCTCGCCGAGCCACATGATGAAGGCGGTTCCCGTGGTCAGCGTCAGCACCGTCATGAAGCGGAAGCCCCAGCCGGGATTGGACACCACCGGCCCCAGCTGCCCGGCTTGCTGCTCGAGGAACAGCGCGATGCCGAACGACTGGACCAGCGACANNACGACCGTCAGCAGCTGCAGGATGATCGATGCCGTGATGTACGGCATGATCCCCAGCGCGAAGATCGTCAGACGTGAAAACGTTCCGCCCGAGAACAGGTCGACGAAGCCCAGGATCCCGCCCCGCTGTTGCTCGAAGAACGAGAGCAAGGCGGCGGAATCGATCCCCGGCGTGGGGATGTGCGCGCCGATCCGGTACACGGCGAGCATCGCCAGCGTGAACAGCACCCGCATCCGCAGCTCGGGGATGCTCCAAATGTTCTTGAACGCCTGGATCATGTTGGGGTCCGCTCCCGCCTATTCCGTCTTCTTGGTCTTCGCTTTGGCCGCAGCCGTTTTCTTCGTGGGCTTGCGGACGGCGACTTCGATGGTCTCCGCTTTGCCGCCCGCCGCCTCGATCTTCTGCGCCGCCGTCTTGGTGAAGCGGTGCGCCTGAACGGTCAACGCGACGTTGAGCTCACCGTGACCGAGCACCTTGACATCCTGCCGCCCCTTCTTGACCAGCCCCGCGCCCTGCAGGACCTCGGGGGTCACGGTCGTCCCGGCTTCCAGCGAGTTCAGCCGCTCGACGTTCACGGTCCGGTATTCCTTGCGGAAGATGTTGACGAAACCGCGCTTGGGCAGCCGCCGGTGGAGCGGCATCTGACCGCCCTCGAAGCCGCGTTGCGAGCTGTAGCCGCTGCGCGATCGCTGCCCCTTCTCGCCGCGCCCCGAGGTCTTGCCGAGCCCCGAGCCGGGACCCCGGCCGACACGGCGACGAGGCTTGCGCGCGCCCGCGGCGGGTTTGAGTTCGTGTAGTTTCATCGTTCTTCCTTCGCCGATGCCTTGTCCGCCTTGCCCTGGACGGAGAGCAGATGAGGAATCTTGGCCAGCATCCCACGCACGGCCGGGTTGTCCGGGAGTTCCCGGGTGCGACCGACCTTGCCGAAGCCCAGCGCCTTGAGCGTTGCTTTCTGTCGTTCACTGAAACCGATCCCGCTCTTGACCTGGCGCACCCGGAGGGTCGCTGCTTTCGCCTTCGCGCTCATGTCGGCAACTCCTGCTCGATCTCGCTGGCGTCCTTGCCTCGGACGGCCGCGACGTCTTCCTTGACGCGCAGCGCGCCGAGCCCCTGCATCGTCGCCCGCACGACGTTGTGCGGGTTCTTCGATCCCAGCGACTTCGTCAGGATGTCCTGCACGCCGGCCGACTCGAGGACCGCGCGGACGGGGCCGCCCGCGATCACACCGGTTCCCGGCGAGGCCGGCTTGAGCAGCACGGCGCCAGCGCCATAGCGGCCGGTGATCTGGTGCGGGATCGTCGCCCCGGTCATCGGGACACGGACCATTTCACGTTTGGCCTGGTCCACACCCTTCGAGATGGCCACCGGAACCTCGCGGGCCTTACCCACGCCGTAGCCGACCCATCCGTTGCCGTCGCCGACGACGACCAGGGCGGCGAACGAGAAGTTCTTGCCGCCCTTGACCACCTTGGTCACGCGGTTGATGTGCACCACGCGCTCGCGAAGTTCGCCAAGTTGCTGGTTTTGCTCTGCCACGATCCATCCTCCCGCTGGCAACGTCAGCCGCGGTTCATCCGACTAAACTTTCAACCCCGCTTCACGCGCGGCCTCCGCAAGAGCCCGCACCCGGCCGTGGTACAACACGCCGCCGCGATCGAACACGGCTTCCTTGACCCCGGCATCCTTCAATCGCTTGGCAACCAACGCCCCGACCTGCTTGGCCGATTCGACGTTGCCCGTCGGCTTGATTTCCGCGTCCCGCGACGAGGCCTGGGCCAGCGTGTGTCCCGCGACGTCATCGACGGCTTGAACGTAGATGTGCTTGATGCTGCGGAACACGGCCAGCCTCGGACGCTCGGCCGTCCCGTGAATCTTGCGCCGGATCCGGTAGCGGATACGGCGACGCATTTGCTTGCGATCGATCTTCGCCATCGTGAAATCCTCTAGGCGCCGGTCTTGCCGGCCTTCTTGCGCAGCTGCTCGTCGGCGTAACGCACGCCCTTGAGCTTGTAAACGTCCGGCGGTCGGAGGGCGCGCATCTCCGCGGCGACCTGGCCGACCTGCTGCTTGTCGAACCCGCTGATTTCGAGCAGCGTGTTCTTCTCGATCTTGACTTCGATTCCCTCGGGAATCGGGAAGTCGACCGGGTGCGTGTAACCCAGCGAGAAGTTGACCACCTTGCCCTTGACCGCAGCGCGATAGCCGACCCCGTGAATCTCCAGCTTCTTGGTGAAGCCCTTGGTCACGCCGAGGACCGCGTTGGCCAGCAGAGCACGGGTCAACCCGTGCAGCGCGCGCTGCGTCTTGCTGTCGTCTTTGCGCTCGACGATCGCGTTGGACTCCTCGACCTTGATCGAGACCCCTGCCGGGATCGGGACCGTCAACTTGCCCTTGGGGCCCTGGACGACGGCCTCGGTCACGGCCACGTCCAGCTTGACACCGGACTCGAGCGCGACGGGCAGTTTTCCGATTCGCGACATGGCAAACTCTCCCTCGGCTACCAGACGTTGCAGAGCACTTCGCCGCCGATGCCCAACCGGCGACAGGCGCTGCCCGTCATGACGCCTTTCGACGTCGACATGATCGTGATCCCGAGGCCGTTGAGCACCTTCGGGATTTCGTCCTTCCCGCAGTAGATCCGTCGACCGGGTCGGCTCACCCGCTGCAGCCCGGTGATCGCCCGCTCACCGCTGTTGACGTATTTCAACGTGATGAGGATCGAGCCCTGCGGGCCGTCTTTTTCGATCGCGAAGTCGTCGATGTAGCCCTCGGCAGCGAGGATCTTGACGACCTCGGTCTTGATCCGTGAGGCCGGCACGCGCACCTCGGAGTGCTTGGCACTGGCCGCGTTACGGATTTGCGTCAACAGGTCGGAAATAGGATCGGTCATGCTCATCGTCTTTGCCTCACACCTACCAACTGGATTTCGTCACGCCGGGAAGCATCCCTTCCAGCGCCAGCGTTCGGAAACAGATCCTGCACAGCTTGAACTTCCGCAGGAAGGCCCGCGGACGTCCGCAGCGTTGGCAGCGATTCACGACCCGCACGGGGAACTTGGGTTTACGTTTGGTCTTGGCTATCCAGGCCTTGGTTGCCATCTCGTCTCTCCTGAACCGCGGCCTACGCCGCTCCCCTGCGGAAGGGCATGCCCAAACCCGCCAGCAACTCGTGAGCTTCCTCGTCCGTCTTCGCCGTCGTCACGATGCAGACGTTCATACCCTTGATCTTCTGAACCTTGTTGTAGTTGATCTCCGGGAAAATCAACTGATCGCGAATACCCAGGGTGTAATTCCCACGGCCGTCGAAGCCCTTGGCGGAAACACCGCGGAAGTCTCGAACCCGGGGCAGCGCCAGGTTCATCAGGCGATCGAGGAACTCGTACATCCGGGTGCCGCGCAGGGTGACCCGGCAGCCGATCGCCATGCCCTCGCGCAGCTTGAAGTTGGAGATCGACTTCCGCGCGCGCGTCACCGCGGGGCGCTGACCGGAAATGGTGGCCAGTTCCTCGACGGCGTTGTCCAGGAGCTTGGCATCCTGGATCGCATCGCCCATGCCCATGTTGATCACGACCTTGACGATCCGCGGGATGGCCATCGGCGAGCCGTAATTGAAACGGCCTTGCAACGCCGGCGCCACCTCGCTGCTGTATCGTTCTTGAACTCTGGTCATCCTGAACTCTCCGTCTTACTTATCGATCGGCTTGCCGCTGACACGGGCCACGCGCACGCGGCTCTTACGGTCATCCCCCTGGATTCCCACCCGCGAGGGTTTCTTGGAGTCCGGGTCGACGAGCATCACGTTCGAGACGTGGATCGGCGACTCGCGCTCGACGATCCCGCCCTTGATGTTCTTCTGCGGGTTCGGCTTCGTGTGCCGTTTGATCACACCGGCGCCCTCGACCAGGACGCGATCGCCGCGGCGGTCGACTTCCAGGACGCGGCGCGGTTGCGTCAGGTCACGGTCCTTGCCGGAAATCACGACGACCATGTCGCCCTTCTTGACGCGTGCTTTCGACATGACTACAGCACCTCCGGTGCGAGCGAGACGATCTTCATGAACTTCTTGTCGCGCAGCTCGCGGGCGACCGGTCCGAAGACGCGCGTCCCCACCGGCTCCTTGGCCTCGTTGATCAACACCGCGGCGTTCTCGTCGAACCGGATGTACGAGCCGTCGCGGCGGCGTTGAGCACTGGCCGTCCGGACCACGACCGCCTTGACCACCTGGCCCTTCTTGACGTTGCCGTCGGGCGCGGCCTCCTTGACCGAGGCGGTGATGATGTCGCCGACCCCGGCGTACTTGCCCTTGGACCCGCCGTGGAGGTTGATGCAGGCGATTTTCTTGGCGCCGGAGTTATCCGCTACCGTCAGCACGGACTGCATCTGAATCATGGCAGTTTGCTCCTAGTCCTCAAGCTACTCGGCCGCGACCGATTGTTGCTTGACCGTTCCGGTCGCCTTGCGCACGATGCGGGAAACCCGCCAGCGCTTGCGCGCAGACAACGGCCGCGATTCGATGATCTCGACGGTGTCTCCGATCCGGCATTCGTTCTTCTCGTCGTGCGCCATGAACGTCGTGGAGCGCCGAACGTACCGCTTGTACACCTTGTGCTTCACGGTGCGCTCGACCCGCACGACCACCGACTTGTCCATCTTGTCGGAGGTCACCACTCCCATCCTCACGGCCCTGCGTCGTTTGATTGCGTCAGACATCTGCTTCTCCGTCAGCTTTCACTCGTGCGGGCGGCTTGCATTTCAACTTCTCGCCGGATCGTCAGCACGCGGGCCAGGTCCTGCCGGACCCGGCGGACCTTTTGCGGGTCCTGCAACTGCCCGGTCGTGAGCTGAATCCGCAGCTTCCAGATTTCCTCGCGGAGTCCGAGCTCTTCCTTCTGCAAGGCCTCGGGGCTCATGTTCCGCAACTTGGCAATGTTCTTCTTGGCCATCGTTGTGACTCCGTTCCGGCTAGGCGGGCTGGCGTTCGACGAACTTCGTCTTCATCGGCAGCTTGTGCGCGGCGAGCCGCATCGCCTCGCGGGCGGTCGCCTCGTCCACGCCTTCCATCTCGAACAGGACCCGCCCGGGCTTGATCACGGCGACCCAGGCCTCCGGAGCGCCCTTGCCCTTGCCCATCCGGACCTCGGTCGGCTTCTTGGTGATCGGCTTGTCCGGGAAGACGCGGATCCAGATCTTGCCGCCGCGCTTGACGAAACGGGTCATGGCGATACGGGCCGCCTCGATCTGGCGCGCGGTCATCCAGGCCGCCTCGAGCGCCTTCAGGCCGTAATCCCCGAAACAGACGGTGCTGCCCTTCTGCGCCTTGCCGGCGCGGCGGCCGCGTTGCTGTTTCCGGTACTTGACTTTGCTCGGCATCAACATGGCACGAATTCCCTCTCAATCAGCGGATGGCGCCTTCGGGGATCTGGATCTCGCGCGCCTCGCCACGATAGATCCACACCTTGACTCCGATGATCCCGTACGTCGTACGCGCCTCGGCGAAACCGTAGTCCACATCGGCCCGCAGCGTGTGCAGCGGCAGCTGGCCCTCCAGGTACCACTCCGAACGGGCGATCTCGGCCCCACCGAGCCGGCCGCCGACGCGCACCTTGATGCCCTTGGCACCGAAACGCTGGGCCGACTCCACGGCCTTGCGCATCGCCCGGCGGAACGCCACGCGTCGCGTCAGCTGCATCGCGATCGCCTCGGCGACGAGCTGCGGGTCGATCTCCGGCTTGTCGATCTCGAGGATGTTGATGAACACGTCGCGCTGGGTGCGCTTGCGAATCTCTTCCTTCAGTCGATCGACTTCACACCCTTGCGCCCGATGATGATCCCCGGCCGCGAGGTCAGGATGTTGACCTTGAGCTTGTTCGCCGCGCGCTCGATCTCGATCGCCGAGACGCCGGCGTGCCCCAGCTTCTTCTTGAGGTCGTTCCTCAGATCGAGATCCTCGTGCAGCAACTCGGCGTATTTCTTCTCCGAATACCACCGCGACCGCCAGGTCTTGTTGACGCCGATGCGGAATCCGTACGGATGGACTTTTTGACCCATCTTGTTCCCTCGTTCCCGGTTAGCCCTGGGCGGCCGACCGGGTCACATCCAGGTCGAACTGCACGTGGCAGGCTCGTTTCAGAATCGGAAAAATGCGCCCCATCGCGCGGTTGCGGGCGCGACGCATCGTCGGCGCCTCGTTGACGAGCGCCTGCGCGATCAACAGACGATCGACATCCAGCTCGGGGTCTTTCTGCTGGGCGTTGGCGACCGCGGACTTGAGCAGCTTCTCGAGCTGGCTCGAGACCCGCTTGGGGCTGTAGTGCAGGATGGCCAACGCCTCCTCGACCGACTTGCCGCGCACCTGGTCGACGACAAGGCGAACCTTCTGCGCCGAGACCCCCAGGTAGTTCAGTTTTGCTGTCGCAATCATCGCTTCCTCGTTGCGCGTCAGCGGGACGACGAACCGCCCCTGGCGGCGTGTCCCTTGAAGGTCCGCGTCGGGGCGAACTCGCCCAGCTTGTGACCGACCATGTTCTCCGTGATGAACACGGGGATGAACTTCTTGCCGTTGTGCACGGCCAGGGTGTGCGACACCATGTCCGGCGTCACCGTGGACCGGCGCGACCAGGTCTTGATGACCTTCTTGTCGCTTTTCTTGTTCATCTCGTCCACTTTGCTCTGCAAGTGGAGATCCACGAAAGGACCCTTGGATACCGATCGACTCATCGCCTACCTCGTCCGCTATTTACCGGTCTTGCGACGGCGCACGATGTATTTGCCCGTGCGCGGGTTGTTACGGGTTTTCTTGCCTTTGGTCGGCACGCCCCACGGCGTCACCGGGTGACGCCCGCCGGAGGTCCGCCCTTCGCCACCGCCGTGCGGGTGATCGACGGGGTTCATCACCACGCCGCGCACGTTGGGTCGCCAGCCCAGCCAGCGGCTGCGGCCGGCCTTGCCGATGTTCGCGTTCTCGTGATCGAGGTTGCCGACCTGCCCGACGGTCGCCCGGCAGACCATCAGGATCTTCCGCATCTCGCCGGACGGCATGCGCAACAACGCGTAGGCGCCCTCCTTGGCGATCAACTGCGCCGAACCGCCCGCCGAACGCACCATCTGCCCGCCCTTCCCGGGACGCATCTCGATGTTGTGCACCTCGGTGCCCAGCGGGATCGACTTGAGCGGCAAACAGTTGCCGATCTGGATGTCGGCTTCGGTCGAGGACACGATCTGCTGACCCACCTCGAGGCCCTTCGGCGCCAGGACGTAGCGGCGCTCGCCGTCGGCGTAGCACACGAGCGCGATGTCGGCCGAGCGGTTGGGGTCGTACTCGATCCGCTCCACCTTGGCCGGGATATCGAGCTTGTCGCGCCGGAAGTCGATGACCCGGTAGCGCCTCTTGTGCCCGCCCCCGCGATGCCGGACCGCGATGTGCCCGCGGTTGTCGCGGCCACCGTGCTTGTGCAGCTTTTTGACCAGCGGCTTGTGCGGGGCGTTCTTCGTACCGGACTCGCGCACGATGCGCGTCATCGTCCGGCGCCCCGGACTGGTCGGTTTGTATTTCTTGATCGCCATGGTTATCCCTGCCGTCTCTTCGTTAGCTCGCTTCGAAGAAATCGATTTCGCCCGAATCCGGCGTCAACTTGACCCAGGCCTTCTTCCAGTCCGGTCGCTTGCCGACGAAACGGCCCATGCGCTTCGTCTTACCCTTGACACGCGCGGTCCTCACGGAGGCCACCTTGACCTTGTCCTTCTCGAACAGCTTCTCGATCGCGCGCGCGATCTCGAGCTTGTTCGCATGGATGTGCACCTTGAAGCAGTACGTGCCGTCGGCCTCGCGAATCAGCGTCGACTTCTCGGTGATCAGCGGCTGTCGGACCGCGCCGAATTCGTGGTTCATGGCGCCAGCACCTCGTTCAAACGTTTGATCGCGTCCTCGGAGATCACGATCGCGTCGCAATCCAGCAAGTCGACGACGCTGACCCCCATCGCACGAACAACCGAAACTCGCGGGTTGTTGCGCGCGGCCAGCTCGAGGTTTTGATCCGTCTCGAGCGGGACGAGCAGCGTCTTGTTTTCCAGGCCCAGCTTGCCGCTCAGGGCCGAATCCAGCGCCTGCGTCTTGGGATCCTTGCGGTCGAGCGCGTCGAGACAGACGAGCTTCCCCTCGCGCAGCTTCTGCGCCAGGACCGAGCGGATCGCGTTGGTCCGCATCTTCTTGGGGAATTTCCAGGAGTAATCGCGCGGCTGCGGGCCGTGGACCGTCCCGCCGTGACGCCACAGCGGCGAGCGGTTGTCCCCGACGCGGGCGCGGCCGGTGCCCTTTTGCCGCCAGACCTTGCGCGAGCCCCCCGAGACCACGCGGCGATTCTTGGTCTTGTGCGTCCCCGCACGACCCGCCGCCTGGTAGGCCTGCACGGCCTCCCACACGAGATGTTCCTTCCACGGGTAGTCGAACACCGCGGGGTTCAGCTCGAGCTTACGGAGCTTCTTGTTCGCCCAGTTCGTAACTTGAATTTCAGACATCTCTCAACCTCAAGCTGTCTCAGCCGGCCTGTGCGCCCGACTTCGAACGCCGGATCAGCAGGGCGCTTCCTCGCGATCCGGGAACCGATCCCCGAACCAGCAGCAGGTTCTTCTCTTCGTCGATACGGACGACCTTCAGGTTCTTGCAGGTGACCCGCTGGTTGCCCATCTGGCCGGGACCACGCATCCCCTTGATCACCTTGGACGGCGACGCCGACTGACCGATCGACCCCGGAGCACGGTGGAACATCGAACCGTGGGTCGCACGGCCACCGCCGAAGCCGTGGCGCTTGATGACACCCTGGAAGCCACGCCCCTTCGAAGTGCCCACGATGTCGACGTTGGAGACACCCTCGAAAATGCCGACCGACACCGCGTCACCGGGCTTGACCTCGTCGTCCCCGATCAGTGCGAACTCGCGTCGCATCCGGGTCGGCGGGACACCGGCCTTCTCGTGGTGGCCGCGCTGCGGCTTGTTGGCCCGCTTGGCCGCCGCGGGGTCGACCAGCCCGAGCTGAGCGGATTCCCGCCCGTCTTTCTCTGCAGTCTTGCGCTGCACGACGACACACGGTCCCGCCTCGATCACCGTGACCGGGGTGACCCGGCCGTCCTCGCCGAACAGCTGCGTCATGCCGATCTTTCTGCCGATGAGTCCTTCAACCATCGCCTTACCCTCGTCTCCCGGCTCAGGCCGACTGCCCGAAGGCCTTGATCTCGACGTCGACGCCGGCCGGCAGATCCAGCTTCATCAGCGCGTCCACGGTCTCCGGCGTCGGCTGCAGGATGTCCAGCAGCCGCTTGTGCGTGCGGATCTCGAACTGCTCGCGGGACTTCTTGTCCACGTGCGGCGAGCGCAGCACCGTCCACCGGTTGCGCACGGTCGGCAGCGGGATCGGACCCACGACGGACGCCCCCGTGCGCCTGGCCGTGTCCACGATCTCACTCGTGGACTGGTCCAGGATCCGATGATCGTAGGCCTTGAGCCGGATGCGAATCTTCTCGTTCACCATGCTTGTCTCAACCCTCGAACAGTTCCGAAAGAGGGATCAATGGGCGGCCTCTGACGACCGCCGATACACCTACTCCTTGATCTCGGTGACGGTGCCGGCACCGACCGTACGACCGCCTTCGCGGATGGCGA
>WVWW01000301.1:0-1492 GCA_011773795.1 Acidobacteriota bacterium
ATCCAGGGAGGCTGCTTCAGGTTGCCGTAGAAGAACTGGTCGTACAAGACCTTGAGCTGACGTATGTTCAATTCGAGCGCGGAGAGATCCTCTTCGATGATCTCCTCTTCGGTCTTCGGCTTTTCCTCGATGATCACGCGCACTCCGCGGGCTTGTTCGGCGGCAAAAGTCCCGTGCACTGTTAAAGTTAGGAGCGAAGGACCCGCGATGCAACGAAGAAGCCGAAAAGGGGCCGAAAACCCGCTCGCCGATCGCCGCGAGGCGCTGCGTGAGCTGCCCCAGGTCGGTCGCCTGCTCGAATCTCATGCCGTCTCCCGCATCGCCAGGAAATACGGCGTGGAGCTGGTGACGCGTCTAGTGCGGGCCGAAATCGCCCGTCTGCGGGCCGGAATCGTCAGCGGGCAGCTCGAGGGGCGGGCCCTCGAGCGCGCGCTCCGGGCGCCCGCGATCGCCCGGGCGGTCGCCTCGCGGGCCGGGGACCTGCTGGTTCCGCGGCCGCGCCGGGTGATCAACGCGACCGGCGTGGTCGTCCACACCAACCTCGGGCGGTCGGTCTTGTCCGCCGAAGCCGCGGCCGGCTTGGCCATGACCGCGCAGCACTACACCGACCTCGAATACGCTCTCGAAGAGGGCGGCCGGGGAAACCGGCTCGGTCACCTCGACGATCTGATGGCCGAGTTGTTTCCCGACGCCGGCTTCATCGTCGTGAA
Organism: Acidobacteriota bacterium; assembly: GCA_011773795.1. Classification (GTDB taxonomy): domain Bacteria; phylum Acidobacteriota; class Polarisedimenticolia; order Polarisedimenticolales; family Polarisedimenticolaceae; genus WVWW01. The sequence continues at coordinate 711 of WVWW01000301.1, forward strand.
CAACAACGCCGCCGCGATCATGCTCGCGCTGCGCGCGCTGGCCCGCAACAAGGAGGTCGTCATCTCGCGCGGCGAGCTGGTCGAGATCGGCGGCTCGTTCCGCGTGCCCGACATCCTCGCGGCGTCGGGCGGCAAGCTGCGCGAGGTCGGCACGACGAACAAGACGCGCCTGTCGGACTACGGCGACGCGATCGGCCCGCGCACCGGGGCGATCCTCAAGGTGCACACGAGCAACTTCAAGATCGTCGGCTTCACCGACCAACCGAAGATCGGATCGCTGGCGCGGCTGGCGGCCAAGAGCGGCAAGCCGCTGATCGTTGATTGGGGCAGCGGCGATCTCGCCGCGCTCGGGCCGCTGGGCATCCACGACGAGATCCCGGTGTGCGAGATTCTCGATGCCGGCGCCGACGTCGTCACGTTCAGCGGGGACAAGCTGCTCGGCGGGCCGCAAGCGGGTTTCGCCGTCGGCCGCCCGGAGTTGATCGCCAAGTTGCGCAAGGACCCGCTGGCCCGCGTCTGCCGGCTCGACCGCCTGCTGATCGCCGCGCTGCACGCGACTTTGGCGGCCTACGTGCGCGGCCGCGCGTTCGAGGACGTTCCCACGCTGCGCATGCTGGCCCTCGAAGCGGATCAGATCGGCAAGCGCGCCGAGACCGTCCGTCGCGCGGTAGCCGCGGGAGCCGGAGCCGGTGCGCGCATCGAGGTGATCGACGGCACCAGCAAGACCGGCGGCGGAAGTTCGCCGACCGGGGAACGGCCGACACGGTTGCTCGCCGTTTCCG
>WVWW01000301.1:1571-3508 GCA_011773795.1 Acidobacteriota bacterium
TGCGGTCGCTAGGCTCCTGATCGACGCGCTGGCTAGACGTTGAAGCGGAAGTTGACCACGTCGCCGTCGGCCATCACGTAGTCTTTGCCTTCCAGCCGAAGAGTGCCTTTTTCTTTCCCCGCGTTGAAACTGCCGGCCTCGACCAGATCGTCGTAAGCGATCAACTCGGCACGGATGAACCCGCGCTCGATGTCGCTGTGGATCGCGCCGGCGGCCTTGCGGGCCACGGTGCCGCGGCGGATCGTCCAGGCCCGGCACTCGTCCTCGCCGACGGTGAAGAACGAGATGCGGCCGAGCAGGTGGTAAGAGGCGCGGATCAACCGGTCGAGAGCCGGCTCGCGGATGCCCAGCTCCGCCCGGAAGCCCGCCGCGTCGTCCGCGTCGAGTTCGGCGATCTCGGCCTCGATGCGGGCCGACAACGCGACGACCTCGGTGGACGGGTTGCCGGCGACTTCCTCGAGTCCGAACGCGGCCGCGCCGCCGTCGAGCTTCCCGGCGTCGTCTTCACCGGCGTTGACCGCGATCAGCAGCGGTTTGAGCGACAGGAACGTGTAGCCGCGCAGCGTGTGGTGCTCGCTCTCGCTGAACTCCACGTTGCGCAGCGGCGTTTCCGCCTCGAGCGTCTCGACGACGCGCTCGAACAGCGCGAGTTCTTTCTTTTCCTCCGGCGAGTTGGTCTTTTGAACCTGCAACGCCAGCTTCTCGCGCCGCTTCTCGGCAACGATCTGATCCGCCAGAATGAATTCCGTCTCCATCGAGGCGACGTCGCGGGCGGGGTCGATCGAGCCCTCGGAATGCGGCAGTTGCTCGTCTTCGAAGACGCGCACCACGTGCGCCAGCGCGTCGGCGTTGCGCAGCTGATCCAGCGGCAGGACCTTCGCGGCTTGTCCCTTTTCCATACCGGCCAGGTCGAGGTACTCGATCGTCGCGGGCGTCGTTTTCTTCGGCGAGTACATCGACGAAAGCTTGCCGAGGCGCGGGTCGGGCACGCGGGTCATCCCCAGTTGCGCCTCTCCGGGGGCCGCATGGGCCGCCGGCTCGACGCCCGTAAGGATTTGAAACAAAGTGGATTTCCCCGTCATGGGGAAACAAACCGATTTTCATGGCCGGCTCCGCGTGAGGCCGGGCAGGATAGCGATTTTTTTTTGCCGCTTCAAAAAGTTGATTCCGACGGGCGTATCGCCCGCAAGCCTTGCGCAGATTGGGTTCGCGCCGATCCATCGTTTTGGATGAAGCCGTCTTGGAAAATCCCGGATTCGAACCGCTTTTCTAGCGCTTGTCGTGCCCGGGCCCATCTCTTTAGGATCCAGTTGAAAAGGACTTTTTTGGGAAGCCTCGAGCAGAGGCACATCCTTGGGGGATGGAGCATGAAGAGACTGTTGGTGGGAACGGTTTTGATGCTGGGACCGGCCTTCGTGCCCGCTTTCGCCGGCGACGACGACAGCATCAGCATTACGCTCGATGCATGGGCCGCCGACGTGAGCGGGTTGTTCTTCTTGGGAGCTCAGGACGAGGAATGTCCGGGNNCGGGACGATCCCGGCGTTCCAAGTGGCCTGGCACAACGACAAGGGAAACGGCATTGCGATCGGCTACTATGCGGTAGACGAGATGGGCCCGTTCAGCTCGATGCTGACGGACGACTACAGCATTTTTACCCGTATCCATGACGACAACTTCTTTAGCGATCACGGTGACTGGTGGGAAGGCGCGGTGATGCTGGAGATGAGCAACGTGTCCCTGGACTGGACGCATACGATGAACTCGTCGGACAGCGGGTCGTGGCAGATCTTCTTCGGGATCAACAGCCTGGACTACGAGCAGACCGATCAGCAGTACATGAACAACCTGCACGACTTCGGCACGCAGCCCAACGAGACGGCCCGCGAGTACAGCGTCACGATCATGTCCGAGTTCAGCGGCTGGGGTCCTTCGGTCG
>WVWW01000301.1:3575-5013 GCA_011773795.1 Acidobacteriota bacterium
TCTTCGACCCGACGGGCCTGTCGGCCGTCGCGCACCCGACGTCGATGGTCCTGGGCGATCTCGACGGCGACGGCTTTCAGGACGTTTTCGGTCCCGTCAACGACCCCGACCTGAACTTCACGTACAACACGGACGGTACCGCGTTCGCTTTCGACACGATGCTCGGCCTGAGCTACGGCTTCGACTTCGGCCTGGAGTTGCGCCTCGGCTACCGGGCTTCGATCCACATGAACATGCCGACGCTGGACATCAACGACGATTTGCNNAGTCCAAACGGGCGCCCTCCGGGCGCCCGTTTTTTTTGCCGGCCCGTGTGCGCTAGAATCGGATCGGCGAAGCGGAAAGAAACGGGCAGAGGCGTGGGGCGCGTCGAGCGCCCGCGTCTTTTGATGCGGGGAGCAACCTGATGAAAAAACTCATCACGACAACGGCGGCGTTGTGCGCGCTGCTGACCGGCGCGGCGAACGCGGCGGAGGCCTGGCCACAGTGGGGCGGTCCCAACCGCGATTTCACGCTGGAGGGGCGGACCCTCTCGAGCGACTGGGGCGAAAAAGGGCCGCGGGAGATCTGGTCCCGCGATCTGGGCGGAGGTTTCGCGTCGATCGTCAGCGACGGCAAGACGCTCTACACGGCCTACCGCGACGGCGACGACGAGATCGTGGTCGCGCTCGATCCGAAGAACGGCGAGACGCTTTGGGAGCACCGCTACGCGGCGCCGATCCCGAAGGCGGACCACATCAGCACGCAGTACGGCAGGGGGCCCAACAGCACGCCGCTGCTCGTCGACGGCAAGGTCGTCACGCTGGGCTTCATGGGCCACGCCACCTGCGTCGACGCGGAGACCGGCAAGCTCGTCTGGGCCCACGCATTGGGCCAGGACTTCGAGTCCGGGATCCCGTACTTCGGCCACGCGACGAGCCCGCTGGCCGTCGGCGACAACGTGCTGTTCGTGGTCGGTGGCTTGCTCGCGTTCGACCTCGATTCCGGCGAGCTGGCCTGGGAGAACCGCCAGTTCGAAAGCAGCTACGGCTCGCCGATATTGGTCGAGGCCGGCGGAAAGCAACAGATCGTGACTCCGGTCTACGCCAACGTCGCCGGCTTCGATATGAAGACGGGCAAGACGCTGTGGTCGAAAGAGCACAAGAACCAGTGGGGCACGCTCTTGACGTCTCCGGTCGTCGACGGTTCGGGTCGCGTGTTCTTCTCCTCGTCGCAGATCGGCGGGGTGCTGATCGACCCGGCGGCCGAGGGCGAAGAACTGCAAGTGCTCGCCGCCGAGCAGACCGAGATCGGCCACTCGAACTCCGTGCGTTCCGGCGACCTGCTGTTCGCTTCCGTCGGCGGTTCGGCGTCGTTCATGACCGCGACGTCGTTGGCCGACGGCGAGCAGCTTTGGAAAGAGCGCGGTTTCTCGACGGCGAACTTGATCAAAGTCGGC
>WVWW01000302.1:0-28985 GCA_011773795.1 Acidobacteriota bacterium
GGTCAGGATCCGTGCAAAGGAGAGGTTCGGCGGCGTCCCGATCAACGTCGCCAATCCGCCGATCGAGGCGGCGTAGGCGATGCCGATCAACAAGCCGATGCCGTAGCGCTTGATCTTCTCCTCTTCGGTGTGCTCGCCGAGCTGCGCGAGCAACGCGACGGCCATCGGCGCCAGCATCATCGCCGTCGCCGTGTTGCTGATCCACATCGAGAGCAGCCAGGTCGCGGCCATGAACCCCAGCAGCAGCCGCCGCGGGTGGGTGCCGAAGATCAGGATGATGCGCAGCGCGATCCGCCGGTGCAGGTTCCAGCGCTCCATCGCGAGCGCGAACATGAAGCCGCCGATGAACAGGAAGATGATGTGGTTGAAGTAGACCGCCGCGGTCGTCTTGCCCGGCACGATGCCGAGCAGGGGAAACAGCGCCACCGGGAGCAGCGCGGTGGCCGGGATCGGGATCGCCTCGGTGATCCACCAGCCGGCCATCAGGATCGCGACGGCCGCCATCCGCGTGGGGCGCGGGTCGTTCGGGTCCAGGTCGGCGAACAGCAGCACGCCCAGCGAGATCAGCGGCACGAGCCAGAGTCCGATGCGTTGCTTGGGCGTCATCGCTGGCGATTATGACCGAAGACTAGGTGATCTGGATCAACGACTCACCGGCGTCGGGCAGGTCGCACGACCGCGCGGTTCGCAGGGCGATCGCTCCGGTCGGGCAGGCCTCGGCACAGCGGCGTGCCGCATCGCGCAGCCCTTCCGAGAGCGGCTGGTCGAACGGCACGGCCACGCTGACGTCGAAGCCGCGGCCGACGATCGAGAGCCCCAGCTCCTCGCCCGCCTCGGCGGCGATCCGCACGCAGGCGTCGCACAGGATGCACTTGCCGGGCTCGTAGACGATCTCGGGGTGCGACTGGTCCTGCTCGAAGCGGCGCCGCTCGCCGACGAAGCGGTAGGGGTCGACGCCGTACTCGCTGGCGTAGCCCCGCAGCGTGCAGACGCAGGCCTTGCGGCAGTTGCAGGTCATGCAGCGTTGCGCCTCGGTCCGCGCGCGCTCGTCGTCGAGGCCGAAGTCGATCTCGTCGAAGCTGCTCACGCGACGCTCCATGTCGAGCGTCTCGGTGGGGACGCGTGTGGCCTGCTCGATCTCGCGGTAGACGGCGGCCCGCTCGGCGTCGTCGATCGGCTGAAGCGCGATGTTGGCCCACTCCTTGGGCCCGGTGACCGGCTGGCCGGAGAGGTACTGGTCGATCGAGGTGGCGGCGACGCGACCCGCGGCGACGGCGCGCACCGCGAGGTCGGCGCCGAGCACCGCGTCCCCACCGGCGAACACGCCGGGCAGGTTGGTCGCCAGGGTTCGATCGTCCGCCGCCAGGCCCCAGCCCGTCAGCTCCAGCCCCTCTTCCCGGGCCAGGTCGAGCTGCACCGACTGGCCGACGGCCGCGATCACCGTGTCGCAGTCGACGTCGAACTCGGACCCGGGGATCGGCACGGGTCGCCGGCGTCCCGAATCGTCCGGCTCGCCCAGCTCCATGCGCTGACACACGAGCCGCAACGCGCTGCCGTTGCCGAGCGTTCGCAGGGCGACCGGCGCGACGAGGTACTCGATGCCCACGCCTTCCTCTTCCGCGCCCTCGACCTCTTCCATCAGGCAGGGCATCTCCTCCCGCGTCCGCCGGTAGAGCACCTGCACGTCGGCGCCGAGACGGACGACCGTCCGCGCGGCGTCCATCGCCGTGTTGCCGCCTCCGATCACGGCCACCTTGCGGCCGAGCTCGGGCGACTCGCCCTCGGCGACACGGTGGAGGAAGTCGAGCCCGGACAGCGCCAGCTCCTCGCCCTCGCAACGCAGGCCGCGGGAGCCCTGGGCGCCGATGCCGATGAACACCGCGTCGTGGTCACGGCGCAGGTCGGCGAGGCTGAAGTCCTCGCCCCAGCGTTGCCCCATCCGGAAGTCGGCGCCGAGCTTCTCGATCACGCGGATCTCGGCGTCGAGGGCCTCGCGCGGCAGCCGGTAGGCCGGGATGCCGTAGCGCAGCATGCCGCCGGGCTTCTCGTGCGCGTCGAACAGCGTGCAGGCGTGTCCCTGGAGTCTCAGGTAGAACGCCGCGCTCAACCCCGCCGGGCCGGCCCCGATGATCGCCACCGACTTGCCGCTGGGCAGCTCCGGTTCGGGAGCGACGGGTTCGGCGGCGTCCTGGTTGCGATCGGTCGCGTAGCGGTGGAGCGCCGCGATCGAGAGAGACTCGTCGCCGTGGTCGCAGCGTTTGCAGTTCTCCTCGCAGAGCCGCGGGCAGACACGTCCGAGCGTGCCGGGCAACGAGAGCCGGTCGAAGATGACCGACATCGCCCGGTCGTTGCGGCCGCTGGCGATCTCGAAGGAGTAGGCCGAGATGTCCAGCCCGGCGGGACAGCGCGCCGAGCACGGCGCGACGCAGTCCCCGGCATGATCGGAGAGCAGGAGCTCCAGGGCGGTCTTGCGCGAGGCGCGGATCTCGTCGCTGTCGGTGACGACGACCATGCCGTCCGCCGCGGGCAGGGCACACGACGGCGACAGCGTGCGATGCCCCTCGACCTGCACGCAGCAGAGGAAACAGGCGGAGACCGGCTCGAGTCCGTCGACGTGGCACAGCGTGGGGATCTCGATGCCCAGCTCGCGCGCGGCGTCGAGCACCGTCGCGCCTTGCTCGACGCTGACTTCCTTCCCGTCGATCGTGAGCCGCACGCGGTCCATCAGGAGACCCCCGCCGTCACCGGCGACGTGGCGCAGATCTCGCCCGCCGAGGCGATCTCGACCGAGCCGTCCTGGCAGATGTCGAAGCACATGTTGCAGCGGGTGCAGAGGTCGCGGTCGATCTCGTGCCGCTCGTGCGGTCGGTAGTCGATCGCGTCGACCGGACAGACCTGCGCGCACATCGTGCAGCCGATGCAGTTGGCGTTGATGCGGTAGTCGACCAGCTCGGCGCAGCGACCGGCGGGGCAACGCTTCTCGAGGACGTGCGCCTCGAACTCCTCGCGGAAGTAGCGCAGCGAGGTCAGCACCGGGTTGGGCGCGGTCTGTCCCAGCCCGCATAGGCTGGCGCGCGTCACCTGGACGGAGAGCTCCTCGAGGTTGGTCAGATCTTCCCGGCGTCCGCGGCCCTCGCAGATGCGATCGAGGATCTCGTGCATGCGTTGCGTGCCGATGNNCTCGTGGCAGGTGAAGCGCAGGAAGAAGCGGGCGATGTCGACCATGCAGTCGCGGTCGTCGAGCACGACCAGCCCGCCCGAGCCCATGATCGCGCCGCTCTCGGCCAGCGCCTCGTAGTCGACCGGCGTGTCGGCCAGGCTCGCCGGGAGGCAGCCGCCCGACGGGCCGCCGAGCTGCACCGCCTTGAGCTCGCGGCCGTCCGGGACGCCGCCGCCCAGCTCGTCGACGATCTCGCGGATCGTCATGCCCATCGGCACCTCGATCAGCCCGCCGTGGCGGACCTTGCCGGCCAGCGCGAAGACCTTGGTGCCCTTGCTCGACTCGGTGCCGAGCGCCGCGAACGCCTCGGCGCCGTGCCGCAGGATCCACGGCACGCAGGCCAGCGTCTCGACGTTGTTGATCACCGTCGGTCGGCCGCGGAATCCGCGCTCGACCGGATACGGCGGTCGCAGCCGCGGCATCCCGCGATCGCCCTCGAGCGACGCGATCAGCGCGGTCTCCTCGCCGCAGACGAACGCGCCGGCGCCCTCGCGCACCTCGAATTTCAGCTCGCCGAGCAACCCGCGCTGCTCGGCCTGGGAGATCGCCTCGCGGATGTGCCGGACAGCCTGGGGATACTCGGCGCGGATGTAGAAGATGCCGTGGTCGGCGCCGACCGCGTAGGCGGCGATCGCCAGCCCCTCGACGACGCGGTGCGGGTCGGACTCGAGGACCAGGCGGTCCATGAACGCGCCCGGGTCGCCCTCGTCGCCGTTGCAGATGACGTACTTCGGCGCCGGCTGCGCGAGCGCCAGGCGCCACTTGCGGCCGGTGGGGAAGCCCGCGCCGCCGCGGCCGCGCAGGCCCGAGGCGAGGATCGTTTCGATCACTTCCTCGGGCGAGAGCTCCTCGACACACTTGCGCAAAGCCGCATAGCCGTCGCGGGCCAGGTAGTCGTCGAGGCTCAGCGGGTCGACGACGCCGCAGTTCTCGAGCACGATGCGAGGCCTCACGTGGTCGCCGTTGCGGGGCCCCGCGGTGACACTCCGTGCGCGCACGTGTCGCTTCACGATCGCCGGGACCTCGTCGGGCGTCACCCGCGTGTAGACCTCGTGCAGCCCGTTCCCGTCCAGGACCTCGACGAGCGGTTCGCGGTAACAGCTGCCCCCGCAGCCGACCGACTTGACGCGCGCGCCGGGGACCTTGCGCAGCGCGGCCTCGATCGCCTCGTGCACCGGACGCGCGCCGTTGGCGACGCCGCAGGAGGCCAGCCCGACGCGGAACTCGAGCGTCCGCCCGTTCATGACCGCAGCTCCAACGCGTCGAGCACCTGGCGAGCCGAGGCGGGGGTGAGGCGCCCGGCGGTCTCTTCTTCAATCATCATCACGGGAGCGAGGCTGCAACAACCGACACAAGCGACCTTGTCGATCGTGAACAACCGCCGCGGATCGGTGTCGTTGCCGTCTTTGATCTCGAGGTGGCGGCGCAGCTCCTCGGTGATGCGTTCGGCTGCGGCCACGTGGCAGGCCGTCCCGTGGCAGACCCGCACGACGTGGCGCCCCACCGGCGAGCGACGGAACTGGGCGTAGAAGCTCGAGGTGCCGGCGATCTGCGCCGGGGTGATCTCGGTCGGCTCGCAGACGCGGCGCAGCGCCTCGTCGGGCAGGTAGCGGTAGTGGTTCTGGATCGCCTGCAGGATCGGGATCGCCGCCTCGCGTCCCGCGCCGTGTTGCTCGACGAGGCGCGCGACGAACTCGAGAGGAGTCTCGCCGTTGCCTGACTCGTCGGTTCGTGGCCGTTTGCCGATCGCGGGCGCGGCCGTGTCGAAGCGGACGTCGACCAGCCGGTCGAGCGACGGCAGCCGTTGCGGCCGGAGCGCCATGAAGCGCTTGCCGGCCGCGACGAACACTCCACCCGAGACCAGCAGCAGCCAGGCGGCGACACGGGCGCGATCCTTGCGGTCGACCGAGGCGAGGGTCTGGCGCTCGCGCTCGTCGTGAAGCTGCTGAGACACCTCGTGATCGGTCTTGGCGGCCTCCTCGAGCTCTTCGACCAGCGCCTTGTCGCCCGGCGCGTGAACCGCGCCGACGGCCCAGTCGCCGATCAGCCCGACCGTCAGCAGGCCGGCCACCCCGGCCGCGGCGACCGTGACGCGCAGGGCGACCCGCTGGCTGAAATACCTCATGCCGCCGGCCTCGCCGCGTCATCCGCCTTGTCGGCGTGGTGCACCGGACAGGAGCGATAGCAGCGGCCGCAGGCGAAGCAGTCGGTGCGCACGGCCCGCCGCTCCTCGATCGCCCCGTAGGGGCAGGCGTCGGTGCACAGGCCGCAGTCGAGCTCGCGGTCGGGGGTGATCGAGAAGCTCCGCCAGGCGTAGCGCGAGAAGACCGAGAGCAGCGCGCCGTAGGGGCAGAGCCAGCGGCAGTAAGGCCGGCCGACGAACACGCCCGCGACGAGAAAGACGCCGCCGAGGATCAGCAGCCAGGCCTCTCCGGTGAAACGAAACAGCCCGACAAACGGGTCGAAGCGGCAGATCACGAAGTCGCGCATCGCGGCGGGAAGCACGGCGAAGACCACGGCCAGCCCGAGATAGACCCACTTGAGCCAGCCGAGCGCGCGGTCCAGCCGGGGCGGCACGTTGACCGGCTTGAGCACGACCAGCTCCTGGATCGCCCCCAGGGCGCAGACGCCCGAGCAGAAGACGCGACCGAAGAACAGCGCCGCGACCAGCGGCAGCACGAAGATCGCGATCACGTAGTAGGGCACGGCGTAGGCCGGATCGACGAGGGCCACCGCGACGTTCTGGATCGAGCCGATCGGGCAGACGCAGCCCTCGCGGTAGAAACCGAAGTAGGCGACGCAGACGATCGACAGCGCGACGAGCCCGGCCCTTCGGCGGCTCTTCAGGGCGAGCCAGGCGGCCGCCAGCATCGCGAGGCCGAGCAGGACGACGTCGGCGACCTGCCAGTGCATCGCCCGGGGCCGGGGGCGTTGCACCTCCGGCGTGACGTAACCCTCGCCGATCGACTCCTCGCTCGGCGCGACGTCGACCTGGCGTTCGTACTCCACCTGCTGGGCGACGGCCGGCAGGCCGGAAAGGGACAGCAGCAGGAGCAACCCGAGGCCGGCGAGTCGCGAACGGACCATGGCGGGTCTAGACCGTCGACAGCGCGTCGCGCTCGTAGGCCTCCTCGGGGCAGGCGGTGGCGATCGAGCAGCGGTTGCAGTCGAGGCAGACGTTGTGGCGCACCTCGAGGCGGATCGAGCCCAGCCCGGCCGGCTCCTTGCACTCCATCACGCAGCGGCCGCAGCCGTTGCACAGCTTCTCGTCGATCGTGTACTCGTAGAAGTTGTTGGCCGGGTCGTCGGGGTCGATCCAGCCGATCGCCTCGCGCTCGATCGCGTCGCGCGGGCAGAGCTTCTCGCTCGGCAGGCCGTCGGGACCGACGGCGCTGGTGATGTCGTAGTAGGCCGGGCAGATGTAGCAGCGCCCGCACTCGGAGAACTCGTTGACCGCCCGCACCGCCGACAGCGTCAGCACGCAGTCGGTCGCGCACGCCTCGCAGACGTCCACCCCCAGCGCGCCGAGCTTCGAGTTGACGCACTTGGTGATGTCGATCGACCAGGCGTAGGTCTTGTTGGCCTTGACCGCGAGGACCCCGGTCAGACCCGCGAGCCCGACCAAAGCGGCGCCGCGTGCCGCGGTGCCCAGCACCTCTCGTCGTGAACGTTCGTCACTCACGGCACGGTCTCCGCTCGACGGCTCAGGACGCGGATCTCGAGGGCGACGGGGTCGGCCACGTAGATGCGTCCGCCGGCGTCGACGGCGAGGTCCATGTTCTTCGCCGCCGGGTCGAACAGATCGTCGGTGACGACCTCCAGGAACTCTCCGTCCGGGTCGTAGACCTTGATGCGCGGCCCGGCCTTCTCGCTGACGACCACCCGGCCGCTCGAGTCGAGCGCCAGGTTGGTCGGGTTGCAGCAGCCCGGGAACCCGGCCGGGTCGCGGCCGTCGAAACGGCCGAAGTGGCCCAGCAGCTCGCCGTCGGGCTTGTAGCGCTCGACGCGGTGCATCCCCGGGTTGGCGACGTGGAGGATCCCGTCCGCGTCGATGGCGAAATCGACCACACCGTTGGGGATGTGGAAGCCGCCCTTGCGATGTCGATCGCCGATGTTGTTCAGGAACTCGCCGACGCGGTTGTAGTGCCGGATCCATCGCGCCGTGGCGTCGGCGAGGAAGACATCGTCGTCGCGAATACCGATGGACGTCACCAGGCCCAGCCGTCCGGCATCCTTCCAGGTGTCGGCGAGCCTGCCCTCGGCATCGAAGATCTCGACCTGCTCGAACTCACCGACCCAGATCCGGCCGCCGTCATCGACCGCCACGCATTGGCCGGGCAACGCGGTCTTCCACTGCCGGACGAGCTCGCCTTCGGAGGAGAACACCTTGACCGAGGAGTCGCCGACGGCGTAGACGCGGCCTTCGCCGTCGAGCGCGACGCCGCGCAGCGCTTCGCTGAATTGGTTGCTCGCGATGGCACGATTCGTCTCGAGCTTCACGTCATCCGCCTTTCCTGAGGCTGACGCCGATCATCTTCCCGAAGTCGCGGATCACCAGGATCCCGTCGGACAGCGCCGGCGGTCCCCAGACGTCGTGGCCCTCGAGCAGCTGCGCGCTGGCGAGCTGCTTGTACTCCTTGGTGTTGGCCTCGAGCAGCCGGAGCATGCCGGTCTTGCCCTCGAGGATGAAGAACATCCCGTCGGCGAGGATGAACGAGCCGAGGCCGAAGTAGGCGTGGCCGTCGCTGTTCCAGACCTGCTTGCCGTCGAGGTCGAGGCAGGTGAACAGCCCGCGCCTCTTCTTGCCCACGGCGAACATGTGGTCCTCGAACAGGATCGGCGTCTGGACCTCGGAGTTCCACTCGTCCGCCGCGTGGACGAAGATCTCCTCGGTGCTGAAGTCGTCTCCGTCGCGCTTCACCCGGAACATGGCACCGCCGCTGTCGTAGGCCGCCGTCACGTAGACGCGCTCGGAGTCGATCGCCAGCGGCGACGGCGAGACCGAGACGTTGAACTTGAACGGGAAGTGCCACAGCAGCTTGCCGTCGGCGGCGGAGACGCCGACCGTGCCCTGGAGCACGCTGAACAGGTACTGGTCGACGCCGCCCAGCTTGGCCGGCATCAGCGAGGCGTGCGACAGCAGCCAGCCCTCGGGGTTCGGGGTGCGCCACAGCTCCTCGCCGGTCGCCTTGTCCAGCGCAACAACCAGCGCCTCGGGCCCGGCCGGCGCGACGACCACCTTGTCGTCCTCGATCAGCGGGTTCTGGCCGTTGTACCAGGGCGGGATCTTCGACTCGTAGTCCTGCACGAAGTTCTTGCGCCAGATCTCCTTGCCGGTCTCCGCATCGAGGGCGTGCAACACGGCCTTGGGATCGAGCGCGATGACGACCTTGCCGTCGGTCGCCGGAACCGCGCGGGTGATGCCGTGGTTGGGCCGGATGCGTCGCTTCTCCTTGAAGCGCCAGAGCTCCTTGCCGTCCTCCAGGTTCAGCGCGCGAACCAGGAACTCGAACGTGGATTCGTCGTAGTCGTTGAAGTAGACCCTGCCGTCGTGGATCGCGGCCGACGAGTAACCCTGGCCCACCGGGGTCGACCAGAGGACCTCGGGGCCTCCGTCGGGCCACGAGCGCAGCAGGCCGGTCTCGGACGAGGTGCCGTCGCGTTGCGGCCCGCGGAACTGCGGCCAGTCGGCCGGCAGGCCGGCGGTCGGGACGAGCAGTCCGATGAGAAGAAGTGTGATGACGAAGCGCGGTCGAATCATGGCGGCTCCAACCCCTCTGAAGAATCAAGCTCACCAAAATCTACAGAAAGCCCTTTTGCCCCACCTATTGTTGGATTCCCAAGCCGTGTTTCGGGAACCCCGTATGGCCGCGCAGAGGTCCTTCAAATGGCCTCGATCCGCGTCTGCCGCGCAGAGGTTGTCTCCTTTTTTTTACAGAACCGTGCCCGGTCTAGTAGGGCCGCAGCGCGTCGAGGTCCGGCGGTGCGACGAAGCCCTCGCGCGTCTCGAGCCGTTCGATGAGCTCGCGGACACTCGGGCGGTCGCCGTACCAGGGCAGCAGCGCGGCCAGACGCGACGCCTGTGTGATCCAGCGCTGCGCTTCCTCGCGGTCGCCGGCATCCTCGGCGATGCGCGCGAGCAGCTCGCAGGCGTGGATGCCACGCGTGGTCAGCAGGAGACCGTCACGGATCGCCGCCTCGAGGTTCTCTCGCGCGGCGCCGGCGCGACCGAGGCCGTGCTGCACGCGCGCCAGCTCGTAGCGCACGAGAGGATCCTGCGGTCGCGCGTCCAGGAACGCGGTGAGCGCTGCCTCTGCCCGCTCCGGCGACCCGCCCGCAACCTCCAGCTGCGCCAGGTAGCGTCGCTCTTGCAGGGTGAGGCTCTCCTTCTCATTCAATCGTGAGCGTGCGTCTGCGGGATTCCACCCCTCCTCGGTCGGCTCACCGAGTCGGGCGAGCAGCGCCCGCGCCTGGAACCCGCGCGAGAGGATTTCCCGGTCCTCGGCGATCAATCGTCGGAATCGATCGATCGCCTCCTCCGTGTCACCGCGCTGCGCCAGACGACCGGCGTCCTCGAAGAGGACCTCCATGTCGCGTCCGTGCGCGCGGTCGCGTGTGACGCCCGGAAGCCAGTGCGTCGCGCCGATCAGGACGACGACGGCTACGGCGGATGCGATCAGCGGTTTCCGATNNGCGCGGTCGCGTGTGACGCCCGGAAGCCAGTGCGTCGCAAGGAACAGCACGACGACCGCGACGGCGGAAGCGACGAGCGGCCGCCGACCGTGCTCGCGGATCCAGCCGTGAATCCGCTGCCCGGCGTAGCCGGCGAACAGCAGCAGCAGCGCCTCGACGGGGAGCCGGAAGCGCACCACGACGTAGAAGCCGAGCAGCAACGCCAGCTGGTTCAGCAGCAGCAGGTAGGGCCAGGAGAAGCGCCGCCAATCCTTCAGCGAGAGAAACAATCCGAGCAGGCCGAACGGGGCGATCCAGCCGAACCGCAGCGGGGTCCACGCGGCCACCTTGTCGTAACGCGCGAACACGGGCAGCACGTCGTGCGCCTCGAAGGCGTGGAACGCCAGTTGAACGCGCTGGAGCAGCAGGGCGAAGTAGTGGCCCGGATAGGCGAGCATGTGCGAGGCCGACTGCCCGAGATAGAACCGGGAAGATTCGCTCAGCGAGGTGCGTTCGCCGCGCACCGCTCCCGAGATCATCGCCGCGATCTCCGCGTCGCCGAGGAACCCGTCGTCGTCCTGGAGCCGTTCGTGGTATTGCACGCCACGGAAGTAGAGCTCGGGCGGGCTGTAACGGAAGCCGTAGCTGGAGTAGTTGTTGCTGCTGTAGAAGATGTAGCCGGGGTTGCTGGCCGTGGTCCCGAGGCTCCCGGTCAGACGGTAGTTCTGCAACGCGACCGGCATCGTCGTCGCAAACGCCACGACCCCGGCAAGCGCCGTGGCCGCGAGCGCCGGCTTCCACGCGCGGCCGTTGACCCGCAGGCCGACGAGCAGCGCGGGGACGAGCAGTAGGCAGTGCGGTCGCTGCAGGATGCAGAGGCCGATCAGGACGCCGATCAGGATGAAGGTTCGCCATGTCGTCTTCGCGTCCACCCGCAACAGGACGAACAGCAGAGTCAGCTGCAGCAACAGACCCAGCGCGTCCGACAGCAGCGTAACGTCGTAGAGCACGAAGCTGCGGTGCACCGCGGCGGCGAGGCCCACCACCATCGCCCAGCTCGGGCCGACGAACCTCTGGGCGATCACGTACAGCAGCAGGCAGGACAGGCACCCCAGCAGGACCTGGACAAGGAGGATCGGCAACAGCGAATCGCCGAAGCCCAGCTTCCCGAGGGCCACGAAGTAACAGTAGATCGGGCTGTAGGAGAACGGCCGCTGCGCGATCAACCCCGACTCTGCGAGCTCCCGACCGAGCACGAGGTACTTGCCGAAGTAGAAACGGTCGGGGAAGGTCGACGCGAGCGCGAGCAGCCGAACCGCCAGCGCCGCCAGCAGCACCGCGGCCACCCTGAATCGACCCGCGTTGATCCCGGACGTCACGGCTGCAAGCGGTGCCGCTCCCAGCCGTCGTCGCGACGCCGGTACTCGACACGGTCGTGAAGGCGGTGCGGCATCCCGGCCCAGAACTCCACCCGGTCCGGCACGAGCCGGTAACCGCCCCAGAAGTCGGGGCGGGGCACGTCGGCGTCCTCGAAGCGAGCCTCGATCTCGGCGTAGCGCGCGAGGATCTCGTCGCGCTCCCGGTACGGAGTCGACTGGAAAGAAGCCCAGGCGCCGATCCGACTCGGGCGGGACCGGATCGCGAAGTAGGCATCGGATTGTTCGGGGTTCAACCGCAAGACCTCGCCCTCGAACCGCACCTGGCGCTCCAGCGCCTCCCAGTGGAAGACCAGCGCGGCGTGGGGATTGGCCTCCAGGTGGCGGGCCTTGCGCGACGTGTAGTTGGTGAAGAAGGTCAGCCCCTGGTCGACGATTCCCCTGTAGAGCACCATCCGATTCGACGGTCGCCCCGAGGCGCTCACCGTCGCCAAAGCGACCGCATCGGGCAGCCGGATTTCGCTTTCCGCCGCTCGCGCGAACCACCGTTCGAACTCGCTGATGGGATCGTCGTGGAGACCCAGGGGCGATTTGTCCCGCATACGATCCAAAGACTACACGCTTTTGTCGGCGTCAGTGGGTCGGCTCTTCCTCCCAGACCACCGGCACTTCCCGGGGTGCCTGGTACTGCGGGGACATTTGGTCCGGGTTGACGGTGAAGTGCAGGTGGTCCTCGTCGCCCTGACGGTCGACGACGACGACACCCCCGGGGTGCAGCCGGTCACTCACCAACAGGTCCGCCAGCGGGAACTCCACGTAGCGGCGATGCGCGCGCACGAGGTCCCGGGCGCCCAGCCGCAGGTCGGACTTGCCCCGGCGCAGCAGGAATTCCTCCGCTGCGGAGCGCATCTCGCAGCGTACGCCGCGCCCGGCGAGCCACTGGTTCAGCCGCGCCACGCGCCGCTCCAGCACTCCCGCGAGGTGCATCTCCTCGAGCCGGTGGAAGACGACGAGACCGTCGACCCGGCCCGCCAGCTCCTCGCCGAACTGCTCCTCGACGCGCTTGAGGCAGATCTCGTGGATGCGATCGTGCTCGGCTTCCTCTTCCTCGGCCTCGAGGGAACCGGCGAAGCCGATGTGGGTCGGCTCGTCAAGGATCTCGCGGGCGCAGAGCGAGCTGGTCAGGAAGATCATCGTGTTGCGCAGGCTGGCCCGCTGGTTCATGGGCAACGGCAGGGTTCCGGTGTCGAAGGCGGAGGCGAGCATGCGCGGGACTTCCTTGGGTGCCCGCTCGAGCCGTTGGATCTGGATGATCGAGCCCGGCGGTGCGGACAGGAGCCCAGGATCCCCGCCCGGCGAGGGCGCGCGGAACAGGGGTGCGAGCTGCAGGACCAGCGGCGCCCAGGGGTCGGGCCCGACGCACTGGGCGCAGTCGGCGATCGCGACGCGACGCTCGTCGCCGTGGAGAGTCTGGGCCAGTCCACGAATCAGACTGCTCTTTCCGGTTCCGACCGGTCCGAGCAACAGGAAGGCGCACCAGGAGTGTTCGCGCGGGGTCGCGCCGCTGAGCACGCGGGTCACGCCGGGGATCACGCCGTTGATCGCGCGTGATTGCCCCACGACGACCTCGTTCAGGGCGGAACGGATGACGTCTGAGAACATGGGTTTACCGATGGGTTGAAGACCGCAAACTCGCCGGCGCGAGAGCGGCGATCGGTTCTCGCGCCGGCAGCCTCTCTTCTCTATCAGAAGGGACGGATCCAGTTGCAGAACGGCAGATTCTGGGTGACCGGGACCTGGGCGAACGGAACATTCGGAATCTGGTTCAGCACGAAGGGGTCCCTTTGGATGCCCTTCATCACGAAGGGATCGAAGGGACTCGTGGGGAGCCCGATCTGCGGCAGCGCGCCGTAGTAGTTGGGCAGCACCCTCGGAACGTTCTGATACGGATAGAACTGTCCGAGATACGGCGTCAACGTGGGTGTCGGCGTGAACTCCTTATAGGGGAACGTCATGCCGTACATGTGCGGATCATTCCAAAACATCTAAGACCTCCTTGTCGTTGGGTCCGCGCCGCCCGTCGACGCGGACGGGTTTCACTTCAGCGAATCGGTGCGATCAGTAGCGCCAGACCTGGGGCCAACCCCAGACGGGTGCCATGCGCGGATCCGGCATCGTCGGCGCTGCCTGGTGCGTGTAGCCGACCTGAGGCGGTGCCACATGCGTGTAGCCGACCTGAGGCGGTGCCACATGCATCCAGGGGTTGGGCGTGTGGAACTGGCTGTACACCATCTGTGCCAGGGTGTGGATCTCACAGGCGGTTCGCAGGTCGTCGGTGCTCGGCGTTGTCTGGGCCTGTTGCGTACCGGCCTTCTCGCTCTTGGTCATCAGATCTCCCTCCTCGGCGGCTCAAGCCACCTCGACGTTCTTCTCCGGGGCCTTGCCGAAGTCGTTCAAGGCGATGCGCAGCTCCAGCAGGCCGTCCTTGAATTTTGCGGTGACCCTGTCGGGGTCACCTCCCGGGGGCAGCGTGAAACGGCGCTCGAACGAACCCCAGGGCCGTTCCAGGCTCAGCGGGCGCAGCTCGCCGTGCTCGGGCTCCGGCCGCTTGCCCGACACGACGCAGTCGCCGCCCGAGACGAGGACCTTCAGGTCGTCTTTCTTGACACCGGGGATCTCGAGTCGGATCACGTAGGTGTCTTGGGTGGTGAACGTGTCGGCCTGTGGAATCCAGGCGACCGGTTTCGGGAGCGACGCCATCCAACCCGACAGCGTCTTCAGGTGCTGGACCTCGTCCAACGCGTGGCGGACGGGATCGACACCGGGCGGGAACGCAACGTACGACTCGGGGCGAATCTCCGGAGCCGGCGTCCCGATGACTTCTCGGTAGAGATCCTTGACCTCACCAAGGACCTCGTTGACCTTTTGCATGCCAACCTCCTTGCGTTTCTTGGGTTCGATTTTTTTGAGAGAGCCTGTGCTTCGGCAGGCTAGCCCTCGGTTGACAAATGTGTCAACATCGTCTTCATAAATCAGATGACACATATGTCAAGCGCGAGGTGACCGCATGTCAGAGGATGTTTGGTCTCCCGACATCGGACGGCGGTTGTGCGCGGCCCGCCTCCGGCGGGGGCTTTCGCAGGGCACCGTGGCCCGGCTTGCCGGGATCGGTCCTTCGTACGTGTCGCGCATCGAGAACGGAAAGATCCACCCGAGCTTTCGCACGGTCGTGCGTTTGCAGCGGGCGATGAAGGCGGACCTCGAGGAACTCGCCGGACCGCAACCCGACCGACGACACCACGGGCTCTGCCCGATCTCGTCCCGCGGAAGCTGTCTCTTGGACCTGATCCGTCCCGAAGTGGACTCCGACCGCGAATCCCGACGCGAGTCCTACACCCCGCGTCAGGTCCGGCTGTTGCGGAGCATGGCGACCTGGGTCCGCACGGCTTCGACGGACCGACTGCGCGCGATGGAGGTCCTGATCAAGGATCTCTCGTCCAACAAAACGGCGGAGCGCTGAGCTAGAGATTCCTCAGGTGTCCGCATGGCACGCCCGACATTCGTTGCTCGCGCCCTCGAACTCGTGGCAGTCCATGCACCAGTTCATCTTCAAGTTGAACGCCGCTCGCGTCGGGGGCCGCTCGTAACGTGCCAGCTCTCCGTGACAGTTCGCACAGTCGAGGTTGGCCGCCGTGACGTGTCGACGGTGCGAGAAGACGACGTGCTCGGGAAGCTCGTGCACCCGGGCCCACGGGATCTCGACATCCCGCTCGAAGTAGTCGTACAGCTTTCCCAGATCGGCACTCGTGGACTCGTCCCGATCGCTCGGATCGTGGCAGGGTTCGCAGGTCTCGTTGCGCGGAACACCGACACCCCGGTCCTCCAGCACGGGCTCGTGACAGTCCATGCACTCGAGACCGAGATCCTCGACGTGCAACATGTGGTTGAAGGCGACGACCTGGTGGATCGGCTCCGGCCCCGACCGGTCGTAGACACTGACGAGATAAGCCAAGACCGCATCGATTTCCTCGGTCCGGAGTCGTGCCTTCATGGCGGGCATCTGCAACGGTGGATCGGGACCGGCGGGGTCTTTGCGCGGAGTCAGCTCGCCCGCGAGGATCGATCTCGAAACGGTCTCGTACTGTCTCGAGAACAAATCGTCGTCCGGAAAGAGAGTGGCGAAGCTCTGCCCTTGCTCCAACATGCCGAGTGCCGTTTCGATATCGGACGCTGTCGGTCCCCGTAGCCAGAGCTTCTCGGCCAGACGATCGAGAGCAATGACCCGTTCGGTCGGGAGCGCGTTGACGTTCCGGACACCCCCTCGGCCCTCCTCGCCGTGACAGGTCGCGCAGGCCATCTTTCGGTACACGGCCCGACCGCGGTCGATCACCGACGTAACACCGGCCGGCGCATCGTCGCCGGGCTCGCAGTGGGCGGCGAGATCCTCGCCGGCAGGTTCCGCGCCCTTCGGCAACACGAGAATCGACCCTTTCATGGAGAAGTGACAATGCCCGCACATGTTCATGCAGAAGAATTCGTACTCGCCCGGAGCGGGTGCTTCGAAGCGGACGATCCTGGTGTGGCCGGGATAGACCTCCAGCGGGCCGATCCCGAGCTCGGGGCTGTAGAACCCGTGCGTCACGTCGGCGCTCTTGAGCTCAAGGATCACCTGCTCCCCTTCGTGTAGCACGATGTGCGCCGCGGCGACCGGTGCCGTCCCGCGGTAGCCGACCTCGACGGCCTCGTCGGTCCACACGCCCGGGTCGGCCACGCCGGTCAGCGCGATCCTCGTTGCTTCCGGTGGAGCCGCAACCTCATCCTGTTTCGCACCCTCGGGCAGCGCGCGGACGAAGTGGACCAGCGCCCAAACGTCGTCGGCCGGCAGCTCGTAGGCCGGCATCGGAGTGCCCGGCAACCCGCGCAGGATCGTGAGCGCCAACGCTTCTTCGCTGTTTCCTCGTAAGAGCAACCCCGACTTGAAATTCCGCGGGTAGATGTAGGCGCCCGTGTCGTCCTGCATGTCGCGCTTGGGGCTCACACCACCCTCCAGCGCATGGCACGACACGCACAGCTCCTCGTACAGCTGCCGGCCGCGAGCGACAGTGCTCGGGGTTTCGGGCACGGCCGCGGGGAGGTCGACCGGAGGCCCCGGAGCAAACCAGTCACGGGCGAGCTGCGTCGCCGCGGCCACCGTCATGGGAGCGCCACGCTCCTCCGCCGCTTCCATCAGGTTCCGGGTCTTTCCCTCGATCGCCAGGTGCTTGACGGCGGCCACCAATGCCTGAAGATCCTCCGCCGGAAGGTGGTGCCAAGGGGGCATGGCGGAGCCCGGGAGACCGTCCCGGATGGCGCGGAGCATGTCCTCCTCGTCGGGAAACCCTCGAGTGTTGGAGGTCAGACGAAAGTTCCCGACCGAGAAATTGCGCGGCATCGGATAGAGGAAGGGGGCCTCGGGTCCATCGCCGAGCCCCCGATCCCCGTGACACCGCGCACAGTTCTCTTCGTAGAGCGCCAACCCGCGGGTGAGCGGATCTTCTCGCCCGGGCATGTTGCTCAAACGTGACTTGGGACAGCCGACCAGTCCGACGACCAGCGACACGGCCCACCCCGTGAGGACGAGAGATCGACGCGTCATCGAGCGGAAGGGTACATCAGTGAATACCCTTCATGCCTCGCTTGAGGAACGGCACCAGCAGGAACATGAACAGGCTCACGCCGCAGATCAGCAGGCCGACCTGCCCGAAGACGCTGCCGTAGACGCCCACCGACTCCGCTTTCGAGACCGCTTCCCCGACCTCGCCGGTCGAGATGCTCGTCATCCTTGCGATGACCGTGGCCAGGATCTGGGCGTAGGCAAAGGCCAGGTACCAGACGCCCATCATCAAACCCAGGATCTTGGCCGGCGAGAGCTTCGAGATCGACGAGAGCCCCACGGGCGAGACACACAGCTCTCCCGTCGTATGCAACAGGTAGCCGAGCAGCAACCAAGCGAAGTGGACCGAGCCGTCCGCCGCCAGTCGCGTGGCCAGGAAGAGCGCGAGAAAGCCTAACCCCAACTGAAAGATGCCCAGCGAGAACTTCAACGGTGTGCTGGGTTCCAGCTTGCGCGCAGCCAGCCAGGTCCAGAGCCAGGAGAAGACCGGGGCGAAGACGATGATGAACAGCGGGTTGACCGACTGGAACCAGGTGGTCGGGATCGTCCAGCCGAACAGGTCGCGGTCGACGTTGCGATCGGTGAACAGGTTGATCGAGCTGCCGGCCTGCTCGAAGAGCGACCAAAACGAGACCCCGAAGAGGCACAGCAGCATCGCCACGGCCAGCCGGCTGCGCGCCACGGAGTCCAGCCGGGCGACCATGAAGAGGACCAGCCCCACGATCACGGCGATGCTGACCGTGGTCAACAGCGACTGCACGACGTTGAACCGCGAGACCAGCCAGGTGGCGAACGCGATCGGCACGATGGAGCCGATGTAGACGGCCCACTCCCGGTTCAAGCCGGCAACCAGCGGCCGCGCCAGCCGTTCCGGGTCCGGCGGCTCCGCCCGTCCCTCGAGCACCCGCTGGCGGATGGTGAAGTTGAGCAGCCCGACCAGCATGCCGACGCCGGCGATCCCGAAGCCGTAGTGCCAGCCGTAGGTCTCGCCGACGTAGCCGCAGAGCAGCGGAGCGAGAAACGCGCCGACGTTGACCCCCATGTAGAAGATCGTGTACCCGCCGTCGCGACGCGGATCCCCCTCCTCGTAGAGCCTGCCGACGATCGTGGACATGTTGGGCTTGAAGAAGCCGTTGCCGACGATCAGCAGCCCCAGCGCCAGGTGCAGCGTGCTCTCGAAGGCCATCGCGAAGTGGCCGGCGGCCATCAGCAGGGCGCCCCAGGTTACCGCCTTGCGGAAGCCGATCAATCGATCGGCCAGCATCCCGCCGAAGATCGGCGTGAGGTAGACCATCGACGTGTAGGCGCCGTAGATGCCGTAGGCCATGTCGTCGGTGAACAGCAGCTGCTTGGTCAGGTAGAGCGTCAACAGGGCGCGCATGCCGTAGTAGCTGAAGCGCTCCCACATCTCGACCAGGAACAGGGTGGCCAGACCACGCGGGTGGTGGCTGAATCCCAGTGCTGCCATCCGGACCTCCTCGGGAGTAGCGGGGAATCATACGCCGAATGGTGCGCCGGGCTCTGCGGACCGGGGCGGTATCGTGTAACCCGGTCGGAAGCGCTCGCCGTGCTCGAGACACTCGGGGCCCCTTGGACGATCCCGCGTTTCGAGAAGAGGCTCGACCTAGCTCGGGATGCGTATCTTCTGACCCGGGCGGATCACCGATTCCTTGGACAGCCCGTTGTGCACGAGCAGCGCGGTCAGCCGGACGCGGTAAGTGCGGGCGATGCGATCGAGCGTGTCGCCGCGGCGCACCACGTGAACCTGCTCGGTCGCACGCGTGAACTCGCCGGAGACACGCAGCCTCTGTCCCGCGACGATCAGGCTCTCGTTGGGCGCCATCCCGTTCAGCCGACGCAATGCACTGATCGGCATGCGGTACTTGCGCGCAATCGTCGACAGCGATTCACCGCGACGGACGACGTGCACGCCGGAACTGTCGGTATCGCCGAGGTTCAGCCGCTGGCCGACGCGAATCAGACTCTGCCGGCCGCTCATCCCGTTGAGCTCGCGCAGCAGCCGCACGCTCACGCCGTAGGTCTCGGCGATCACGGACAGGGAATCCCCGGGTTGAACGACGTAGGATCCGCCTTCGTCGATCCAGCCGGCGAGGGTGTAGTCGGGTGTGACGCCCGACTCGGCGAGCTTCGCATGCGTGCCACGGGGGAGCCAGACGGTGACGCCCTTGGGCAACGCCAGGCCCTCACGGACCGCGCGCCGGCTCCACGCCGGGTTGATCCCGACGAGATCGGCAAGCGCGACGCCGAACGCGCCGGCCAACCGGCCGGGGGTCGTGCGACCTTCGAGCACCGTGGCGTCCAGGTCGTGCGGCGGCTCGGGTATGAGCTCAGCGGCAAAACGCGCATCGGCCTCGGCCACCAGGTTACGGGCGGCGAGGAACTCGGCGTAGAAATTCTTCGAGGCGAAGCCGAAGCGACGGCCGTCGTAGTTCAGAAACACCTGCTCGTAGTCGCCGTACTTCTCTTGGGCGCTCGCCATCCCCGCGACGCCGTGGTTGTAACCGGTCAAGGCCAGCGGCCAGCTGTTGAGTCTCTTGTACGCATCGCGCAGGTACCGAGCGGCTGCATCGGCGGCGGCGAGCGGGTCGAGGCGCGCATCGAAGGCGGGCGTGATCGGCATGTACAGTCGCCCCGTCCCGCGCGTGAACTGCCACGCCCCGACCGCGCCGGCCGAGGAGCGTGCCGCGTACTGGAACGAGGACTCGACGTGCGGCAGGATCGCGAGATCCTCGGGCAGGCCGTAACCGCGGAAGATGTCGCGAATCTTCCCGTCGTAGCGGTAGCTGATCTCGAGCCCACGGAGGAAGCGCTCGCGCAGGCCGCGCTGGGTCCGCACGTAGTCGTCGGCTTCTCTGATCGCGTCCGTCGCGCCGTTGGTGGTGAGCTCGAGAGCCCATGCCTTCTCGTCGTCCGTGAGATCCTTGCCCGAATGGACCTTGCGCTCCAGGGCCTTGAGTTTGTCGGCCCAGTGGTCGGTCAGGTCGTCGATGAAGTCGGCTTGCCGTCGCGAGAGCGTCTGCTTGATCTCGCCCGGGATGGCCACCACGTCGTAGACGACGTTGGGGTAGCGGCGGTCGTGGACGACGACCTGATCCATCCGCCACTCGCCGAAGACACGCTCCCAGAACTCGATGTTGGGCTTGATCGACTCGTAGACGGGGAAGGATTCGGCGTCCTGCGCGCCGACGGGAACTCCGAGACCCGCCNNCGAGACCCGCCGTCAGAAGCACCCCTGCGAGTGTGAAAACCGCCCCGGTTCGAATCAAATCGGAAGTCTCCCGGCCTGCCTTTGCCAAAATAGTGCTTCTCTGCTCTATTTCAACACGTTACGTACGGGTCGGCCAGATTGCAGCCACGGTCCGTGCCACCGGACCAGGCGACGCCTGACAAACCGGAAAACACGGGACATCCATGATCCACGCAGCTGTCGGCGTATCCACGCATCAAAACACCGCACGAGCCGCCCTCGAGGCGGCCCGGCAAGTCCTGGAGCGCCTGGGGGACAGGCGGCCGGACTGGTGCGTCGCCTTCGTGACCGACGAACACGCGTCCTACCTCGAGTCGTTGCAGGAATCGTTGACCGAGCTGCTGGGCACGCCGTACGTCGTCGGCTGCTCGGCGGCCGGCATCCTGGCCTGCGGCCGGGAGTACGAGGAGGGGCCGGCCCTCGGCCTGCTCGCCGTCCACTCCGACGATCTTCGCGCGACCCCGTTCCTGTTTCGCGATACCGGGGATCACGGCCTGACCGCCGCGACCCGGCTCGGGCAGAGGATGCACGGCTCGCGGGACAGCCGCGATCTGCTGGTCGTCTGGCCGGACCCCTACCACGTCCGACCCGATCGGCTCCTGAGCGGTCTCGATGCGGTGCTCCCCGGAACCCCCGTGGTCGGCGGCGCGGCCTCGGCGCAAACCAACGGCGCGACGCTGCAATTTTGCGGGACCGAGTCGGCGGAAGCGGGGGTCTCCGGCCTCCGGCTGGGGGGGCGCTTCTGCCACGCGGTGAGCGTGACTCATGGCTGTGCTCCGCTGACCGAACCGATGCGAGCGACCAACACTCACGAGAACCTGATCCTGGAGCTCGACGGCCGCCCGGCGTTCGAGGTGCTGCGCGAGCACGCCCCGGATGACCTGCTCGAGGACCTGGCCACGGCAATCCACTACCTGTTCGTCGGCATGGTGCCCGCCGGAGCCGCGGACGACGACTACCTCATCCGGAACATCGTCGCCGCCGACCCGGACACGGGTGTCGTCGCCATCTCCGATCGCGTGGACGAGGGCCAGCAGGTCGTGTTCGCCCTGCGCGATCGCGATACGGCGAAGCGCGACCTCGTCGAGACGCTCGAGCGGATCCGAACGAACTCCGGGCAGGATTATCGTTTCGGGCTTTATTTCAACTGCCTGGCGCGTGGCCACAGGTTGTACCGGGAAAACGGGATCGATGCCGCCGAGATCGAGCGCGCTTTGCCCGACGTACCGATCCTCGGATTCTTCTGCAACGCCGAGATCGGGCCGCTGAACGGCGAGAACCGGCTGTTCACTTACACCGGACTGCTGGTCCTGGTCGGAGAAGAACCGGCCGGGGCCCCCGAGAGCTCCTCCGGGATCACCTGACGCTCGGCCCACAGGGACCAGCCACCGCAGGTCAGCACGACCGTGTAGAACACGGCGCGATGGAGCAGCGCCCCGGCGGCGGCGGCTTCCGCCGGGACGCCGAAATGGGTGCCCAGGGTCGCCAGTGCCGCCTCGGTCACGCCGATGCCGCCCCAGGCGCCGAGCAGGTTGCCGGCGAGGTAGCCCAGCACGACAACCACCGTGATCACCAGGAGCGGGGCATTGACGCCGAGCGCACGCAACACGAGCGCGTTGGCGACCGGCAAGGTGGAGAAGGCCAGCGCGCCCAGCAGGATGTCGGGGACGAACGCCCGCGGCGAGGAGCTGTCGCGCAGCAGGGGACCGAACACCCGATCCAGCAGATCGGGCGGTACACCGTCGGCACCGGCGAAGCGCCGCGGGACCCACCGTCCCAGCGTCTCGGTTCGAGCAGGATCCCGAACCCAGGCCCAGACGGGATGCCGGACGAGGAAACCGATCGCGAGCAGCGCCAGGGTCCCCGCGCCGACCGTTGCGAATACCGGCTTCCAGGATGCCGCCGCGGGGTGCATCGAGAAGGCCAGCAAACCGACGCCGAAGAGCAACGCGTGCCCGAGCATGTTGGTCACCTGGTCGGCCAGCGCCCAGCCGTAGGCGAGCGGCAGGTTCCAGCCGCGTTGTCGCTGCAGCAGCAGCGCGCGTACCAACCCACCCGCGATTTTTGCGGTGGGTGTCGTCAGGTTGACGAACGAGCCCGCGGCGATGTAACGCGTCGCGGTTGCCAGCGGCACGCGCCTGTAGCGCGCCAGCATGTTCGTCCACTTGATGCCCCAGATCCCGAAGCGCAGCAGGATCGGGATCGCCGAGAGCGCCAGCCAGAAAGGGTCCGCGCCGATGGCCACGGACCAGACGCGGCGCGGGTCGAGCGAATACACCGTCCAGACGACCGCGACGAGGCCGGCGACGACCAACAACGGCCGCAGCAAGCGGCGCATGGAACGGGTCAAGGGGCCGAGTCCTCTCCGGGGTCGAGGTGGTAGCGCACCAGCTCGCCCCTTAAATACTCGAAGGCCTCTTGCGGCGTCGACGAGACATGAAACAAGTCCTGATCGCCTTCCGAGATCGTGCCCCAGCGTTCCAGCGCGTCGAGGTTGAGCACGTCGTCCCAGAAACGCTCACCGTACAAGACGATCGGTAGCTTCTTTTGCGATTTCCGCGTCTGGACCAGGGTCAACAGCTCGAACAGCTCGTCCAGCGTGCCGAAGCCGCCGGGGAAGACGACCAGCGCCTTGGCCAGGTAGACGAACCAGAACTTGCGCATGAAGAAGTAGTGGAACTCGAAGGCCAGCTCGCGCGTGATGTAACCGTTGATGGTCGCCTCCATCGGCAGGCTGATGCCGAGACCGATGGAGATCCCGGCCGCTTCGGAGGCACCCCGGTTGGCGGCCTCCATGATCCCCGGTCCACCGCCGGAGGTCACGATGAACCTTTTACCCGGGGACTCGAGCCCTTTGGACCATTCGGTCATCATCCGCGCCAGCGTTCTTGCGTCATCGTAGTAACGCGACAGATCCAACTGACCGCGCGCCAGCTTGATCTTCTTCGAATCGCCTTCCTTCTCCGCCGCCGCGAGACGCTCACGGGCCTCGTCACCCGGGATCGCCCGCGCCGAACCGAAGAACACGACGGTGTCCCTGACGTTGTAGCGTCGGAAGCGGGCCTGCGGCTCGATGTACTCGGACAGGATGCGAAGCGAGCGCGCATCACGGCTGTTGAGGAACTCGAGGTTCTTGTAGGCTTTTTGCATCCGCGGATTATAGCGGCCGGATCAGGCCCTTCAGGCGTCCGCGGTGGTTTCTCCGCCGTTTCGTCGCAGCGCCACGATGGCGAGGATCATCGCGCCGATCCCCGCGGAGGTCGCGGCGTACCAGATCAGCGTTCCGGCGTAGGGGATCAGCTTGAGCAGGTAGATCGCAACGAGGCCGAGAGCGAGGGACAGGTACGGCGACGGTTCGGACTCGCGGCCCATCCCGAGCACACGGTTCCCCAGCCAGACCGCGGTCGGGATCTTCCCGACGAACACCAGGATCGCCAGCAGGAACAGGCCGATGATGCCCAGCGGTATGGTGATCACCAGAATCACGGCGAACACCGAGGCGACCGCCAGCACGGGAAGTGCCAGCACGCCGACCGCAAGGCCGATCCAGCCCTCTTCGTTCATGCGCTGGACCGGCAGCCCTTTGTGCTTGCCGCACAGCGCCAGCAGGATCGAGCCGAGGACGAAGGCGGCGACGGGCCAGTAGAGCCAGCCGAGGAACGTGCCGAGGGTGAAGCCCCGGTCTTCCACAACTTCGTCGTCCTCGACCTTCTCGTGGATCACCTCACCGCCGACGTAGTCGGCGATCTCGACGGGCAGCTCGGTCCGGGACCTGTAGACCAGGTCGCCCTCGATCCTCGCGCCCTCGTTGAAGTTGATCGTATCGGCCTTGAGCCGCAGGTCCTCTCCGACGAGGCCCTCGATGCGGCTCTCGCCGGTCGTCAGGCGGACGGTGCCGTCGACACGACCCAGGTGCGTGAAGTGTGCCGCGGAGCCGAAGATGTCCCCGCTGATGTGTGCGCCGTCCTTGATCGTCAGCGCGGCGGCGAAGATCAGCAGGTCGCCCTCGATCGTGCCGCTGATGTCCACGGTCTGTGCGAACAGCCGCGTCGAGTCGCGCACGGTCCCGGTGATGTCGATCGAGTTGGCTCCGGCGAAGACGTCGCCGTCGACCTCGCCGCCGATGGAGATCTTCGGCGACCAGCCGAACAGGTCGCCGTCGTGCACCCCGTCCATCGAGATGCCGCCCGCGGCGAGCACGTACCGATCTCCGGTCTCCGTTGCACCGGAGCGCACCAACCAGGCCTCGTCGGCCGCGCAGAAGGGGCCGGACTGCTTGCTCTTGGCGGGCGCAGGGGGGGCCGCGATCGCGCCCAGGATCAGCGCGCCGAACAGCGCCACGATCGCCTGTCCGAACTTCATCTCACACTCCTAAGAATGATTCTCGTCGGCCATCCGCGCGCCGGCCATCGAATCCGTAACGGGCGGTCCCGCCGGCCCGGCGAGCGGTTGTTCCGTCCGTCCCGGCGGATCACCAGGGGATCAATTCCTTGAGTTTTCTCGCTTGCCGCCGCGACAACGGCACGCGGCTCCTCTCCTCGTTCTTCATCACGACCTCGTACGTCCCCGCGTCGCCGGGGAGGATTTCCCGGATAAAGGCGAGGTTGACGAGGTAACGGCGGTGGGCGCGGAAGAACGTCGGTCCCATCAAGGTCTCCAGGTCGGCCAGTGTTCGCTCGACCAGGAACCGACCCGAACCCGCTCGCGCAAAGACCAGGGTCTCGTCCGCCTCGAACCAGAGGATCTCGGCCGGCGAGAGCACCAGGATCTTGGACCCGCGCTTGGCGGTGAGCCGGGCCGGCGGGCCGGCGCCGACCGGAGTCGCAGGCCGCGGCTCCCCGTCGCCGACACGGCCCTTGAGCTCCTCGATCGCCTGCAGCAGCTTTTCGTCGCCGGGCTCGGCGGACGCGAACGCGCGGCGGACGCGATCGAGCGCCTCGGCGAACCGCTTCTTCGTGAACGGCTTGAGCAGGTAGTCGATGGAGTTGACGTCGAAAGCCTTGACGGCGTACTCGTCGTAGGCCGTCGTGAAGACGACGCGCGGGAGGTGCTTGACGCCGCGCACCACGTCGAACCCGTCGCCCCCGGGCATCCGCACGTCGAGAAAACAGAGGTCCGGACGCAGCGAGTCGATCGTCTCGATCGCGGCGGCCGGGTCCGCAGCCTCCCCGGCGACCTCGAAGTCGTCGTGAGCGCCGAGCAATCGCTTGAGCCGCTCGCGAGCCGGTTGTTCGTCGTCGACCACGACACAACGCCAAGTCATGGTTCCCCCTTCAGCCCCCCGCGATCCGATCCGCAGGCAGCAGCAACCTTGCCACGGTTCCGTTCCTTTCAGGATGGTTGAGTAGCGACAGCGAGCCGCGGCCGCCGTAGACCGAGTCCAACCTACGCTGGACGTTTCCGAGTCCGTGGCCGTCACGCACGAACTCCTCCTGCCGCCGGTCGATCCCGACGCCGTCATCGACGACGTCGAGGTGCAACGTGCGATCCACGAGGCGGGTGGAGATACGCAGATGTCCGCCTTCGACCCGCGGCGCGATGCCGTGGGCGACGGCGTTCTCCACCAGCGGCTGGAGCAACAGGCCGGGTACGGCGACTTCCGTCGACTCCGGATCGATATCCCACTCGACGGACAGCCGGTCTCCGAACCGCGCGCGCTCGATCGCGAGGTAATTCCGGGTGAACTCGAGCTCCTCCCGCAGCGGAACGGGCTCCGCGTCCGAGGCCTTGAACGCGTAGCGGAACAGCCCCGCCAGCCGGTGCAGGACGTCTTCGGCCGTTTCGGGATCGTCCTCGAGAAGCGACGCGATCGTGTTCAACGTGTTGAAGAAGAAGTGCGGGTTGATCTGCGCCTGGAGCGCGGCAAGCTCGGCCCGCGCCGCGGCCTCGCGAAGATGCGCCTCGGCCAAACGAACCTCCTGCACCTCGCGCAACGAAGCCTCGAGCTTGAAGCGCATGTTCTCGTAGACGAAGACGATCGCGCCGACGATCACGGACAGCACGCCGTTGATCGCGACGATCGCCGCGATCTGAGAGAAGTCGCGAACGACGAACAGCGGGTAGGCGTACAGCACGGCGACGCTGCCGCTGACCGCCCCGGTCAGCAGCGTGAACCCGAGCAGCAGGACGCGAATCGGACGGGCCAGCAGGCGCAGCCTGGGAAAGAGGACCGACGCGGAGAAGAACGCGGTGAAACCGACGACGTTCCCGAACAGGACGGAGATCACGATCGTCGGCTGCTCGATCACCCCGGTGTTGAAGAACCCGACCGCGAGCCCGATGACGGCTCCGGCGATCGAGTTGCCGGCAAGCCAGATCAACGCCTGCAGAACCGTCGAACGTACCGGGCGCTTCATCGTGCCCTCACCAGAACCAGCGTCGCATCGTCGTGCGCGTCGAGATCGCCCCTCCACTCGGCCAGCTCCCCGAGAACCGCAGCACTAATCCTCTCCAGCGGCGACCCGCCGTGTTCGCACAGCAGGCGGCACAGCCGATCCTCGCCGAACTCCTCCTCGTCCCGGTTGGGCGTCTCGACGAGACCGTCGGTGTACATCGCCAGGAGATCGCCCGGTTCCAGCCGGACGTGGTTCACGTCGTACGCCGTGGCGTCGAACATGCCGATCGGGAAACCGGAGACGGACTCGAGTGGCTCGGCCTGTCCGCCACGGACGCGCAACGGCGGGTGATGGCCGGCGTTGCTGTAGCAAAACGTCTTGCTCGCCGTCTCGTAGAAGCCCAGCNNNCGTGTCTGCAGGTCGGCGGGGCTCGTCTCGGCACCACTCAACGCTCGAACCGAAGCCTGGATACCAGCCACCAGCAACGCCGCGGGCACGCCCTTTCCGGAGACGTCGGCGACCACGACGCCGACGCGACCCGGTGAGACGGGAAGGAAGTCGAAGTAGTCTCCGCCGACGTCGCGTGCCGGAACGACGCGGCCGTGAAGCTCGAGATCCTCCAACCGCGGTGTCTCACGCGGCAACAGTTGCTGCTGCACCTCTCTCGCGGTGCGCAGCTGGCGCTCCATGACCTCCTTCTCTCTCAACTGGCGGTACTGGTCTTCGATCTGTCTCCGCATCGAGTCGTACGTGTGCAGTCCGATCCCGGCGATCACGGCGAGCGTCGCGTTGATCACGATGATCAGGATCGACGTCGTGGCCCGCGCGGCGACGAACAGCGGCTGCGTAATCGCCACGGCGATCGACCCGAACACGGTCACCGAGAGGAGTGTCAGGACCTGTAAAGGAAGGAACAGCAGGTAGGGCAAGTTGGCCAGCCGCGGGAACACGACGCGCGCAGAGATCAGCGAGGCGAACCCGACGACCTCCGCGAACAACAGGCTCAGCCGGAACGCCGGGAAGAAGTCCGATCCCGTCCCCACCGTGATGCCGATGGCCACGGCGAACCCCGCCGTCGCCCAGACCAGCGCCCACAACAAAGCGAACCGGCCTTGCGGCAGAGATTGCGTCAACCGCGGCGCGGTGCCCGACTGCGGTGCCCCCAATCGGGCGGTCTGTTCGATCGATGTCATGCGTCCGCCCGTAAACCGATCGTCATGTTAACCGACGCCCGCAGGTGGAACACATCGGTGCCCGTTGTATTCGAACCGCCCCAAAAGATGCGCGTGGACGGGAAAACCAGGTCCGTTCATATAATAGCGAGGGAGGTTTGGATGGGGCTGGTCGATCGGTTCGGGCGCGTCCACGACGATCTTCGGATCTCGGTGACCGATCGCTGCAACCTGCGTTGCTCTTACTGCATGCCGGTGGAGCCGGTCTGGTACCCCCACGAACATCTACTGCACTACGAGGAGATCGCCCAGCTCGTTCGCCTCTTCGCGAGGCAGGGGATCCGCAAGCTGCGGGTCACGGGGGGCGAACCGCTGGTGCGTCGCGATCTGCCGCTGTTGATCGGGATGCTGCGTGGGATCGACGGCATCGAGGATTTCTCGCTGACCACCAACGGGATCCTCCTCGGACGTTTCGCCGCGGATCTCGCCGCAGCGGGCCTGAGCCGGGTCAACGTGAGCCTCGACACGCTCGATCACGAGCGCTTTCGCCGCATCACCCGTCGCGATCGTCTCGACGACGTCCTCGCCGGCCTGGACGCGGCGGTTCGATTCGGCTTGTCCCCGGTCAAGGTCAATGCGGTCCTCCTGCGCGGCGAGAACGAAGACGAGCTGGAGACCCTGGTCGAACACTCGCGCGAGCGGGGCTGGGAGCTTCGACTGATCGAGTA
The DNA here is from genome assembly GCA_011773795.1 of Acidobacteriota bacterium. Lineage (GTDB taxonomy): Bacteria > Acidobacteriota > Polarisedimenticolia > Polarisedimenticolales > Polarisedimenticolaceae > WVWW01. Next base: position 28,425 of record WVWW01000302.1, read on the forward strand.
CATGCCGCTCGAGAACGACGGCAGCTGGCGTCCCGAGCGCGTCGTGCGCGGCGACGAGCTGCGTCGCAGGATCTCGCGCCGCTGGCCGATCGAGCCGGACCCGGACGGGGACCCGCACGCGCCCGCGACGCGCTGGCGCTTCACCGACGGTCGCGGGCGCATCGGTTTCATCGACTCGATCAGCGACCCCTTCTGCTCCAGCTGCTCCCGCTTGAGGCTGACCTGCGACGGCATCCTCCGCGCTTGTCTCTACGACGATGTCGAGTGCGACCTCAAGACGCCGCTTCGAAACGGGGCCGGCGAGGAGGAGCTGCTGCGGCGGATACGCGACACCGTCGAGCGCAAGGGGCAGGGCGGAGCCCTGCAGATCCTGGAACAACGGCACGTCCGGCCGCAGAGCAGGACGATGCATCAAATAGGTGGGTGACGCTCAGTTAAGCTGTTCGTCCACCGTGGTGCCCGTCCTCAAGGCCATCACGCGCTGTAGAACGTCGTTGACCATCTTCTGGGCCGTGCGCTGGCGCTCGCGGAGGTCGTCGATCTCCAGCAAGGCCTGCCGCA
>WVWW01000302.1:29007-37037 GCA_011773795.1 Acidobacteriota bacterium
AGGCTGGAAGCCGTCTCACCGGCCACCTGTTGCACGAGGAATGCGTGCGACGCGAGCAGGTCGAGCTTGGCGCGTACGATCTCCGGGTCGCCATCGGACACCCCGGTCTCGTTGCGTGCGATCAGTCGCGCCACCCGGTACGGCGTCGGGGCGGGGATCTCCTCGAACTCGACGCGGCGCAAACCGATCAGATGTAGGTTGAAACGACCGTCGGACAGGCTCTCGAGGTTCTCGATCCGACCGAGTGTCCCGACGCGGTGAAACGCCGGTGATCCGTCGTAGTCGTCTTCGAAGCCGGGTTCGAGCAGGGCGATGGCGACATGGCCGTCACCGCCGGACGCGTCGCGGATCATCTGGCGGTAACGCGGTTCGAAGATGTGAAGCGGGAGAACCGTGTCCGGGAACAACACCGCATTGGGAAGCGGGAAGACCGGAGCGAGATCGATCACGCTAGGCCGGCTTGCGGGCGACGATGCCGGCGATGGCGCGCATCTTGCCGCTGCGTCGCGCCGGTCCGATTCTCTCGCGGTAACGGAGGATCTCGTAACCCGCGAAGGCCTGCTTGAGCTCTCCGGGCTCCAGCAGGTGATCGGGATTGTTAGGGCGCCCGAAGCGGGGTTGCTCATGGGTGAACGTCTGGTACACGACGACGCCGCCGGGAACGAGACCCGAGCGGATGTCCTGGAACAACGGTCGGTGAAGGTAGTTGAAGCAAACAATGACGTCGTACGTCTCGATCGGCAGGATATAGGTGCCGTCTTGGAGGTTCCCGACGACGGCGCGGATCGGAACGCCAAGCTTGCGAGCCGCCGCGCGCGCACGCGACACGGCTTCCGGGTCCGCGTCGACGCCGTCGACGTCGAACCCGCGCGTCGCGAGGTAGATCGCGTTGCGCCCCTCGCCCATCGCGATATCCAGCGTCAGGCCGCGCGGCAACAGGTCGAAGCTCTCGAGTAGGAACGAAGAAGGCGCGATCCCGTGCTGGTGATCCCCGTTCAGTGAGCCAGCGGTCAGCGGCCCGGGCCAGGCTTCGATCCCGCCCTCGAGATTCATCAGCGGGGTGAATCCGTGCTCGGCCAGAAACCGGCATGCGGCGGCACCGCGCTGGCCATGTCGGCAGACCAGGGCGATCGGGGTGCCGCCATTCGGCAGCTCGTTGAGACGGCCTTCCAATTCGTGGAGCGGGACCAGAGTCGAGCCGGGGATGTGACGATCCTGGAACTCCGTCTCCGTGCGCACGTCGAGGACCACGACCGACTCGCCTGTGGCAAGCCTGCGGTAAAGCTCCTCGCCGTCGATGGTCTGAAAACGTTGTGGGGTCGTCACGATGTCCTCGCGGCCCGTCGCGCCATCCGGCAATATACCGCCGCGTCGAAGTTCTGCCCACTTGCGCAAATCGCGTTTTGGCGCTACCCGTCGGGGAACGGGCAGTCGGGACGCAGCGCGCAACGGTCGCACTCGGGCCGCCGCGCGTTACACACGCGCCGGCCGTGCCAAATCAAGGCGTGCGACGTGAAAGTCCAATCCTTTTCAGGGAATACTTTCTGCAGGGCGAACTCGATCTTGACCGGGTCGGTCTCCCCGGTCAGGCCCATGCGGCCGGCGAGTCGCTTGACGTGCGTGTCGACGGTGATCCCGGGCAGCCCGAACCAGGTGCCGCGCAGCACGTTGGCCGTCTTGCGACCCACGCCGGGCAAGCGCACCAGATCCTCCATCTCACGAGGCACCTCGCCCGCATGATCCTCGACCAGGGCGCGTCCGAGGCCCAGGATCGAGCGTGCTTTGTTGCGAAAGAAGCCGGTCGTGCGGATCAGCTCTTCCAGCTCGTCGGGATCGGCATCGGCGTACGCGTGCGCATCCTCGTACTTGGCGAACAGCTTCGGTGTCACTTGGTTGACCCGTTCGTCGGTGCACTGCGCCGAAAGGATGGTCGCGACGAGGAGCTCGAGCGCACTGCGATGTTGCAGCGCACAGTCGGCATCGGCGTAGAGCTTGCGAAGTCCTCGGATCAGCCTCTTCGCGCGCGCCTTCTTCTGTTCGACGGATTCGCCCGGCATGCGCGGATCGCCCTTCTGGCGTGGGGTCCTCTTCGCCATCCGGCTCAGGTCTCGATCGCGTAGCGGCCGTAGAGCTCGTCGCCCTCGCGCTCCAGCTCGAGCAGCCGCAAGCGGCGTTGCTCCTTCATCGGCCAGCCCACGCCGCCCAGTAGCGTCGGCGCGTCGCTTCCACCCAGAAGGGCGGGGGCGATCGTGACGTAAAGCTCGTCGGCAAGATCCAGCCGGAGCAAGCTCCAGTTCAACTCGCCGCCTCCCTCGACCAGCAGCCGGCGCACGCCTCGCTCGCGCAGCGCACCCAGTGTCGCACGGAGATCGACGTTCCTACGACCGAAGCGCCAGACCTCGGCACGACCTTCAAAGGAGGCGAGCTTGGGGTCGGGCAGCGCTTGTGTGGTGACGAGGATGCTGTCCCCACCGTGAGACGCATCGAAGAAGCGGCTGTCGACCGGGATCTCGCCGCTCGCGCTGACCACGACGCGATGCAGCACAGGGTTCTCCGTCTCTTCGCGCACCTCTTTCGTGCGCACGTGAAACGTGGGGTTGTCCGCACGGACCGTTCCCGCGGCGACCATCAACGCGTCCGCCGAGGCGCGCAGCCGATCCATGCGGATCCGATCGTGAGGCGAGGAGAAGCGTGGGTACTCGCGCTTGGCGGAGGTGATCTTGCCGTCGACGGTCATCGCCATGTTGATGAAGACGAACGGACGCTCTGTCGCGGCACCCATGCGGCTCAACCTCGCAGAACGGAAACCGAAACGCCGTCGCGGATCGGAAGGATCGTCGTGTCCAGGTCGGGTTCGGCGTACAGCGCTCGAGTGAGGTCGAGGACCCCGCGCGTCGCTTCGTCGGCCCCGTCCTCGTCCAGCACGCGGCCTTGCCAGAGCATGTTGTCCGTGATGAACAGGCCGCCGGGTCGCAACCGCTCGAGAGCGACGGGCAACGCGCGCGGGTAGTCCTGTTTGTCGATGTCGTTGAAGACGATGTCGAACGGCCCGTGGTATTCCAGCGCGAGCTCGAGCGCGTCCCCGACGCGGATCTCGACGCGCTCGCCCAGACCGGCGCGGTCCAGGAAATCACGCGCTCGCACGGCGTTGTCCGAGGACCCCTCGGTCAGGATCACGCGCCCCTCGGGGCCCGTCGCCGTCGCGAACCACCAGGCACTGTACCCGAACCCCGAGCCGAGCTCGAGGATGCGCCTGGCGCCGATCGATCGCGCCAGTGCGAGGAGCAAACGGCCGACCTGCGGTCCCACGATGGGGAACCCGCGCTCGCCCGCCAGAGCTTCCATCTCGGCGACGACGGGGTCGTCCATCGAGGCCCAACGGCCCAGGTACCGATCGATGTCGGGGTCAACGAGATCCATGTGCTGCTCAGGAAGAAAGAAAGACGCTAACATGACGGAGATTGCCGATCAACGAACAGGAGGCGTTGCGATGGGGTCAACGGAGAGTGCGACGGATCTTCCCGGCGGACGAGATGCGGCCCTCGAACTGCTGCACGAGTACACGAAGAAACCGGGTCTGATCAAACACGCCTTGGCCGTCGAGGCGGCCTGTCGCACCTATGCTGAAAAGCACGGCGCCGATCCGGATGCCTGGGGCCTGGTCGGTCTGCTGCACGACTTCGACTACGAGCGCTGGCCGACCCCCGAGGACCATCCGTTCCGCGGCTCCGAGATCCTCGCCGAGCGGGGCTACCCGGAGTGGTTTCGCCGCGCCATCCTGTCACACGCCAACTACTCCGGTGTCGCGCGGGAGTCGCTCCTCGAGAAAACGCTGTTCGCATGTGACGAGCTTTCCGGCTTCCTCACGGCCTGCGCGTTGGTCACGCCCGCCCGCTCGCTCCACGACGTCAAGGTCAAGTCGGTGCGTAAGAAGATGAAGTCCAAGGCCTTCGCGGCCAGCGTCAGCCGCGAGGACATCATCGACGGCGCCGAGGGGCTCGGTGTCGACCTGAACGAGCACATCGAGTTCGTTCTCGGCGCGTTGCGGGGGGTGGCCGACGAGCTCGAGCTCGGCGGCCAGGGCGCGCCATAAAACTGGCGGCCGTGGAATGCGGCGGGGATCCCGCCGTTCCCTTTTTTGAGTAGAATTCGGCGTATATAAAAGAAGCGGATCTCAGAATCCGCAAATCTCCGGGGGAACCCGCCGCGAGGGGCATTTAGAATGAAACGTTGGACGCTCTTGGCCCGCCTTGTCTTCGCCGGCGTTTGCGCCGTCCTGGCCGTGGGGATCACTGCGGCGCAGTCGACCCCGGACGAGACCCGGGACGTCGAACGGCCCAGCCTCGAGCGGCGGCTGGGTGAGGAAGAGCAGATCCTGAAGCGGAACGAGTGGTTCTTCTCGTCGCGCACCGCGGGGACCTCGAACGCGGACGATCGAGCGCGCTTGCGTCGCGAGGCGGTCGCGCAGGCCAAGGCGGCGTTGCAGCAGCAGAGCGCGCTTCGTACCGAAGGAATGGCCGAGACGCTGAACCCCTGGGCGCCCAAGGGCCCCACGCCGTCAAACTTCGGCGGCTGGGCGTTTGGCACGGTCTCGGGCAGGGCCACGGCGCTTGCCGCGGACTGGGCCGGGGGCATCCTCTACTTCGGCTCCGCTGCGGGCGGCCTGTGGAGGTCGGACAACGACGGCCTGACTTGGACGCAGCTCTTCGAGGATGTCGGGACGATGGCGGTCGCGGCGATCGAGCTGGACCCCGCCGACCCCAACGTGATCTGGGTCGGCACCGGGGACAACGTCGTCAGCTGCGAGTCCTACTTCGGGCTCGGGTTGTACCGCAGCACCGACGGTGGAGTCACCTGGGAGGAACGCAACGGCAGCGGTTCGAACACGCTCGAGAACCTCGCCAGCTTTGCCAACGTGATCGTGGACCCGCGCAACTCGGACCACCTGGTCGTCGGCGGGCGCATCCGCCAGTGCAACGACGGCAGCGGGTTTCACGGCGGGATCTACAAGTCGACCGACGCCGGGCTGAACTGGACGGTGCAACTGGCTTCCAAGCAGGTTTACGAGATCCAGCAGGACCCGATCGTCCTGGACACGTTCTGGGCGGCCACCGACGACGGGATCTACAAGTCGACCGACAACGCGGTCAGCTGGACGCAGCAGACGGCCAACGGGATCCCGGGCAACAATTCGGGGCGCTGCGAGCTGGCCATCGCACCCAGCGCCTCCGCGACGGTGTACGCGTTGTTCGCCTCGGTTCCCAACGGGCAGCCGAGCCTGTGGCGCACGACCGACGGCGGAAACACCTGGGAGGAGCGGACCTCGGGCGGCGCAGCCTGTGACGGGCAGTGCTGGTACAACATGGTCCTGCGCGTGAAGATCGACGATCCGGACACGCTTTACCGCGGGACGATCCGCAGCTTCAAGTCGACCAACGGCGGCCAGACGTTCATCGACCTGACGGGAGGTTGGGGCTCCCAGCAGAAGGTGCACCAGGACACGCACGTGTTCCTGATGCACCCGACCGAGCCGGACACCTACTACACCGGCACCGACGGCGGTTTGTGGAAGAGCATCAACGGCGGCGGCAGCTTCACCAACAAGAACGGCAACATGAACACCTTCCTGTTCTATGCGGTCGGTGTCGATGCGCAGAACCCGGAGCGAATCTGCGGCGGTGCGCAGGACAACAGCTCGGTCGCACGCACCAACAACAATCTGTGGTCGCTGCAGGCGGTCACCGGCGACGGGTTCACCTGCCACATCAACCCGCAGGATGCGAACTACTCCTACATCACCTCCTACCCGTCGGGGGGCTACCCCAATGTCTGGCGTTCGACGACCGGATTGTTCGGCAGCTACTTCGACATCAGCGACGGGGACAACGGCATCATCGCCAACGACCGCAGCAATTGGGTCACGCCCTACCTGCTCGATCCGCTCAACCCGAACATCCTCTATCTCGGCACGCACCGCATCTACCGCTCCGACGACCACGGCTCGAACTGGACGCAGATGGGTCCGGACCTGACCGGAAATTCGGGGAGTCTCAAGAACATCGGCATCAACCGCAACTTCCCGGACCACGTCCTGACGGGCAGCGCGAGCGGCAAGGTCTGGCGTTCGACCGACGGCGCCTCGACGTGGACCGACATCACGGCCGGTCTGCCCGGTCGCTCGATCAACGACGTGGCATCCGACCCCTTGAACCCGACCCGGGCCTTTGCCGTCGTCGGCGGGTTCAACACCGGACATGTCTGGGAGTGGAACGAGGGCGCCGGCTGGACCGATCGCAGTGCCGGTCTTCCCAACGTACCGCACAACACCGTGTTGATGATCTCCGACGCCGAGATCATCATCGGCAACGACATCGGCGTGTACCGCAGCTCGGACGGCGGGCTGTCCTGGGTGCCGTGGATGGACGGCTTACCGCTCGGCGCGGTCGTCACGGATCTCAAGTACAACATCTCGCAAGCCATCGTCACCGCCGGGACCTACGGCAACGGCGCCTGGCAAGCCTCGCTCGGGGCGGTCAGCCCGATCCTGCTGTTTGATTCCGCCAGTGCACCGATGGAGGTCAACGGCAACGGGGACGCCCACATCGACCCGGGCGAGACCTGGGGCGTGAACGTCACGCTGCGCAACGGCGGAGGCGCGACCGCGGTGAATCCCCAGGGACGACTGACGACCGCGACGCCGGGGGTCACCTTGGTCGACAACGGCGCCGTCGACTTCGACGACATCTTCCCCGGCGAGACCGGCATCTCACCGTTGATGACCGAGTTCATCGTGGAGCCCGACGCGACCTGCGGCGACCCGCTGACCTTCGACTTCGTCGAAATGAACGCGGCCAACGCGCCGGGTCCGTTCCAGGACATCAGCGACGCCGTGTCGGCCACGATCGGCACCTACACGGCGCCGATCCCCACGACCCAAGTCGACGACGATTTCGACCCGTCCCCCGGTCTCGAATGGAGTCACGAGGACATCAAACCGGACCTGTCCGGATGCAACGGGAATCCGCGCTTCACCGACGACTGGAAGGTCTACCTCTACGACCCGTCCCACGAGAACACCTACCACGCGGGGCGCGGCGTCGGCTCGTACTACTCGCAGAAGAATCACGCCTGGCTGTACTACGCCGGGAAGGATTCGGCGGGTGGCACCGGCATCACGATCCCGGCCGACGCGATCTCCGCCACGCTGACGTTCGAGCATCTCTACGACACCACGCTGGGTGAGGACGGCGGTCTCGTCGCGATCGACTTCATGCAGGACGGCGTCGACAATTACACCGTCATCGAGCCGGTCGGCGGATACCCCGGAGGCCTCCTGGCCAGCGGCAACTGCAACGGGCTCGAGGGCATGCCGGCTTATCACGGAACTTCCGGCTGGACCACAGCGACGTTCGACTTGCTGCCCTACAAGGGCAACACCGTGTACCTCGCGTTCGTTTTCGGTTCGGACCTGAACACGGGTGCGGGGACGGAAGACGGCTGGTTCATCGACGACGTGCTCTTCGTGACCGAGGAGGCCGGGCCGCTGGTCTGCTCCCCGACGGAGTGGCCCGGCTCGGTGCCGCAGGATGTCGTGTTCGAGCTCACCGCGCCGGGGATGATCGAGGCCACCTGGGGCGATGCCTGCAACGCCGGGCTCTTGCCGGGACAACAATACGCGATCCACGCCGGCGACCTGGATCTGCTGGCCTCGTCGGGGACGTACAGCCACAGCCCGGTCGACGGGCTTTGCATCAGATCGTCCCCCACGACCTTCGCCCACGGCTCGGGATCGGAGTACTACCTGGTGACGCCCAACGACGGCTCGCGCGAGGGCGGCGCAGGGACCGACTCGCAGGGGAATCCGCGGCCGACGACGACGGACGCCTGCGGTGTGCAGCGCATCGGGACCTGCAACTGACCCCAACGTGGTGCGAAGAATGTGCCTGAGTTGTGTCCGGGTGCGAGCGGGGATTGTCCACGGGCGGACAGAGTGTTCAAAGGTCCTTTAATTTTCAGCTCCGACGTCGGCA
>WVWW01000246.1 GCA_011773795.1 Acidobacteriota bacterium
AAGGCCGTGACCGCCGGCGGCAACCCGATGGACATCAAGCGCGGCATCGACGCCGCCACCGAGACGGCCGTCGAGGCGATCAAGAAGCTGTCCCGGCCCGTCGCCGGCAAGGCGATCGCCCAGGTCGGCACCATCTCGGCCAACAACGACCCGATGATCGGCAAGATCATCTCCGAGGCGATGGACAAGGTCGGTAAGGACGGCGTCATCACCGTCGAGGAGGCGCGTGGCCTGGAGACTTCCCTCGAAGTCGTCGAGGGTATGCAGTTCGATCGCGGCTACCTGTCGCCCTACTTCGTCACCGACGCCGAGCGCATGGAGTGCTCGCTCGAGGACGCCTACATCCTGATCCACGAGAAGAAGATCTCCTCGATGAAGGACCTGCTGCCGGTGCTCGAGCAGGTCGCCAAGACCGGCAAGCCGCTGCTGATCATCGCCGAGGACATCGAGGGCGAGGCGCTGGCCACCCTGGTGGTCAACAAGCTGCGCGGCACGCTGAACGTCGCCGCCGTCAAGGCCCCGGGCTTCGGCGACCGGCGCAAGGCGATGATGCAGGACATCGCGATCCTGACCGGCGGCACCTGCATCACCGAGGACCTCGGCATCAAGCTCGAGAACATCAAGCTCAAGGACCTCGGCCGGGCCAAGAAGATCGTCATCGACAAGGACAACACGACGATCGTCGAGGGCGCCGGCAAGGCCAAGGACATCGCCGGCCGCGTGACCCAGATCCGCAACCAGATCGAGGAGACGACCTCGGACTACGACCGCGAGAAGCTGCAGGAGCGGCTGGCGAAGCTGGTCGGCGGCGTCGCCGTGATCAAGGTCGGCGCGGCGACCGAGACCGAGATGAAGGAAAAGAAGGCTCGCGTCGAGGACGCCATGCACGCCACGAAGGCCGCCGTCGAGGAAGGCATCGTCCCGGGTGGCGGCGTCGCGCTGCTGCGCGGCCAGGCCGACCTGGACAAGTTGGCCAAGGCCGAGAAGATCGAAGACCGCGCCGCTGGCATCCGCATCGTCCAGCGTGCCCTGGAAGAGCCGCTGCGGCAGATCGCCAACAACGCCGGCGAAGAGGGTTCGGTGATCGTCAACCAGGTACGTGATCTCGAAGTGACCACGGGCTTCAACGCCCAGATCGAGAAGTTCGAGGACATGGTCAAGGCCGGCATCATCGACCCGACCAAGGTCGTGCGCACCGCGCTGCAGAACGCGGCCTCGATCGCGGGCCTGATGCTCACCACCGAGGCGCTCGTCTCCGAGATCCCGGAAGAAAACGCCAAGGCCCCGGCGATGCCGGATGCCGGCGGCATGGGCGGCATGGGCGGCGGCTTCTGAGCCACGCCCAAGAGCCCAAGAAGCATTCAAGCCCGGTCGTTTCGACGGCCGGGCTTTTTTTGTCCGCCTGCGTTTCCGGGGTACGATGGGCCCAAGAAGGGCAACACATGAGCATCCACGCCGCGGTCGGCCGGAGCCGACTGAAGAGCCTCGAGGCGCTCGCCGACGACTGACGGCGACGATATTCCATGTCCCGCTACGGTGTTCTCCTCTCGCTGATCGCCGTTCAGGTTTTCTTCGGCGTTCACTACCTCGCGGCAAAACTCGTTCTCGAGGAGGTGCCGCCGCGCGCCTGGGCTTTCGTACGCATCGCCGGCGCAGCCGTCGTGCTGTGGGCGATCTGCCGGCTCAGCGGTCGGACCGTTCCCAGGGAACCCAAGGTCTGGGGTCTCCTCGCCCTGTTCTCGTTCTTCGGAGTGGCGATCAATCAGGTTTGTTTCGTCGAGGGTCTGTCGCGCACGACACCGACGCACTCCGCATTGATGAACACCACGATTCCTGTCAGCACGCTCGTCATCGCCGTGCTCTACGGCCAGGAGCGAATCCGTGCCCGCCAAGTGCTCGCGTTGCTGACCGCCCTCGCGGGTGTCCTGCTCGTGATCCGGCCGTGGGCCGCGGGCGTCACAGCCGAGATCAAATCGGGGGATCTGCTGACCCTGATCAACGCGACGTCATTCTCGTTCTTCCTGGTGATTTCCAAACGGTTGATGATGCGAATCGACGCGCTCGCGGGGACCGCCATTCTGCTGACGTTCGGCGCGTTGATGGTCGGCATCCTCGGGGTTCCGCCGTTGCTGGAAGTCAACATCGGTGGGCTGTCCGCGCGATTCTGGTGGTTGGCGTTGTTCATCATCCTGTTGCCGACGGCGGCGGCCTACGTCATCAACTACTGGGCCCTCGGTAAGGTCGATTCCTCGCTCGTCGCGTTTTTCATTTTCTTGCAGCCGGCGATCGCGGCGACCCTGTCCTGGGTGATCCTCGGCGAACGTCCGGCGCCGCTCATGTTCGTGGGCGCCGCCTTGATCTTCCTCGGTGTCGGGTCGATCGGGCGTCCGGTGACCCGGACCGGGTCCTAGCCCACACGCTAGAGCTTCTTCGCCAAACACAGACTGAGCGGCGAGTTCGCGTACTCGCCGAATCGCGGGATCGACTCGAAACCTGCGCTCCGGTACAGCCCGAGGGCCTCGACCTGCCGCGTCCCGGTCTCCAGCACGATGCGTTGCGCCCCCAGCCGGCGCGCCTGTTCGACCAGCTCTTCAAGCAATCGGCGGCCGAGGCCCGAGCCGCGTGTCGCGGGGTCAACGTACATGCGCTTGATTTCGGCATCGCGCGCGTCGAGCCGCCGCAGCGCACCGCAACCGACAGGCTCATCGTCCAGGTAGGCCACCAGAAAGACTCCTCGATGCCCCACGACCTCGTCCTCGTCCAGCCGGAAGTGGTTGGCGCCCTCCTCGGGATAGCGTTCTTCCAGCTCGGCGTTGAGGGCATCGATCAGTCGCTGCGCGACCGGCTCGTCGAGCGTCGCCCGCTGGAACCGTAGCGCCATGGCTTCCCCGGTCAGTTGACCTGAAATGTCCCCCCGAACCATTGTACGCCCGGGATCGGTCGCGGCGGTGTGGACGAGTCGAGCAGGTTGTTGTTCGTGAACGTGAGCACGCTCGTCCCGGCGGCGGTTCGCCGCTGGAACCGTATTCGGATGAGAAACCGCCTGCCGTTGAAATCGATACCGGCCGCCGCCAACCGGGTCACACCGACGGTCACGCGCCCCGGCTGCGTCAGCTGCACGAGCGGCTCGATCGTGGCCCCGTCGCTGCCCAGATGCGACCCCACCACGTCGAAATCGGCGAGCGTCACCACGCCGGGGTCGAAATCGAGGCTGAAGCTTGCGCTCAACACGTCGGTCACATCGGTGACGTGGACTTCGACCACCGCGACGCTGTCGTCGGAGCCCGGCCCCGACGCGGTGGTCACCGAAGGGCTCGGTCCGCTCGCGGGAACGTAGCTGAAATTGATCGCTCCGGCGACGACGCCGCTGCTGCTGCCGCCGCAACCGGCAGCGAACAGGGTCACGAGCCCCGTCAGACCGAAGACCCACACCGTTCTCGTCGGCAGTCGACTCATGGGCAAATCCGATCCGCGCCGGCACAACCCCAGATCACGGCCATGATCGCCAAATCCTGTCCGTCGATACATCCGTTCCGGTCGTAGTCCACCGGGAACCACCACTCCGTCGCGGGGGTCGTGCTGCACGATCCGAACGAGCGGCCGAGCCAGCTCAACTCGATACCGTCGTACACGCCGTCGCCGGTGAACTCGTACAGGTCACAGGTTCCGCTGTCGATTTCCCCACTGCAGTCGTTGTCCAGTCCGTCGCAGCTATCGAACGCCCCCGGGAAGACCGAGGCAAGGCTGTCATTGCAGTCGGAGGACCCGGGATTGTCGCATCCCGCACCTCCGTTCAACCCGAAGCCGTCGCCGTCGACGTCGGTGCATGAATCGCAGGCGTCCCCGAGTCCGTCGCCGTCGTCGTCGCCCTGGGTCGGGTTGAAGGCGTTCGGACAGTTGTCCGCAACCGTACAGATCCCGTCGAGGTCGGGGTCTTCGAGCGGTGAGATGCAGTCGCATGCGTCGCCGATGCCGTCGTTGTCGCTGTCCTCCTGGGACGGGTTGAACGACGAGGGACAGTTGTCGCAGAGGTCGCCTGCGCCGTCGGTCTCCGCGTCGGCCTGGTCGGCGTTCGTATCGTCGGGGCAGTTGTCCACGTTGCTCGCGATCAGATCCACGTCGTCGTCATGGCAGACTCCCGTATCGGTCAACTCGGCACGGGCAAAGACGTGCGGGTCGTGAAACGCGTCACACTGGGAGAGCTCGAGACCGGTGTTGCCGCTGGAGGAAACACTTGCGTTCATGATGTTGGCCGCGTCTTCCACGTGGTCCAGGCCGACGTTGTGCCCGTACTCGTGCCACCACAAGAGGTGCTCGATGCTCGAGCTGGCCCGGACGAGCATCATCGTGTCCCCGGGTGTGGACGCACAGCCGAGGATATTGGCGTTCGNNGTCGCGCTCGGCCGCATCCTCCACGATGTCCAGGCCGTCGTCGCTGACGCCGAAGGTGGCCAGGCTACCGGTTCGGGAGAACGAGACACAGCAAGAGACGTCACCGGCGAAATCGGAGGTTGCGGCACGCAGCGACGCGCTCGCCAGCACCGCATCGAGCTGCGTATTGCTCATCGGGTCGAGCAGGTCGACGTGGTTCGCATAGGTCAGACCGTGGTCGTGGCTCGTGACCTCGGGATCGACGACGGCCTGGAAGAAGGTGCGACCACCGGTGGAGACGGACGCGGTCGAGGTTCCCGCCGAAGCGGCTTGGGTCGTCGAGGAGGCGGGCTGCGCGGAGGTTTCACCGCCGCTGAAAAGATCGAAGTCGCGGTGGGCCCGCCGGGCCGCCGCCCGGACGTCGAGGCCGTGGATCGTCGTCGCCGCGTCCGCCTCGCCGAGCATTCCCAGGTGCTCGCGCGCCTCCGGCCGTCCCGAACGCGCGAGACCCCAGAGGGCCGCTCCGACCAGATCTCCGCGCAGCGACTCCTCGTACGGACCGTCGGCGATGGCCCGGGCGAGCCGGCCGGTCCGCAGCCCCGGAGCGGTGGCGTCCAGCAGCTGCTCCAGCGTAGCGAGATCGGCGTGCGCCGCGATCCTTCCGAGAGCCTCCGGGGCGAGCAGCAGCGCGCGCTCGTCCTCGAAAACCGTGTCGGGAGAACCGACCGGTTGTTCGATCAGGGAGAGCAGCGGTTCTACGGCTCGCGCATCCGGCAACTGCATCAGGAAGGCGACGACGTTGTCGCGCCGGGGAAACCCCGGATCGCCGAGCAGAGTCAACAGCTCGGGCCAGTCCTCGGCGCGGATCGCCTTCTGCGCATCCTGTTCGCTGATCCCGTGGAAGTAGATCTTCAGCGCGACGGACCGCACGCGCTCAAGCGCCGTCTCCGCACGCCCGTCGCGTGGGCTGGAAGGCGAAGCCGGCGGCGAGAGCAACAACGTGAGGAGAAGCGCCGGGAGGGTTCGCACGAGGAGGGGGCCCATTGGGTCGAGTATAGACGCGTTTCGGATCGCGTCCAGCGGCTCGCGACGGGCGCCTCTACGTCAACTCCCGAGCCCGCCGGCTGGACGTCAGGATGCCGCGAATCATCGCCGAACTGAAGCCCCGGTGCTCGAGCTCGTTGAGCCCGGCGATCGTGCAGCCGCGGGGCGTCGTGACCCGGTCGATCTCGCCCTCCGGGTGGGTCAGCCCGCGAAGCACCAGCTCCGCAGCACCCCGCGCGGTTTGCGCGGCGAGGATCACGGCGTCATCGGCGTGAAAACCGATCTCGGTCCCGCCCTGGCCGGCGGCGCGGATCGTGCGCAGGAAGAAGGCGATCCCGCAGGCGCACAGCGCCGTCGCCGGGATCATCATCTCCTCGTCGATGATCATCGTGCGCCCGACACCGTCGAACAGACGGCGTCCGACGGCCTGAGCTCTGCCTTCGGGTCGATCGACGGAGAGACAGGTCATCGAGTCCAGCGTCTCGACGGCGGTGTTCGGCATCGCGCGCACCAGCGGGATCTCCTCACCGACGGACTCACGGAGCCGCGCCAGCGAGACGCCGGTCACGACCGAGACCACACACTGACGATCCGGATCGAGCGCTCCCGAGATGTCCCCGAGCACCGCGTCGAGGTGGCCGGGCTGCACGGCGATCACCACGACGTCCGCCTGCGCAGTGGCGCTCTTGTTGTCCGAGCCGACCGCAAACCCCTCGGCGGCGAGGTCCGCCAGCCGTTCGGGATGGCGCCGCGTCACATGGATGGCGTCGGGCTCGAGTAGCCCCGAGCCGGCCCAGCCGCGGGCCAGCGCGTGGCCGAGGTTGCCTCCGCCGAGGATCGCCACGTTTTTGATCGNNTCAGGGCGGCGATGATGCCGGGGATCCAGCCGACGATCGTCAACACCCCGACGATCAGGACCGAGCCGCAACCCCGATCGAGCACCGCTAACGGCGGAAGCAGGATACACAGTATCGCGCGGCCACAGCCCATGACGATCTCCTCTTTCTAGACCCCCTCGGCATCCAGGGCCAGACGCGCGAACAGCTCCGAGCCGCGCGGCAGCACCGATTCGTCGATGTCGAATTCCGGCGAGTGGTGCGGCGCGGTGATGCCGCGCTCCCTGTTGCCGGCGCCGACCAGGATGAAGGCGCCGGGGCGCTCCTGGAGGAAGTAGGAAAAATCTTCTGCCGGCGCCATCGGCTGCGGCTCGATCACGTTGTCCTCCCCGAAGACGGGCGCCGCCAGCCTGCGGACCTTGTCGACCGCCGCGGGGTCGTTGACCGTCGCGGGGTAGCCGCTCTTGAGCTCGAACTCCGAACGGCAACCGTTGGCCTGCGCGGCGTACTCGATCACCTCGGCGGCCCGACGCTTCAGCATCTCCCGCACGTCGGGATCGAACGAGCGCAGCGTGCCCTCGAGCATCGCGTCGTCGGGGATGATGTTGCTGACGGTCCCCGCGTGCAGGAGGCCGACCGACACGACCGCCGGGGCGACCGGATCCACGTTGCGCGCGACGATCGTCTGCAACGCCGTCACCGCGTGTGCCGCGGCCACGATGGGATCGCGGGTCACGTGAGGCGTGGCGGCGTGACCGCCTTTGCCGATGACGCGCGCGGCGAAGCTGTCCTGCGCCGCCATCATCGGTCCGGGACGAACGTGCACGGTCCCCGCCTCGCACGGGCTCCACAGGTGCAACGCGTACGCGGAGCCGATCTCGATCAGATCCAGCACTCCCTGCTGGATCATCTTCTCGCCGCCGCCGTAACCTTCCTCTCCGGGCTGGAAACAGAACAGGACGTCCCGTTTCAGCTCGTCACGGCGCTCGGACAGGATCGTCGCCGCGCCGAGCAACATCGACATGTGGCCGTCGTGGCCGCAGGCGTGCATACGCCCTTCGATCCGCGAGCCGTATTCCCGACCCTCGACCTCGGTCAGCGGAAGCCCGTCCATGTCGGCGCGCAGCAGCACGCCCGGACCTTCCGGGTCCTTCGCCCGCAGGATCGCGGCCATCCCGGTCTCTGCGATCCCGGTGTGCACCTCGAGCTCGAGCTCATCGAGGCGCTCCTTCACATACGCAGCCGTCTTGGTTTCCTCGAAACCCAGCTCCGGCTGCCGGTGCAGGTCGCGCCGCCAACCCACGATCGTCGGCGCAAGCTCGTCGGCGCGTGCCTTGATCGGGTCCGCCATCTATTCGAGCCGTTTGATGATGTGGTAACCGAACGGGCTCAGCTGGGCGTGATAGCGCGCCATGCCGACCTCGCCGATGGCGAGCTTGAACGAGACGTCGCCGAAGCTCGCCGCCATCTCGTCACGCTTGGACATTCCCGGTTTTTGCGGGACGCCGCGGTTGACCAGCGTGTAGATCCCGGGGTGCGAGTCGTTGGTGTACTCCGCCACGAGCGCGTCGAAATCCTCCCCCGCCTCGGCGCGGTCGAAGATCTCCCAGGCCAGCTTCTCGGCCTCTTTCTTGGTTCGTTCCAACGATTTCCCGGTCTTGTCCTTGAAGCTGATGAGGACGTGTTGGACGGTCACCACGTCGGGGTTCTTGTTCTTCTTCTTCTTCTCGGCCGTGGCGACCGACATCGTGGCGGCCACGGCCAGAGAAACCAAGACGGCGAGCAACGTCTGCAGGCGCATTTCGGGTCTCCCATGGGAATCTCGACCGACCCATTTTTTCACCCCGCACCACGGCGCGGCAAGTACAACCCGCGCTCCCGCTGGCACGGCTCGACGGCTCCGATATAATCCCGGTCGCCAACAAAAAAAGGACTTTCCAGCACATGCGCCGACGAATCACCGTGGGGCACAGCCCCGACCCCGACGACGCCTTCATGTTCCACGGTATCGCCTGCGGCAAGGTCGACACCGCGGGTTTCGAGATCGAGCAGGTCCTCGAGGACATCGAGTCGCTGAACCGCCGCTGCATGGAGGCGCAGCTCGAGGTCACGGCCGTGAGCATCCACGCCTACGCCCACCTGGCCGACCGCTACGCGCTGATGCCCTGCGGCGCGAGCATGGGCGACGGCTACGGGCCGCGAATCGTGGCCCGCGAGCCGATCTCGCCCGAGGCCTTGAAGGGTCTGACCGTCGCCGTCCCCGGCACGCTGACATCGGCGTTCCTCGCGCTCCAGCTGTACCTCGAGGAGCCGTTCGAATACCGGGTGGTTCCGTTCGACCGGATCCTCGAGAGCGTCCGCGACGGCGAGACCGATGCCGGATTGGTGATCCACGAGGGTCAGCTGACCTACGGCGACTACGGGCTGTCGCTGATCGCCGACCTGGGCGCGTGGTGGGGCGAAAAGACCGGTGGGTTGCCCCTGCCGCTGGGCGGCAACGTCGTGCGCAAGGATCTCGGCGAAGAGACCATGCGCACGCTGACCCGGGTGTTGCGAGACAGCATCGTTTACGGCCTCGAGCACCGCAAGGAGGCGCTCGACTACGCCATCGATTTCGGCCGCGGGCTGGATCATCAGCTCAACGACGAGTTCGTCGGGATGTACGTCAACGATCTGACCCGCGACTACGGCGAGCGCGGGCGCCGATCGATCGAGCTGTTCCTCTCCGCGGGCGCGACGGCCGGTCTGGTTCCGGCGATCGACGGCCTGAAGTTCGTCGATTGATGTCGCGCAACCTGCGCAACGCCCTCCTCAGCAGCGGCGCGGTCATCGACGGGGCATCGGGTCTGCCCCTGCATTTCGGTGCGCCGAAGGCGGAGCTCCACGCCGCGCTCAACGTCTGCGCCGTCGCCGATCGCTCACCGCTCGCCTGTCTGCTCGGCGACGGGCCGGACCTGACGGATCTGCTCAACCGGTTATCGACGAATGCCGTCGACGCGCTCGAGCCGGGTGCGGGTGCGGCCACGGTCCTCACGACGGCCAAGGGACGCATCGTCGAACGGTTGTTCGTGAGCCATCTCGGCGATGCAGGTCTGCTGCTCGTCGGTGGGATGAGGCGGGCACCGGCGATCCTCGAGCATCTGAAGAAGTTCACGTTCCACGAGGAGACCGGGTTGCGCGATTGCGAGTCCGAGTTCAGCCTGCTCTCGGTCACCGGGCCCCTGGCTTCGGAGGCCTTGAGCACCGCCGGGCTGCACATTCCACCGCCCCTCGGCGCCGTTGCGGGCACCCTCGACGGGATGCAGTTCCACGTGTTGGGCCATGACGGGTACACCGCGAACGGCTTCTCCGTTCTCGTGGCCCACGCTCAGGCGGAGTCGATGTGGCAGACCCTCGTGCTCGCCGTCTCCAAGGCCGACGGGCGCCCCGCGGGCGAGCTCGCGCTGGAGGTCGCCCGGGTCCGTCGCGGAGTCCCGGCATGCGGGACCGAGCTGACCGAAGACCACAATCCTCTCGAGGCCGGGTTGTGGGACGCCGTGGCCTTCGACAAGGGCTGCTACGTCGGCCAGGAGGTCGTCGCGCGGCTCAACACCTACGACAAGGTCGCGCGCCGTCTCGTGGGGCTCCGCATCCCTCGCGGCCAACACTTGATCGAGCGCGGGACCCGGCTGTACCGAGAGGATAAGGAGGCCGGCCTCCTCACCAGCGTTGCCGGTCTCGAGGGCGTGGAAACCGTCGCCCTGGCCTACATCAAGACGCGAGCCGCCGACGTCGGGGACACCGTGCAGCTCGCCGTACCCGACGGCCCCGAGGTTTTGTTGGAAGCTTTCCCGTTGAAGGAGTAGGAGAAGAGATGCTGAGCCATACGCGCCCGATCGTCCTTTCCGTAGCGTTGGTGTTGGGCCTGGTTGCCTGCGGCGGGTCGGAGGGGCCCGCCCGGACGAACGATCCCGAGGAATTCGTCGCGGAGATGGAAGCGCAACTCTTCGACCTGTGGGTCAAACGGGAACGCGCCTCGTGGGTCCAGCAGAACTTCATCACCGAAGATACGGAGAAGATCGCCGCCGACCTCTCCAAGGACGTGATCGCGGCGACGGTCGAGTTCGCGTCCCAGGCGACTCGTTTCGATGGTCGACCCATGTCCGACGAGACGGCGCGCAAGCTACGGTTGCTCAAGACTTCGCTGGCGATGGTTGCCCCGAGCGATCCCTCGTTACAGGCGGAGCTGGCCAAGACGTCGACCGGGATGGAGAGCCTCTACGGCAAGGGCGTCTACTGTTCGGACAAACGCGGGGGCGAATGCCTGGCCCTGGGTGCGATGGGGACGATCCTGGCAGAGAGCCGCGACCCCGAGGAACTGCTCGACCTGTGGATCGGCTGGCGCACCATCGCACCGCCGATCCGGCCGATGTACGAACGGTTTGCCGAGCTGGCGAATGCCGGTGCGCGGGAGCTCGGCTTCGCCGATCTCGGGGAGCTGTGGCGCTCGAACTACGACATGGACCCCGACGCCTTCGCCGTCGAGGTCGACCGGCTGTGGGATCAGGTTCGGCCGCTGTACGAGGCGCTGCACTGTCACGTTCGCGCGAAGCTCAACGAGCGCTACGGCGCCGACGTGGTCGCCCTGGACGAACCGATCCCGGCTCACGTGTTGGGCAACATGTGGAGCCAGCAGTGGGCCAACATTTACGACCTGGTCTCACCGGGCTCCAGCGATCCGGGCTTCGACCTGACCTCGATCCTGCGCGACCGCGGCATCGACGAGATCGAGATGGTGCGCTACGGGGAGCGGTTCTTCACCTCGCTGGGCTTCGAGCCGCTGCCCGAGACGTTCTGGGAGCGCTCGCTGTTCACCAAGCCGGCCGATCGCGACGTGGTCTGCCACGCCAGCGCCTGGGACGTCGACGGCGTGGACGACCTGCGAATCAAAATGTGCATCCAGATCAACGCCGAAGACTTCGTCACGGTGCACCACGAGTTGGGCCACAACTTCTACCAGCGCGCCTACAACCGGCAGTCCCCGCTGCATCAGACGAGCGCGAACGACGGGTTCCACGAGGGCATCGGCGACACCGTCGCGCTGTCGATCACGCCCGAGTACCTGGTGCAGGTCGGTCTGCTGGACGAGTTGCCGCCGTCCGGCGGCGACCTGGGCCTGCTGATGCGCATGGCGCTCGACAAGGTCGCCTTCCTGCCCTTCGGGCTGCTGGTCGACCAGTGGCGCTGGAAGGTCTTCTCCGGCGAGATCGCTCCGGAGCAGTACAACGCGGGTTGGTGGGAGCTGCGCACCAAGTACCAGGGGATCCGACCGCCGGTCGAGCGCAGCGAGGCCGATTTCGATCCCGGCGCCAAGTACCACGTCCCGGCCAACACGCCCTACACCCGCTACTTCCTCGCCCACATCCTGCAGTTCCAGTTCCACCGCGGCCTGTGCGAGCTCGCGGGCTACGAGGGACCGCTGCACCACTGCTCGATCTACGGCAACGAGGCGGCAGGCCAGGCCCTTCGCGGCATGCTCGCGATGGGTGCCAGCAAGCCGTGGCCGGACGCACTGGAGGCCTTGACGGGACAACGAGAGATGGACGCGACCGCCATCGTCGATTATTTCTCGCCGCTGATGAGCTGGCTCGAGGAACAGAACGCGGGACGCACCTGCGGTTGGTAGGCTGGCTGCAACTGGCCTTCCGTGGCAGCGTTGTCCGCCGTGCGCTCGGTTACGCCATCGTCGTGGGGGCGATCCTGATCTCGATCAACCACGGCGATGCGATTCTCCGGGGTGACCTCGACGCCACACGCTGGATCAGGATGGGGCTGACCGTGCTGGTGCCTTACTGCGTCTCCACCCTCTCTTCCGTCGGGGCGATCCGCGCTGCTGGGCAAGCGCAAAGCGACCCACGATGAATGTCGTCGAGGGGCGTTTCGACGTCTCCGAACGGGCCGGGTCCGTCTCCAGTCTCAGCCTCGCACCGGAGCGGGCCCTCGCGCTGCTGGTGATGGGGCACGGCGCCGGTGCCGGCATGCGTCACCGAGGGATGGAGCGGCTGGCCGTGGCGCTCGCGGCGCAGTCCATCGCGACCTTCCGCTACCAGTTCCCTTACATGGAACAGGGCCGCCGGTTCCCCGACCCGTTGCCGCTGCGTCTGGCCACGGTGGGTGCGGCACTCGAGGCAGCCGCCGAGCTTCACCCGGAGCTGCCGTTGCTCGCCGGTGGTCGCTCGATGGGCGGGCGCATGAGCTCGACCTGGGTCTCGGAAAACCCGGGCTCGGCGCTGATCGGGTTGGTTTTCTTCGCTTTTCCGCTGCACCCGCCGGGCAAGCCGGGCACGGCGCGCGCCAGACACCTCAACGACCTCGACGTGCCGATGTTGTTCCTTCAGGGGACGCGTGACAACCTCGCCGAGCTGGCCCTGATCGAGCTGGCTTGCGGCGCGCTGGGCGCCCGAGCCCAGCTGCACATCCTCGAGGGTGCGGATCACTCGTTTCTGGTGCCGAAACGGTCGGGACGGACGGACCAGGAGGTGCTGGACGAGGCCGCCCGGGCGACCCGCCGCTTCGTCGAACGCCGCCTGCGTCAGTGATCGAGCAAGCGCTCCAGGTGCAGCCGGGTCGTCGCGGCAAGCGCGTCGAGGTCGTACCCGCCCTCGAGCACCGAGGCAAACTTCCCGCCGCAACACTCGTCCGCCAGACCGAGCAGAAGATCGGTCGCCTCGCCGTAGGCCTCGGTCTCGACGCGCAACGACGCCAGCGGGTCGGCCACGTGTGCGTCGAACCCCGCCGACACCAGCACGAACCCGGGATCGAACTCGCGGGCAGCCGGGAGGATCGTCTCTCGAATCGCGCCGAGAAACGCCTCGCTGTCCGCTCCGGGAGGCAAGGGACAGTTCAACGTCGCGCCCTCCCCGGCGCCCACGCCGCGTTCGTTGGCGGCTCCGGTACCCGGGTAGAGCGGCCACTGGTGCAAGGAAGCGTAGAACACGGATGGGTCGTCCTCGAGGATGTGTTGGGTCCCGTTCCCGTGGTGCACATCCCAGTCGAGGATGAACACACGTTCGATCCCGTGCTCGGCCTGGAGCCGTCTCGCGGCGACGACAACGTTGTTGAACAGGCAGAATCCCATCGCGAGGTTCGCCTCGGCATGGTGGCCGGGCGGGCGTACCGCGGCGAAGCCACGGGCCAGCTCACCCGTCGCGACCAGGTCGGTGAGTTGACTCAGCGCACCGGCGGCTTGCCGCGCGATCTCCGAGCTCTCCGGGCAGATGGACGTGTCCATCGAATCGAGCTGCCGCTCCCCCGCCCGGCAGGCGCGCTCGACCGCGGCGATGTAGTCGCGGTGGTGGGCCCGTTCGAGGTCGCGGTCGGCGGCGCGACGCGGTTCCACCCGGCGGCAACCTTCGGTCAGCCCGGAGCCCGTCAAAGCCTCCCGGACGCGGCGCAACCGGCCGGGGTGCTCGGGGTGACCGGGACCCGTTTCGTGATCCTCGAACAACGGGTCGAGGACCAAGCCGACGGGGCGAGACGCGGCCATGACGGTGTTCAGGGAGCCTCGGTGCTGATTCCCGAGAGCCCGCTGAAGCCGTCGGTGATCATCACGTCATCCGGGAGCTCGACGTGGTACAGGTTGGCGGACAGATCCGGGTTGAGCTGGATTTTATCGAACTCGATGGTGCGCCCGGTTCCGTCCGCGGCACGGTACTCCACCCGGCTGGGCAGGTAGGTTTTTGCGTCGAGCCAGAACAACACCTCGTCGACGCGCTTCTTGACTCGTCGCCGCTTGGGGGACAACGACAGCAGGTAGCTGTCCTCGTCGGCTTCACGCAGGCGGATGTTGTAGAACTTGCCCAGCTCGGCCGAACCCTGGCCCACGCCGAAGAAACGGAACAACTGATCTCGCCAACGCTGGATGTTGCGCTTCTCGGCCTTCTTCCGATTCGGAAAGTAACCGGTGTACTGGTCGGCCGAGATGACGAAGCTCATCTTCTCGGGGGTCGAGTACTCCCAGCGAATCGCGTCCGGCTTGGTCATGAAGAAGCGGCCGCGCGCGACGATCGGCTCGTTGAGCAGGGCGCTGGTGTTGGTCTCGGTGAATTCGGCGCTGATCGTCTGCATGCCGAACTGAACGCGGTCGAACTCGGCCAACACGTCGTTGAGGTCGGTTGCGGCGGCTGGCACCGCGGCGCAGGCGAAAAACAGCGTTGCGATCACGAATCGGCTCGAGGACATCACGGCACCCACGGTACCAGCCGGCGATGGCAGGGTCAATTTGACGACTTCTCCAAGCGTGGCCGGTGGCGTCCTCCGAATCTATAATGTCGGTTTCCCCAGCGCTTCTGCGCGAATCGAGGGTCTCATGGGTTCGAGGTTCAAGGGAACGCTCTGTCTCATCCTGATCGGCCTGTTGGGCGGTTGCGCCGGATCGAGCCGCGGCCCCGACACGGAGCCGTCCGCCGGCGAGACGGGTCGCGCCCGAACGTCGGAGGACCTGGCCTGGCGCGCCTCGCTGCTGCAGGTCGAGGACACCGGCCGATTCAGCGACGATCTTCGTGAGAGCCTCGCCGCCGACGATCCCGACCGGCGGCGTGCCGCCGTGCGCTCGCTGCGGTTCGTCCGGGACGGCTCGATGCCCGAGGCGCTGGTTGCGGCATTCTCGGACGCCGACCCGTCGGTGCGTGCGGAAGCCATCCTGAGCGCCGGGCTGGCGGGCGCGGACTCCACCGTCCCGTCAATCCTCGAGCACGGCGACGACACCGACGGGTTGGTCCGTGCGGCCGTCGCCGTGGCGCTGGGCCTGCTTCCGGATGAGCGCGGGAGCGCGGCTCTCCTGGGGTTGCTCGACGACGCCGCCGAGAACGTGCGGGCGGCCGCGTGCTACTCGGTGGCGCGACTGAGCGGCGTGGACGGGCTGGTGCCGAAGCTGCTCGAGCGGATCGACGACGCCGAGCCGGACGTCAGCGCGGCGGCGCTGTACGCGGCCAGCCGGCTGTCGGGACGGCTCGACGCTCTCGGCTTCGCGGCGCGTTTCCGGATCCGCGAGAAGCTCGTCGAGCTCGCGGAAACGCGCGATCCGGGCGTCCAGATTCTCGTCGCCGAAGGGTTGTACAGCCCGATCGCCGGCAAGCAGGCCGACACCTTGCACTCGATGATGTTGGCCACGGATCAGCCGGAGGTCCTCATGGCCATCCTCCGGGCCACGAGTCTCCCCGGAGCGCCTACGTTCGTCTTCCACGAGGTCCTGATCAAGCACAGCGATGCGCGCGTCGTCCAGGCGACGATCAACGGGCTGGGACGCATGCGCGGTGAGTCGGTCAACAACATGCTGGTCAAGTTCATCATCGAAGACTCACGCGACTGGTTGCGCGCCGAGGCCATTCGCGCACTGGCCCTGGCGGACCGGCGCCTGATCCTGGACGTCGCGAATGGCCTGTCCAACGATCCGCGTGCGCTGATCCGAGCGGCGACCGCGGAGGCGCTGTACGGCCGGCAGGAACCCGAAGTGGCGACCTATGCGCGCCGGATGTTCGAAAGCGAGGATCCCTGGGTCAAATTGCACGCGATTCCGGCCATGGCCGCGGTCGAGGAACTTCTCTCCGACGTGCTCGGGGAGCTGGTCCAGCGGTCGGCCAGCGAAACCCGGACCCAGATCATCCGCGCCGCCGGGTACCGGCTGGCGATGGGCGGGCGCAGCGCGGCCGATCGCGCCGACGCGCTCGATCTGGTCGCCGGGATGTGGGAAGAAGCCGCCAAGGAGCGATCCCCCGCGATTCAACTGGCGATCCTCAGCGCCGCCGCGCAAGCCGAAGAGGGGGTGGACCTGGTGCGTCGCGGTCTCGAGGCGGACGACCTGGGGGTGCGCCGTCGCGCCGCCGGGCTGCTCGCATCCGGATTCGGCGAGACGGTGACCGTGGAGGCGTTGCCTGCGAAGCAGGCGTCGTACTACCGGGACATTGTCGAGTGGGCCGACCGCCGGCATGCGGCCGTGATCACCGTGGCGCGCCAGGGGTTCGTTCCCGGCCGTTTCACCGTGGCACTGGACACGGTGAACGCGCCGATGACGTCGTGGCAATTCGCACAGCTCGCGGAGCGGGGGTATTACAACAACCGTCGTATCCTGCCCTACCTGCCCGGGCTGCGACTACACAGCGGCCCCGGGGCCGACGAGCGTTACCTGGACACCACGTGGCGCGCCGAGCCCGTCTTCTCGCTGTTCGGACCCGGCACGCTCGCGGCTGCCGGCGAGCGCGACGCTTTGCTCGGCGAGTGGCTGGTCACGCTCAGCGCGCGGCCGAACTACCTCGGTCGGTACACGCCCTTCGGCCGTGTGGTTCAAAACCTCGCCGGCGTCGTGGCCAACGTGTTGCCGATCGACCAGGTGGTGTCGGTACGGGTGTACGAGGGCAACGGGCAGGAACCGTTGCCGCCTCTCGGGAACTAGCGGCTTACGATCCGAGCACCTGCCTGACCTGTTCTTCGAGAGCGGTCACCTCACGGTGGACTCGCTCGCGCACCTCGCGCCAGGTTTCGGCGGGCACCTGAAGGAACGCCTCCGCCACGTCGGGATCGAACTGCCGGCCGCTCCACTCCCGGATCTCGCTGCGTGCGTCTTCGATCGTGAGTGCCTTGCGATAGGGCCGGTCGGAGGTCATGGCGTCGAACGTGTCGACCACGGCGAAGATCCGGGCCCCGAGCGGGATCTCCTCGCCTTGCAGCCCGCGCGGGTAGCCCGTCCCGTCGAAGCGCTCCTGGTGGCTCATCACGATGTCCAGCGCCGGCTCCAGGAAACGGATGTGCTGGAGCATGCGGAACCCCATCTCGGGATGCCGTTTCATCTCTTCCCATTCGGCCTCGTCGAGTTTGCCCGGTTTCTTGAGGATCGAGTCCGGGATGCCGATCTTGCCCACGTCGTGGAGGATCGCCCCGCGCCGGATCCAGGTCAGCTCGGGCTCCTCGATCCCCATCTCCTTGGCCACGATCACCGCGTACTCGACCACGCGGTAGGAGTGGCCCTGGGTCTCGTTGTCGCGGAAATCGAGCGCCGTGACCAGCGCCTGCAGCGTGCTCTCGTAGGAATCCTGAAGATCGTCGTAGAGGTGCTCGACCTCGCGGTGTTTTTCGACGAGCTCACCGGTGCGCAACTCGACGAGGTCCTCGAGATGCTCCTGGTACGAACGGTTCTCCTCGATCAGGCGGCGTTTTTCGAGCGTGCGGTCGACGACGATCTGCACCTCCTCGAGGTTGAACGGCTTGGTCACGTAGTCGCTCGCGCCGTCGCGGATCGCCTTGATCGCGGTCTTGGCGTCGACGACACCGGTGACCATGACGACATCGAGATCGGGGAATGCCGTCCTGGCTGAGTTCATCAGGTCGATGCCGCTCCGGCCGGGCATGTCGATGTCCGTCAGCAGGAGGTGGAACCGCTCGTTCTCGAGCAGCGACATCGCCTCGTCCGCGTCGGCAGCCATGCGCGTGTCGAAGCCGAAGGCCTCGAGCCCCTCGCAGAGGATCTCACGAACGGAGAGCTCGTCATCGACGACGAGGACCCGCCTCGTGTCTTTCGCGGTCAGTGTCCCGGCAGAATCCATCGGTTCTCCTTGAGGAACAGTCGCGGATGGCGCTCCTGCAGCCCCAATATAGTTCGTGCGGGCGCCAGACGGAAGTAGGCGACGAGCGGGACGTTCAGGTCACCTCTTCCCAGCTGTGGCCCGTCTTTTGATCCACCGCCAGCGGAACGCTGAGCGGGTGAACGGTCTCCATCGCCCGCCGCACCGTCGCGGCGGTTTCCTCGAGTGCGTCCTCGGGAACCTCGAGAAGGAGCTCGTCGTGGACCTGCAAGAGCACGCGGGCGTGCGAACCGGCTGAACTCAACTCGCGATCGACGGCGAGCATCGCGAGCTTCATCAGATCCGCTGCCGTACCTTGGATGGTCGTGTTGACGGCCGCGCGTAGAGCCTGCTCCTGCGCCACCCGGCTGATCCGTTGGCGCAGCTGCGGAAACCATCGGACGCGGCCGAACAGGGTGCGGACCGCGCCGTCCCGCAGCGCCTGCTCCCTGACGGACTCGATATAGTCGCGAACGCTGTGAAAACGCTCGAAGTAGGTCTGGATGAAACGCTTGGCCTCGGTCCGTGTCATCCCCTGCTCACGCGCCAGGCGGAACTCGGACATCCCGTAGAGGATGCCGAAATTGACGGCCTTGGCGCCGGTACGCATCTGATCGGTCACCAGATCGGGCACGACACCGAACACCTGCGCGGCTGTGTAACGGTGGATGTCCTCGCCGGCCCGGAACGCGGTGGTCAGCGCCTCGTCCCCGGTCAGGTGCGCGAGGACGCGCAGCTCGACCTGCGAGTAATCGGAGGCCAGGAAGAGCATGCCGTCCGCCGGTACGAACGCCGAGCGGATCCTGCGACCGTCGTCGGTGCGAGCCGGGATGTTCTGCAGGTTCGGGTCGTTCGACGAGAGACGGCCGGTTGCCGCCCCGGTGGGCTGATACGACGTGTGCACGCGTCCGGTGTCCGGGTGCACGAGGCGCGGCAGCGCGTCGACGTAGGTGGACTTCAGCTTGGAGAGCTCGCGGTACTCGAGCAACAGACCCGCGATCGGGTGATCCAGCTCCTCCAAGGTCTGGGCGTCCGTCGAAGCCACCTTGCTCTTCGCGGTCTTCCTGCCCGGCTTGAGGCCGAGCTCGTCGAACAGGACCTCACGCAGCTGCTTCGGTGAATCGACGTTGAACTCGCGCCCGGCTTCGTCGTGGATCTCCGACGTCAACGTCGCGAGCCGCCGCTCCATCTCCTCCGACATCGCGGCCAGACGGTCGACATCGACCCGGATCCCGTACCGCTCCATGCGCGCGAGCAGCGGCAACAAGGGCGCCTCCATCTCGTCGTAGAGCCGCGCGAGCTCGCTTTCTTCGAGCTCGGCGCGGAGCTTTGCGGCCAGGTCGAACACCGCGTCCGCGCCGGCCGCGAGATACCGGGTGGCCGCCTCGACCTCGACCTCGTCGAAGCCGCGGCGCTTCGCGCCCGTCCCGGTCAGGTTCTCGCGCTGCTCCAGCGTGCGACCGAGGTACTTCTCGGCCAGGGTCCCCAGCGCGTAGTTCGAGCGGCCGGAGTGCAGGACAAAAGCGGCCAGCTTGGTGTCCAGACCCCAGCCCTCGACCGGCCAGCCGCGCCGGCGCAGCAGGTGGTCGAGCGTCTTCAGGTCGTGTGCATGTTTGGCGACCGAACCGTCACTCAGCAGCGCTCCCAGCTGCTCTGCGAGTTCCTCGTCGGGCAGGACCGGTGGGGCCGCGAGATAGTTGTGCCCCAGCGGGAGATAGGCCGCCTTGCCGTCGCCCCAGGCCAAGGCCAAGCCGATCGGCTCGGCGCGCAACGGATCGCCCGGACCGCTGACCCACGTGAGCGCGCAGGCACCTGCCTCACGGCACTCGGCGACCGCCTCTCTCAGCTTCTCGACGTCGAGGAGGGTCGCATAGTGCGTCTCATGAATCTTGGCGGCGGCGACGGGGTTGGTTCCCGCCTCCAGCTCGGCGGTCTGCGCCGTGAACTCGAGGAAGCGGAACAACTCCAACGCCTCCTCACGATTCATCTCGCCGAGCTCGAGCTCGTCGACCGTGGGCTCGACGGGCGCGCGATCGTTCAAGCTCGCGAGCTCGCGGCTGAGGCGCGCCTGTTCCGCGTTCGACGCGATCGCGTACCAGCTTTTCTTGGCGCTGCCCTTGTCCAGCGCCTTGAGCTCGCGCTTGACCGGACGCAGCGGTCTGATCACGATCTTCCCCGGCTGGCCCGTTCGGGCGGCGACGTCCGCCATCTCATCGGTGGCGAGTGCTTCACGAACGGGCTGCAGCCGCTCGGCCCAGACCGCGTCAGGCTCGTGAGCGACGAAGGTCTCCAGCGCCGCGGTCACGGCAGCGGCCGCCGCGGAAATCTCCCGCGAGGCCGTTTCCTCGACGGCGTCGACCTTTTCCACCGCCTCGATCGCCGCGAGCAGACGGTCACGGGCGTCGTAGAGCGCGACGAACCGCGCGGCGCGCTCCAGCACGGCCTCGAGATCGCCGTACACGGAGACGATCGAGAGCGCGGTCTTCTCGCCGACGCCCGGCACACCGGGGATGTTGTCCACGCTGTCGCCCATCAGGGCGAGGACATCCAGCACGGATCCGGGCGCCACGCCGAAGTGCTTGGCCACCCCCTCGGGGTCGAGGCGCAGGTCCTTCGACGGGTTGAGCGCGGTGACGCCGGGTGCGACCAGTTGAAGCAAGTCCTTGTCCGAGCTCACGATGACGACGTCGTAGCCGGCCTCGCGTGCGAGTCGCGTGTAGGTGGCGATCAGATCGTCGGCCTCATAGCCCTCGAGGGAAAGCACGGGCACGCCGAGGGCCGCGCAGATCTTTCCGGCATAGGGGGCTTGCTGCTTCATGTCGTCCGGCGTGGGCGGACGGTTGGCCTTGTACTCCGGGTAGCGCTCGTGACGAAAGGTCTTCCCCGGCAGATCGAAGGTCACGGCGAGATGCGTCGGACGCTCCTCGGCGATGAGCTTGCGCAGCATCGATGTAAACCCGAACAGCGCGTTGGTCGGGAAGCCCTGAGAAGTCGTGAGACCACGCACGGCGAAGTAGGCGCGGTAGAGCTGCGCCGTGCCGTCCAGCAGGTACAGGGTCTTGGAGTCCGCCATGCGTCGCCCGCGCTCCGCCTCGGGAGCGGGGCATCATAACGCACCGGACGGTCGCCGGAGGCGGTCAGCGCCAGCGGCCGAGGACTCCCTTCCAGGTCGCTCCCGAGTCGGTATCCGCGACCGCGCTTGCAGCTCCGTCGGACACGATCAACGTGTTCGGCCCGCCCCAGACGATCCGCAGCTGCTCGTCGTCGAGCCCGGCGGTGAGGGTCTGGAGGTCCGTCCATTCGACTCCGTCGCTCACCAGCAGGGCGCCGAGGTCGTCGCCGCGGATCGACCCGAAATAGGCGTAGCCGAAAGACCGATTGTCGGCCATCGCGCGTTGCGCGACGAGGAAGCGTCGCCCGTCGGGTGAGATCAGCACCGTCACCCCGCGTGGCAGGGTGCGGGAGAGGAGCTCCGTCCCGTCGGCCCCTCGAAGAACGACGCGGACCTCGTCACCCGCCTTTTCCAGGAGCAGCAACCGATCTCCGGTCAACCAACCGGCGATGACGCTGTCGGGGTAGTCGGTTCGCGTCCCCTCCTGCAGGTCGTAGATCCGTGAAGAGTAGACCTTGTCGACGTAGGCCAGCCGCGCGAAATAGCGACCGGAGGGTGAGAGAACCTTGGCGGCGAACGTCGGGAGGTCCCCCCCCTCTTCGATCAGGGCCGGCTCCTCGAGTCGAAAACCGGTCAGGTCGAGGCGGTTCAACTCGTAGGTCCGTGGATCGTTGGAGACGAAACGATGCAGGAAGACGGAACCGTCGTCCGTGGGTCCGAGCAGTTTCCAGGTCTGCGAGCCCTCGCCCGCGACCTCGATGCGTCCGAGCTCGCCCCGCTCCGGGTGGAGAACTCGAATCGCCGATCGGCCCACCCTCAGCCACTCGCGAACCAACACGAGCTCGCCGGCCCAGTGGACGCCCCGGGCATACGAGCTCTCGGACTCCACGGGGAACGTGCGGAGGCTCTCGCCGTCTCGATCGAACAGCTCCAGTCGCACCTCCCGGACCGAGCCGAGCGCGCCCGCCTGATGGAGAACCGCCAGCATGGAACCGTCGGCCTTCCAGGCGGTCGAACGGATGGGCGGTTTCAGGAACCGGATCTTCTCCTTGCTGGAGGTGTCGATGATCCAACCGCTCTGGCCGTGGTACGAACCGCCGAGCATCACGGTGACGTCGGCCTCCAGCGCGGCCTGCTGCGGCCATCCGGCGACGACGAGCGCACGCATGACGACCGGCGCGGTGGCGGCGAAGAGCGCCGGGGTGGCCACGAGCGCGACCACCAGGACCACGATCCCGCGTTGGATCCGGCCGCGGCCCGCGGGCTCGCCGAGACAGCTCGCACGGTACGACGCCACGACGAGG
The DNA here is from genome assembly GCA_011773795.1 of Acidobacteriota bacterium. GTDB lineage: Bacteria > Acidobacteriota > Polarisedimenticolia > Polarisedimenticolales > Polarisedimenticolaceae > WVWW01. The sequence goes on from WVWW01000246.1 coordinate 22,262, forward strand.
GCGACCGGCAGGATGGGCGCCAGAAGGAACGCCAGGTGCAGCCCGTGGATCTCGGCCAGCTGGAACACGGAGAGAAAGAACATCGTCACGCCGATCGGCAACGCGGCGAGCACCGCACCGACCAGCGCCGCCTGCATCGGGTTGCGCATCAACGCCCCGGCGGCCATCCCGCCGATCGTGCCGAGCAGCGCGAGGCCCGCGCCGACCAGCAGTGGCGTTCCGATACGCGTCCAGATCGACGGGCCGGTTCCCCCATGAACCAGCGTTGCAAGTGCCCAGACGTAGAGGGCCTGTCCGGCAATGACCACGAGTACCGAAGGTAAGGTGGCGAGCACGCGGGAAAGCCAGGTGCGGCGGCGTGAGACGGGCCGGTCGAGCAGGAACCGCTCGGTGCCGTCCGCGCGGTCGCCCGCGAAGGCCTGGGCCGAGAACATCAACGCGAGCAGTCCCCAGAGGACCGCCGCGCCCATCGGCAGCGCGTCGATGATCAGCGAGGTCAGGTCGTATTCACTGCGCCCCTTGCCGAACCATCCGCGTTTGGCCGCCTCGGCCCCGGCCCAGAAAACGAACGGAAGGGCAATGCCGACCGCGAAGCCGACCCAGCGTAGCGCGCGAAGCTGGACCCAGTGCTTGATCCACAACGCCCTAAACATGCGCCACCTCCGCTTCGGGCTGCGTCCGCAGGTAGGCGATCAGGATCTCCTCGAGCGACAGCGGTTCCACCTCCACCTCCGAGGCGCCGAGCGATCGGAGCCGGCTGTCGAGGTCCTGCGCGGGATCCTCTGCGACCACGGTGAGGACGCGTCCGTCCGTCTGGGCGTCGACCTTGCCGTCGAGTTGGAAGCCATCGGGCGCGCCGTTCTCGAAAACGGCGCGGGCGCGCCGCATCGTGCCCTTCAAGTGTTCGACCGAGGCCTCGAACCGCTTTTTGCCGTCGTCGAGGAAGACGACGTCGTCGGCAACCCGCTCGATGTCGTGGACGAGATGACTGGCATAGACCACCGCGCCGCCCTCGTCGGATACGGCCTCGAGCACTCCCTGCAGGACCTCGCGTCGGACGAGCGGATCGAGGCCCGCGGTCGGGTCGTCGAGCAACAACAGCTGCGGACGAACGGAAACCGCCAGCGCGAGCGATACCTTGGCACGCGTCCCCCGCGAGAGGTGTCGGATTCGTTGTCTCCTCTCGAGCTTGAGCCGGTCACAAACATCGGTAGCCAGTTCCGCGTCCCAGTTCTCGTGCAACGCGGCCCCGAAGTCGAGGATCTCCTGCACCGTCATCCACGGGTAGAGGGACGATTCCTCCGCGAGCAGGCTGACTCTTGTCCGCAACGTCAACCCGTCGGTCCGGGGGTCCAGACCGAGCACGCGAATCGCGCCCTCGTCGGCATGCAGGATGCCGTGGGCCAGTGCGAGACTCGTGGTCTTCCCCGAACCGTTGCGGCCGACGAGCCCGAGGATGCTCCCCGGCTCCACGTGAAGGTCCAGGCCGTCGACGGCGGTCTTGCTACCGAATCGTCGCGTGACCCGTTCGAACTGCAGTGCTGCAGCACTCATACGTCTTTCCTTTCACCCCCGTCGGTGTCGCCGTTCTGACGGCGGCGGAACTCCTCGATGCGCCGGGACAAACGACGATCGAGCTCCGCCAGCGGAACGCCCAGGGTCCGGGCATGCACCAGCAGCCGGTCGATGGAGTCGTCGATCGCGCGGTCGCTTTCGGCCCGATCGATCGATGCGCTGCTCTCCACGAACGTGCCCTGTCCTACTCGCGTCCGGACGACTCCTTCCGCCTCCAGGTGCTGGATCGCGCGCGCCGCGGTGTTGCGGTTGACGCGCGTGGTGACGGCGATCTCGCGAACGGTGGGCGCCTTGTCCCCCGGTTTGAGCGCGCCCATCGCGATCAGACGGCGCATCTCGTCCGCGATCTGCAGGTAGAGGGGAACCGGGCTGGCTGGGTCGATTTCGATCATTGATTGTCCTAGTGTCCTATGACATTAAGCCCCTGAGACGCGAATGTCAAGCGGTTGGAGAAGTCTCAACCGTCTCATCGTGAGACTTCCCGATTGCACGGCACGTCTCACCATTCAAATCGTTGATATAGAACCACTTAGAATTCTCCTATCACGTCTAGGTCTCATTGTGAGACATACTGCCATGTGACGCTCACACCCGTGGATCACAAAAATGAAATTGCTGAAACCTATCATTTTCAACAACTTAAGACAGATCGATCCTTGAGATTACGAAATTGGCAGGCCTCTTGCTCTAAAGGATGCGCGTACAGCGGCAACGCCGACAAACCGGCAAAGCCGAGAGAGGTCAGCCATGAAGAAACAACTCGTCATTCTGGTCGCGCTCACGCTGCTCGCGCTGCCGGCTCAGGCGGCGTCGGGCAAGATCGCCGACGACCTTCGCGTCAAGCTGGGTCGGGACGATTCCGACCTACGCGTGATCGTGACGCTGGCCGAGGGTCTCTCCCCCCAGGACATCGACGAACTGACCACCGGCCGCGGCCGGGGCGTCCGTCAGCAAGGGACTCGTGGGATCCACGGGAAGATGCACTCGAGCGAGATTCTCGAGCTTGCCGCCGACCCCCGCGTGGCCTCCATTTCGCCCGACCGGCCCGTCACCGGCTCGATGGACGTGGCCGTTGCCGCTTCCGGCGCCGACGCGGTCGTTCAGAACCTCGGCCTGACGGGAAGCGGGATCACCATCGCACTGATCGACTCGGGACTGACGCCGAGCACGGCCGTTCCGGCGGCGCGCATCCTGGCCGGCGTCGATTTCACGGAGTCGCCGAACCGGGATGCCCTCGACGGTCTGGGCCACGGGACGCACATCGCGAGCACGATCGGCGGCTCGGGCATCGACGGTTCGGTCCGCGGCATCGCCCCGAGCGTGAACTTCGTCAACCTGCGGGTACTCGACGATCAGGGCCGGGGTTATGCGAGCGGTGTGATCGAAGCGATCGATTTCGCGATCCGCGAGCGCGCCCGCTACAACATCCGCGTCCTCAACCTGTCGCTGGGCCACCCGGTCGCCGAGAGCTACCGCACGGACCCGCTCGCCAAAGCCGTCGAGCGCGCCTGGGCCGCCGGCCTCACGGTGATCGCCTCCGCCGGCAACCGGGGGCGCGACGGTTTCCTGACGATCAACTCACCCGGAAACGACCCGTACGTCCTCACGGTCGGCGCGATGAACGACGTCAACACGATCGATCGCGACGACGACATCATCGCGACCTTCTCGAGCCGCGGCCCCTCTTATGGCGACCAGGTGGTGAAACCGGATCTCGTCGCCCCGGGCAACCGCATCGTCTCCACACTGGCTCCGGGAGCGACACTCGCCGAGTTGCAGCCTGAATCCGTCAGCGGCGACCGGATCGAGCTCTCCGGGACCTCGATGGCCGTCGGCTTCGCCTCGGGCGCGAGCGCGCTCCTGCTCGAGCTCAACCCGTTCCTGACGCCGGATCAGGTCAAGGCTCTCCTGATGGTCTCGGCCGAGAAGATTCCCGGCGACCCGTTCACGGTCGGCGCCGGTTACCTCGACATCGTGCGGGCGATGGCCTACATCGGTCCGTTCCCGCCCGTGCGTTTCAACTCCGCGTCGCCGTACGTGACGCCGGCCGAGACCGCCGGTCTCTTCAACCTGCACGAGACGCCGGCGCTCGCGACGTACTCCAAGCAAGAAGTCCGCCGCCTGACCCGTGAGAATCCGATCGAGGGAGCCACTCACGTCACCGGCCGCGATTTCCTCTGGGTCAACACGGCGCTCTGGAGCGACTCGACCTTGTGGACGGACTCCACCCTGTGGACGGACTCGACCCTGTGGACCGACTCCACCCTCTGGGCCGACTCCACGATCTGGGGCGACTCCACGATCTGGGGTGACTCCACGATCTGGGGCGACTCCACGATCTGGGGCG
>WVWW01000274.1 GCA_011773795.1 Acidobacteriota bacterium
AAGGTCCTGCCGCTGGACCAGCTGCGCAACGCCGACGCGCTGGCGCACGTCGTCCGCGCCTTCGAGGACGAGAACCTGCCGCACTCCGAGGGGTCGATCGACCCGGCGCGTGACGTGGCGTCGATGGAGACGGAGTTCATCCTCGCCGATCAGATCGTCGCCGAGAAACGCCGCGAGAAGCTCGCGCTGCAGGTGCAGAAGACCAACTCGCCCGAGGAGAAGAAGGAGCTCGACCTGTTCGAGCGTGTCGTCGAAGCGCTCGAGGAAGAGACGCCGCTCCGGAACGTGGAGTTCAGCGAGGCCGAGCTGTTGACGCTGCGCGGCTACACGTTCCTCTCGCTCAAGCCGCTGCTGGTCGTGGTCAACGCGGGCGAGGCCGACGCCGGCAAGCTCGATCGGGGCGCCGCGGCATTCGGTTTGGAAGAGGTCGCGACGCACCCCTCGACCGAGGTCGTCGCCCTGTCCGCACGGATCGAGGCGGAGATCGCCGAGCTCGACGAGGAGGACGCGGCGAGCTTCCGGGCCGATCTGGGGATCACCGAGCCCGCACTGGACCGGATGATCCGCGCCTCCTACGCGTTGCTGGGGCGGATCTCGTTCTTCACCGTCGGCGAGGACGAGTGCCGGGCCTGGACGATCCGGCGCGGGACCGCCGCTCGCAAGGCCGCCGGCGCCATCCACACCGACATCGAACGCGGGTTCATCCGTGCGGAGCTGATCGCCTACGACCACCTGATCGCCGCCGGGACGTGGAACGCCGGCAAAGACAACGGGACGTTGCGCCTGGAAGGCAAGGACTACGTGATGGCGGACGGCGACGTGGTGAACTTCCGCTTCAACGTCTAGCGCCGGAGAGCCTCGATCAGGCGCGCCGCGACGGTCTCGTCCTCTTCCGGAAGCACGGTTCTCAGGTCGATCAACAGCCGGCCGTCCTGGACGCGGGCGATCACCGGTGGATCCCCGTCGCGTAACCGTCGCTCGACGCCACCGGCATCGCCGTCCGTCATCGAGACCGCGAGCAGGCGGGTCGGACGCTCACCGGTGGGCGAGCTTCCGCCGCCGGTCTTGCTCGTTCCGTCGACGAGTGCCAGCTCGGCGCCGGCCCCGGCTTTCGCCGCAACGGCCGCCTTGACACGTTTCGCGCGGCGGCCGATCTCGGCCTCGCCCAACGCCAGCATGCGCAGCGTGGGCACGTCGTCGAACGCGGCGCCTCGAACGTAGCTGGCGAGCGTGGCGTGCAGGGCGGCGGTCAGCAGACGATCGAGACGGCAGACACGCGCCAGCGGATCCTTGCGCAGCCGGGCGATCAGCTCCGGCTTGCCGACGACGAACCCCGCCTGCGGCCCGCCGAGCAGCTTGTCGCCGCTGAACGTGACCAGATCCGCCCCCGCCGCGAGGATCTCGCGCACCGGGATCTCGTCGTGGATGCCGAGCGGCCCGAGCCCGACCAGGTCGCCGCTGCCCCAATCCACGATCAACGGCTGACCGTGCTTGGTTGCGAGACGCGCCAGCGACTCGATCCTCGGTTGTGCGGTGAAGCCGACGATCTTGAAGTTGCTCGTGTGGACCTTGAGGATCGCCCCGGTGCGCTTGCCGATGGCCTCGGCATAGTCGGCGACCCGTGTCTTGTTGGTGGTGCCGACCTCGCGCAGCTTTCCGCCGGAGGCCGCGAGGATGTCGGGGACGNNTGACGACCTCCTTGTTTCGGGCCAGCGCGCGCAACGCCAGCATGATCGCCGCGGCGTTGTTGTTCACGACGATGAATCCCGCCCCGGGAAACAGCTGCCGCATCAATCCCTCGAGATGGCCCGACCGGCTGCCGCGGCGACCCTCGTCGAGGTCGTACTCGAGGTCGCTGTAGTACCGGGCGGTCCGCGCCAGGGTCGCGGCCGCTTCGGAGGAGAGGATCGAGCGCCCCAGGTTGGTGTGGACCACGATGCCGGTCGCGTTGATCACACGCCGGGGCCTGGATTCGAGCAACACGGCAGCCCGGGCCTCGACCTGGCGGGCCACGGCCCCCTCCTTGACGGCACGGTCGAGGGCTGCGCCCTCGAGCTGTCCGCTGACGATTCGTTCCCTGAGACGGCCGATTTCGTCGCGGACTAGACGCCGGGTGAGATCCGGCCCGTATCTCCTGACGATGCGGGTGAAACGTTGCGAGTCCAGCACGCGCCCCACCTGGGGCAGTCGTTCGAGGTTTGCCCGGCGGCCGGCCGGGGAGGTTTCGGCCCGTTTTTGTCGGCGTCGTTGCATTGCGGGTCCTTCCCCCCTAACTTTAACAGTACACGGGACTTTTTCCATCAACGCGAGGGCTTCGGGGTGATCGAGCGACCCAGAACGGCAGAAGAGATCATCGAGGATGAACTCGAAGAGCTCGAGCTCAAGCTGCGTCAGCTCAAGGTCCGCTACGACCAGTTCTTCCACGGCAGCGAGCGGTTGCCGCCGTGGTCGCTGCGCGGCCAGGTCGACCGGATGGTTCAGAAGTACCTCCACGTCACCATGCGCGGCTTCGCCCACCGGTACCGCTTCAATAACCTGCTCTACCGCTATCAGTCGTACACCGAGCTCTGGGCGCGCAAGATGCGGACCCAGGAAGAGGGTGAGCGGCCGAGCCTGGCGGCCCGGCGCCAGCCCCAGGTCTCCGAGAAACTCGTGGCCCGGGCTCGCGTGGCCGATCCCAGATCGGACCCCGACCGATTGCGCGAGATCTACGACAAGTTCGTCGAGTCGCGTGAGAAGACCGGCGCCAAGAAAAAGCCGGTGAGCTTCGACAAATTCGTCCGCGGCATCGCCGGACAGGCGGCGCAGTTGCGAAAATCGTCCGGCTGCGCTGAAATTGAGCTTCGGCTCGTCGTCAAGAACGACGAAGTCCAACTGAAGGCTCGCCCCGGCAAGTGATTTCCCGGGGCGCGGAGACAGTCATGAAACGATCCCGTTGGCCCCTGGGCGTCGCCCTCGTGTTGATCCTCGCCCTCGTGGCCGCCCCCGCACCGGTCGCGCAGGAGCAGGAGAGCGGCGAGGCCAAGAAGGAAGCCAAAGCCAAAGCACGGGAGGCGCGCATCCAGGAGTACCTGCGCAAGAAGGAAGAACGTCTCGCCCGTCGCGATGCCGAGGAAAAGCGCAAGCAGGAAGAGGCGGAGGCCCAACGCACCGCCGAGGCGCTGGCAGCCAGACAGGGGGCGCAGCAGACCCCCGCGCCCCGGCCCGCGCCGCAGACGGCACCCCCCGCGGTGGCGGCACCGCCCGCGGCGGCGGCACCGACGCCGACCGACAAGGCGGCACTCAAGGCGGAGAAGAAGTTGGCCAAACAGGAGCGCCGCGACGCCAAACGGCGTGCGGCGCAGAGCGTCCTCCCCCGTCGCCTGGCGCAGACCCACGAGATGCTGCGCGCCTCCGATTTCGGCCAGGACCCGACCGTCGCCGGTTACCTCGAGCTGATCGGCACCGGCGAAGCGACGGCGCAGCAGATCGCGGCCTTCGGCAACTTCCTCGGGCAGGCGGGGCGAGCTCGGACCGCGCTGGAGTACTACGACCTCGCGCTGTCGCTCGACGATCAGGACACGACGATCTGGATCAACGCCGGCACGCTGCAACGACAGGTCGGCAACCTCGGTGCCGCGGCCGGGGCCTATACGGAAGCGCTGACCATCAATCCCAACCTCGCCTATGCCCACTACAACCTGGGCGCCGTGCTGGACGAGATGGGCGAGTACGACGGCTCGATCGAGGAGTACAAGATCGCGCTGACGCTGGATCCGACGCTGGGCGACCCCGCGTACAACCCCCAGGCAGCCAACAACGAGAAGCTCCTGGCCGTCCGGATGATGCTCTACAAGGAGCAGTCGGGGAGCCTCGGGCTGCCGCTCGTGACCGTCCCGAAGGGCGAGCTCGACGACGGGAAATAGCCCTCACCGACTGCTAGAATCGGCCGCCTATGTTGACGCTACGCCGCCGCTGGCCGGTCGCCATCCTGATCGTTTACGGCGTCACGCAGATCCACGCCTGGGCTCCCGAAACACGCGTCCGCATGACCGACGAGGCGGTGCGGTTCATGCCGCCGTCGCTGCGCCTGGCGCTCGAGAAACACCGGACCGAGCTCCTGCGTGGCGTCCTCAACCCGATGAAGAACGAGGACGGTCCCACGCACCGCGCGACGGATGGCGGGACGCTGGACGAGAGCGTCGAGATCGAGGCGGCCAAGTTGTTGACGCTGCTGCGCGAGAAGACCCCGTTCGCCAGGATCGCCGAGCAGTTCGGCACGCTGGCGCACTACGTCTTTGACAGCGGCTTCCCGCCCGGTGTCAGCGAGGACGGTGAAGATCGGTACCAGCATTTTTCTCAGTTCTGCGAGGGGCGGCGCGAGCGCTTCCCGCTCGTGTTTTACGGCCACGCAAACGACCGGCTCACCGAGCGGGACTACCGCGGCTATGCCCGCGAGGTCATCGAGCGGTCGCGGGAAAGCGACCGGCAGTTGGCCTTCGCCTACGAGCGATACGCCGAGCACGGGCACGCCTCCGCATTCGACGACCGTTCGGTGCCGTTCGCGGTGGGCTCGCTGTCCTACTCACATAGCGTCAACGACGTCGTGCGTGTCTGGCTGACCGTCTGGGAGAACGCTCCCGGCGACATGGGACGCACCCCTTATCGAGACACATCCAGGAAGAAGGAACCGGGGAGACCCTGATGGACGGAAAGATCCGGCGAGCCCTGCTCAGCGTTTTCGACAAGGACGGCATCCTCGACCTGGCGCGAGCCCTCGCCGACCGGGGGGTCGAGATCCTCTCCAGCGGAGGCACCGCACGCCTGCTGGACGAGAACGGCGTTTCGGTCACCGCGGTGCCGGATTACACCGGCTTCCCCGAGATGCTCGACGGGCGCGTCAAGACGCTGCACCCGAAGATCCACGGCGGGATCCTCGCGCTTCGTGACAACGCCCGACACGTCGACGATCTCGCCAAGAACGGGATCGAGCCGATCGATCTCGTCGTCGTGAACCTGTACCCGTTCGAGAAGACCGCCCGTACCGAGGGCATCTCGCTCTCCGACGTGATCGAGATGATCGACATCGGCGGGCCCACGATGGTTCGGGCCGCGGCGAAGAACTACGCCCACGTCGGCATCGTGGTCGATCCCACGGACTACCCTGCCGTCATCGAAGAGCTGACGTCGGACGGGGCCCTGTCGGACGCGACGCGTCAACGTCTGGCGGTGAAGGCCTTCCGGCACACCTCGCAATACGACACCGCGGTGCACGCCTACCTGTCCCGCATCGAGAACGGGAACGGCGAGACCGACGAGATGCCGGGCAGGCTCTCGATCGACTTCGTCAAGGCGCAGGAGCTGCGCTACGGCGAGAACCCGCACCAGCGCGCGGCCTTCTACCGGGAGCCCGCGGCGACCGGTCTCAGCCTGGCATCGGCAAAACAACTCCAGGGCAAGGAGCTCTCCTTCAACAACATCCTCGACTTCGACGCCGCCCTCGGCGTCGTCGCCGAGCTCGACCGCGGGGCCTGCGCGATCATCAAGCACGGCAACCCCTGCGGGGCGGCGCTCGGATCGGACCCGCGCATCGCGTTCGACCGCGCGCTCGAGTGCGATCCGCTGAGCGCCTTCGGCGGCGTGATCGCTTTCAACCGCGGCGTCGACGGGCGCGCGGCGGAGGCGATCGCCGAGCATTTCTTCGAGGGTGTCATCGCGCCCTGCTTCGACGGTGAGGCGCGGGAGACGCTGAAGCGCAAGAAGAAGCTGCGCCTGCTGGAAACGGGAGACCTCGCCGGCGTGCGGCGGGAAGGGCTGGATCTACGCCGCGTGAGCGGCGGCCTGCTGGCGCAGAACTGGGATCGGCTGGACGAGAACGTTCGCGACGCCAAGGTGGTCACCAAGAAAGCACCGACGGAGGAGCAGTGGCAGGCGCTGGAATTCGCCTGGGTCATCTGCAAGCACGTCAAATCGAATGCGATCGTCTATACCGACGCCAAGCGCACGATCGGGATCGGTGCGGGTCAGATGAGTCGTGTCGACTCGGCGCGTCTCGGTGTCGAGAAAGCACGCTCGCCGGTGCAGGACAGCGTCATGGCTTCGGACGCGTTCTTCCCCTTCCGTGACGGGATCGACGCCGCGGCCGGGGCGGGGGTGGCGGCAGTCATCCAGCCCGGCGGGTCCATCCGCGACGAGGACGTGATCGCCGCCGCGGACGAGCACGGGCTCGCGATGGTGTTCACCGGGCGCCGGCACTTCCGGCATTGATCGGGCCTCAGTCGTCGAGGCCGCGTAGCTTCATCGACGCGAGGGCTCGCTGGAATCCACTACGGCGCGTTCCGCTTTCGCACGTGTCGCACAGTGCCAGGGCCATCCGAACGTCGGCGTCTTCGGGATCGATCTGAGCGGCTTCGTTGAAGTGCTTCTTCGCCATGTCGCAATGCCCGGAGCGAAGCGCCTGCAGGCCCATGTTGAACCAGCCGTTCTCCTGGTAGCGCTCGATGCGGATGCGGTCCTCTTCGCTGTCCTGGGGTAGGCGGTAGAACATCTGCAGCGCCGAACGGAACTCCCCGTCGCGGAACAGCGAGGTCGCCGCCAGCCACTGTTGCTGGACCTCCTGCTCGGACCGGTAGTTCTCGGTGGCCGCCTCCATCTTCGAGGTCGCCTCGAAGTGGCCGGGTTCCTGCTCGAGAATCGCGTTGAACGCGATGATCGCCTGCGCGTAGTCGCCCTCGTCGAAGGCTGCGTTTCCACGCGCGAGGAGTGTCGCCACAGCCTCGACGGGCTCCGTCTCGACGGGCGCGGGTGCGGGCTCGGCCGGGGCCGGCTCCGTCTCGACAGCCGCCGCCTCGGCGGGCGCCGCGGCGGCCGGCGGGTTCGCGGCGGCCGCGGGCTCCGGCGGCTCGGTGGTAGACGCTGAATTCAGTTTGAGCCAGAACCCGACACCGGCCACGATGAGGATGCCCACGACGACCCCGATCACGGTCCAGCGCGTCTTCGAGCCGGCGCCATGGAGCTGCGGCAGCTTGATGCCCTTGGTCGGCGTGGCCGCTTCGTCGTCGAGGAGTTCGTCCTCGAGCGGCTCGTCGAACTCGGTGCCGAAGTCGTCGTCGGGAAAGTCGTCGAGCACGGTGTCTTCGATCGGCATCTCGGCAACGGCCGGCTCGGGGGCGACGGGCGGAGCCGTCTCCACGGTCGCAGCCGCTGCCGTGGCGCTCCCGTCCGGGGCGTCCGCGGCGAGATCGAACTCGCCGGGTGCGCCGTCGTGATCGGGCGCGTCGAGGTCGGCGACGTCGACGTTCTCCGTCGTCGGTGGTACGGCGCCCTCGAGTCGTTCTTGAAGCTCGAGGGCCTCCGCGTTGGCCTCGTCGAGGATGAAGACCCGTTTGAGGGCGGCGCGTGCCGTCTCGGCATCCCCCCTCGCGTGGGCGGCGCGCGCCTCGTTCACGAGGTCCTGGACGCGGTTGTCCAGCTCGGCGGCGCCGGCGCCTGTCGTGGTGGCGGCAGGCGGGGCGCCGTCGAGGATCCCCTCGACGACCGGAGCTTCCGTCTCGGGCAGCGCCTCACCGACGACCACCGGCTCTTCGGGTGGCGCCTCGGGGACCACTCCGTCGACCTGGAGAGATTCGGGCGCGTCCCCGAAATCGATGCCCTCGGCCTGGCGGTTCGGGTCGGGGATCTCGGCCGGGGGAAGATCGAGATCGAGATTCGGCAGCTCGAATTCAAGGTCATCCAGTGGCTCGGCCGCTGCGGACGGTTCGGCTGCCGCAGCCGGCGCCGCCGGTGCTCCGGCGGGCGCGGACTCGGGTTCCACCGCGGGCGCGGCCAGGGTGGCGGCGTCCGGCTCGGGCGCGGTCTGCTGCGGCTCCGGCGGCGCCGGCTCGGTCGACGGGGTGGCGGCACCCGCTTGGCCGGAGCCGTCCGCCGTCAGCAGCTCGCACAAACGGATGCCTTCGCTGGCCCGCTCATCCGCAGGATCGTTCGCGAGGATTTGCCGCCAGGTGGCCAGCGCCTCCTCGAATTTGCCCTGCAGGTACTGAGCCGAGGCCTGCTGGTGGAGACTCTCGTTGGATTGATCCGTCGTTTCCATAACCCCTTCCCATGTGGCTCACGAGACGCCTTGACGAATATAGGTTCGCCAAAAAGGGGCTGCAATTGCAGGAAAAAGCTTTTGTTTTGTTACGTTTAGCGGCCTTTTTGCGCGGCGAAATGCTTCTCGCGGCAGGCCTCGGAACAGAAGAAGAGTTCCTCACCGCCTTCTGCGGCCACGATCGCACGGGACCGCGGAAGGAACGTGTTACAGACCCGGTCGCGGACCATCGGATCGCCGGAACCGGCTCGGGGGGCGCCACGCCGGGGGGCGGCGGCGCTCTCCGGCTTGCGCTTGTTTCGCCGCATCCACCAGATCGCCGCGACGAGCGCGGCAAGGAAGAGAAGCAGCCGCCGGATCACTGTGACGAGCCGGACGTCGAGATCGAGGTCCGGAGCTCGGCCAGCGCCTGTTTCAGCGCCGGGAGATCCTGCGGCGGCGGGTCGACCTCCTCGAGCTTGGCCATCGCCGCATCGGCGAGATCCATTTGCTGCAAGTCGAACGCCGCCACCACCACGGTGTTGAACAACGCCTGCCAGTGGTCGGGGTCGATCTCGTAGGCGCGCCGGAAGTTGTCCAGCGCCTGGGTGTGACGTCCGAGCTCGCGGTGAACGTTCCCGGCGTCGATCAACAGGTCCGGATCGTCGGGCCGTATGCCGAGTGCGATTTCGTAGAACTGCCCGGCCTGGTCCCACATGCCGACCTGGTAGTACATGCCGCCCAGCTTGATCGCGGCCTCGATGTCCTGTGGGTTCGCCTCGAGCCTGCGCTTGAGTTCGTTGAGCTCGCCGACCATCGGGGCGGCACCGCCGCCCTGCGGCACCGCGCCCTGAGCGGGCGCGCGCGGACCGGCCGGTGCGCTCAGCTCCTGCGCCACGGCGGCCTCTCCGAACTGCGGCCGATCCTGGTACACGCGGAAGAGCCCGAATCCGACCAAGACGCCGAATGCGAACCCGCCGAGAAGAAACATCAGCTGTTCTTTTTTCAAAGCCCTGGCAGGCTAGCGGAGCCCCCCTCGGGCGTCAAGACTGGGATTCCCGCAATGCTAGACTGGCGCGAGTGAGCACGGACTCGACCCGCAACCTCTACGGCCTCGATCGCGAAAGCCTGGCGATCTTCCTCTCGCGCTACGACGTCCCGGAGTTTCACGCCGGCCAGGTCTATCGCTGGATGTATCAACGCGACGTCCTTTCGCCGCAGCGCTGGACGGACCTGCCGCGGACGCTGCGCGCGCGGTTGATCGAGGACGTGACCGTGGATGCCGGCACGCTGGGCCGGCGCACCGGTGCCGAGGACGAGACGATCAAGTATCGCACCGGGCTCGCCGGCGGCGGTGAGGTCGAGACCGTGTACATGCGGCAGTCGGACCGCGTCACGCTGTGCGTCTCGAGCCAAATCGGTTGCGCGCTCGACTGCGACTTCTGTCTGACCGGCAAGATGGGCTTCAAACGACACCTGACACCCGGCGAGATCGTCGGCCAGGTGGCGCTCATTCGTCGGGATCGGGCGCTGGACGGTCCCTTCAACATCGTCTTCATGGGCATGGGCGAGCCGCTGCACAACTACGACTCGACGATTGCCGCCGTGCGTCTGTTGTGCGACCCGGAGGGTTTCGGGCTTTCGCGCCGTCGCGTCACGGTGTCGACGGTCGGCATGGCCCCGGCGATCGAAAAGCTGGCCGAGGAACCGATCCGGCCGCGACTCGCGATCTCGCTCAACGCCACGACCGACGAGGTGCGCTCGAAACTCATGCCCATCACCGGGAAGTACGGGATCGAACGGGTCCTCGAAGCCGCGGTCCGTTTTCGCGAGCGAACGAAGGATGCGTTCACGTTGGAGTACGTGCTGCTCTCGGGCATCAACGACACGGACAGCGATGCGGCTCGTCTCGCGGACATCGCGCGGCGCGCGAGGGCCAAGGTCAACCTCATCCCGTTCAACCCGGTCCCGGGCTGGCTGACGTACCGGCCGCCGTCGCGTGCGCGGACCGAGGCGATCCGGGACCGGCTGTCCGATCGAGGCACCCGGGTCAGCATCCGCTGGAGCCGCGGTGCCCAGGCGCGCGCGGCCTGCGGCCAGCTCGCATTGCTGCCGGACACCCCCGGCGAAGCACCCATGGAGGTTTCCGGATGATCGACCTCAGCGGAAAGAGAATCCTCGTCACCGGCGGGTCGCGGGGCATCGGCCGCGCCTGTTGCGAGATGGCCGCACGGGCCGGAGCGCGCGTCGCCGTGGGGTACCGATTCGAACGCGCCGCCGCCGAGGAGGTCGTGCGATCGATCCTCGACGCCGGCGGCGATGCGCACTGCGTGGCCGCGGAGCTCGCCGACCGCGGTGAGGCGGACAT
>WVWW01000030.1:0-187 GCA_011773795.1 Acidobacteriota bacterium
CCAGCAGGAGCTGCCCGGCCATGTTGACGCGGTTCCAACGAGGTCCATGGGGCATGCGGTCGCGCAACGTGTCGCCGACGGTTTCCGCCAGCGCGCCGCACGAACAGATCCAGCCGCAGTAGGCACCCTTGCCCCAGCGCCAGACGATCAGCGGGATGATCACGAACGTCTGGATCACCGAGACGAT
>WVWW01000030.1:311-585 GCA_011773795.1 Acidobacteriota bacterium
TGTAGCCCATCCACGGCAGGATCAGTTCGGGCAGCAGAAACAACGGGAACAATTGAACCAGGAACAGCACGGTCGTCTGCAGCGTGATGTAAGGCGTCTTGCGTCGCTTGACACGCAGGTAGCCGAAGATCCCCACGGCCAGGGTGTAGCCCAGCGTGTAGTAGAAACTGCGGCTCTTCATCGAAACCGCGATGGTCCCGACGACCGTCGAGCGGTCGGCGACCTGCGCTTGCCACCAGCCGCCCAGCGAGCCGATCACCTCGCGCATGTTGTT
>WVWW01000030.1:702-3243 GCA_011773795.1 Acidobacteriota bacterium
ACGGAGTTTTCTCGGATCTCGGTGACCCTCGTGGACAGGCGCACGTCGAGCGCGCCGCGGTCGTGCTCCAGGAAGGGGCCCGCGGCCGAGGTTTCGAGATCCGACACGGGATCCTCGACGACGGCCTCGGCTTCGGGGTCGCTGCGCACGCGCTCGAGAAGTTCGACGTTTTCCGGCTTGGGCCGCGAGAACCCGGCGCGCCGGTGCACGAGCGTGACGTCGGAGCCGCCGCCGGCCAGCCAGCGCGATGGCCGTTTCGAGCGCACTGTCGCCACCGCCGACGACCAGCGTCTTCTTGCCCTCGAAGTCCATCGGATCGTGCAACCGGTTGTAGACGTGGCCGCGGTCTTCTCCCGGCACGTCGAGCTTGCGGAAGCGCCCGCTGCGGCCGATCGCGACGATCGCGCGCAGCGCACGGACCTCGCCCCCGCCGGCGAGTTCGGCGACCATCAACCCGGAGCGGCGCCTGATTTCAGCGACCGATCCGTCACGCACCGTGATCCGCCCGGTCTGTTCTTCGAGCTCGGCGAGCAAATCTTCCTTGACGTCCGCGGTGACCTGAAGCTCGCCCGCGGGTGTCATCTCCTTGGGATACGCGTAGATCGGTTTGGCCTTGGGAAAGTCGGCGATCGTCTGGAAGC
The DNA here is from genome assembly GCA_011773795.1 of Acidobacteriota bacterium. Lineage (GTDB taxonomy): Bacteria > Acidobacteriota > Polarisedimenticolia > Polarisedimenticolales > Polarisedimenticolaceae > WVWW01. Next base: position 1,344 of record WVWW01000030.1, read on the forward strand.
GCCGTTTGGCCTCGTAAACGGCGAACCGGAGGCCCTTCGACCGGGCTTCGACGGCCGCCGCCATGCCTGCGACGCCGGCGCCGACGATCAGCAGGTCCAGCAGGTCCGGATCGCCGTCGCCTCTACGCTCGCGATCGCGTTGAAACCCGGGGTCGCTCGCAATCGTACGCACCGCCCGGGTGCCCGTATCGAGCGACAGTTTGAGCAGTGGGATCCCGGTCAGATCGCCGGCGACGTAAAGGCCGGGCACGTTGGTGGAGCCGTCGGGGCGGACGGCAGGTAGTTTTTCTACATGTCCTGCCGGCCACCGCGTGTGCAGCCACTTCGTGTAGCGCCGGATCGGACTGAACAGAGCCTTGAGCATGAATCTCTCAACCGGGGCGGCGAGCTTAGCATTCCACACCGAGTCGGGAATTCCGCTAGAATTCCCATGGGTCAAAAACAAGGGGTTTACACGATGAAGCGTACGACGATTTTGGCGTTGGCTCTTGCCGTGGCGGTGTGCGGAGCGATCCACGCCGCCGAGGGGATGTGGCAACCCAAGCAACTCCCGGACCTGGCGAAAGAACTTAAGGCCGCCGGGCTCGAACTGGATCCGGCTTCGTTGACCGATCTCACCGAACACCCGATGAACGCGGTCATCGACCTGGGCGGCTGCACCGCCTCGTTCGTATCGCCCAAGGGGCTGGTCATCACCAACCACCACTGCTCGTGGGGCACGCTGCAGTACAACTCGACACCGGAAAACGACCTGCGCAAGGACGGGTTCTTGGCCGGGACGCCCGCCGACGAGCTCCCCGCGGCGCCCGGTAGCCGTGTGCGCGTGACCGTCGAGGTCACCGACGTCACCGACAAGATCAGCGGCGGTCTCGATGCCTCGCTCTCGGGCGCGGAGCGTTACGACGCCATCGAAGAACGTGAAAAGAAACTCATCGCCGAATGCGAANNATGCGAAAAAGACAAAGGTCATCGCTGCCGCGTGCAGAGTTTTTACGGCGGGCTGACCTACAACCTCGTCAAGCAGCTCGAGATCCGCGACGTGCGGCTGGTCTACGCGCCGCCCGGATCGATCGGCGAGTACGGCGGCGACATCGACAACTGGATGTGGCCGCGCCACACCGGCGACTTCTCGTTCTTCCGCGCCTACGTCGGTCCCGACGGAAGTCCCGCCGATTTCTCCGAAGACAACGTTCCGTACGAGCCGAAGCATTACCTGCGGGTGTCACCCGAAGGCGTCGACGCGGGCGATTACGTGATGGTCGTCGGCTACCCCGGGCGCACCAGCCGCTACCGGTTGTCCTCGGAAGTCGAAAACACGTTCGAATGGTCCTACCCGATGACGCGCAAGATGTTCGACAAGATGCTCGAGATCATCGCCGAGCAATCCGCCGGCCGCCCCGAGGTCGAGCTCAAGTACGCCTCGACCGTGTCGGGGATCAACAACGCCAACAAGAACCGGCAGGGGATGCTCGACGGCTACGCCGGCAGCGGCATGCTCGAGCGCAAGCGCGCCACCGAACGCGCGCTGCAAGCCTGGATCGAGTCCAGCGACGAGCGCAAGAAGGAACACGCCGCGACGCTGCAGACGCTCAACGACCTGATCTCCAAGAGCCAGGCGACCCAGGAGCGCGACATGCTGCTGGGGCGCATGGGCCGCTCGTCGATGTTGTCCACGGCGCGCAGCCTCTACCGTTTGAGCCGTGAGCGTGAAAAAGAAGACGCCGATCGCGATCCCGGTTTCCAGGAGCGCGACATGGTGCCGTTCAAACAGCGGCTGCAGCGGATGGACCGCCGCTACCACCCCGACGTCGACAAGGCGTTGTGGAGTTATTACCTCGACGAGTACCAGAAACTGCCAGCCGACCAGAGGGTCGACGCGCTCGACGAATTCCTCGGGTTG
>WVWW01000068.1 GCA_011773795.1 Acidobacteriota bacterium
CATCGGAACTCCCGGAATCACAGGAAAAGCTATCGTAGCACTCACCGTCGCGCCGCGTTGACCCCCCCGCGGACATCGTTGTACGTTAGCCGCCATGCCCGACAAGCCTCCGCACGATCGCAAGGCGGAGTTCGAGGAAACAGCTCTCGAGTACCTGACACCGCTGTTCAACCTCGCGCTCAACCTGACGAGAAACCGCAAGGACGCCGAGGACCTCGTCCAGGAGACCTATCTCCGCGCCTACCGCTTCTTCGACTCGTACCAGCCGGGCACCCACATCAAGGCCTGGCTCTTCCGCATCCTGCGCAACACGTTCATCAACCGCTACCGGGCCGAGAAGGTCCGGCCCGACGAGGTCGATTTCTCCAAGGTCGAGCAGGCCTACGAGCGGGTCGTGGACGAGCACTTCCTGCAAGCCAACCGGCCGGTCTCGCCGGAGGACGCCCTGATGGCCGGCGTTCTGGATGAGGAGATCGAAACGGCCATGGCACGGCTCCCCGAGGAATACCGCTCCGTCGTGATCCTGGCGCTTGTCGAGGAACTGCCTTACAAGGAAATCGCAGCCACGCTGTCCATCCCGCTCGGTACGGTCATGAGCCGCCTGCACCGCGGCAGGAAGCTGCTCCAGACCCAATTGCTGGAATACGCCCGGAAGAAGGGAATACTCTCGGGGCCCGCACGTGTTGCCAACGACGAGGACGCGGCCTCGTGACGAGGGAACGTGGATAAAACGATGAACTGCAGCGCTTTCAAACGCGACCTGTACCACTTCCAGGCGGAGGAGCTGTCGCCGGCCGAGCGCGCCGCGTGCCTCGATCACGCGGACCTCTGCGCGCCCTGCGCGAGGCTGCTCGAGGTCGAGCAAGGGCTGCTGCGCGGTCTCAAGGCCCGCCTGACGGCATCACCGCACCCTCCCGGGCTCGAAACGCGTATCCGCGAACAATTGCGCGAAGCGGGGCGCGCGAGGCAACCCGGTATCGGCTGGGTCCGCCGACCCTGGTTCGCGGCGCTGGCCGCCTCTGTCTTGCTGGCCGTCCTGGTGCTGCCGCAGTTCGACTCCGGTCCGTCTCCGGTGACGCGCGTCGGCCCCCGGATCGTGACCGTGGTCGACTTCGACTGCGACAAGTTCGGGGCCGACTTCGGTCAACAGCGATTGTGCACCCATCCCCGGCACCTCAACGCGCTCAAGCTCGAGGACGGCGGCTACTGGCAGATCAGCGCCGACGGGGAGGTCGGTCGCGAGTTGATCACCGACCGCGATCTTCGCGGCACCCGGATGCGCGTCGAGGGCTGGTTGTACGAACGCATCCACACCCTTCAGGTGGACCAGGCGGTTCCCGCCGGGGTCCAAGCTGCACAGCTGATCTCGACCGGCCATTAGCTGCACACTTCTTGCCTTTCCACCGATTTCGACAGACATGCTACGCTGATTCGAGCGGCTGTCGCCGCCCACTAACCGAAAGGATTCGACACCGATGAGTGAAGTACTCCATGCAACCGATCAAACGTTCGATACCGAAGTGATGCAAGCCGAGCAACCCGTCCTGGTCGACTTCTCGGCCACCTGGTGCGGGCCGTGCAAGAAGCTCGAGCCGATCGTCCACGAGATCGCCGGCGACTACGACGGTCGCCTGAAGGTGGTCAAGGTCGACGTCGATCAGGCGCCGAGCATTGCGCAGAAGTTCGGCGTGCTGTCCGTGCCTACACTCCTGCTGTTCAAGGAAGGGGCCGTCAAGGATCAGGTCGTCGGACTGGTTTCCAAGCAGGCCCTGAGCGACCGCGTCGACAAGGTGATCTAAGTGCTCGAGCGTATCAACGAGTGGGGGTACGCTCTGAGCCAAACGCTGCAGGGCCAGCTCGAGAGCGGCTCGATCGGTGCGATCTTCGTCGTGTTCGCCGCGGGAGTGCTGACCAGCTTCACACCCTGCGTCTATCCGATGATCCCGGTGACCGTGACGTTCATCGGAACCGCCGCGTCGGGCTCGAGGCGCCGCGCGGTGACACTTTCGATGATGTATGCGCTGGGGCTGGCGCTGTTGTACTCGGTCCTCGGCATCGTTGCCGCGCTCATCGGAAAGACCTTCGGCAACATCTCGCAGAACCTCTGGGTCAACCTGGGAGTGGGCCTGGTGCTCGCCGTGTTCGCCGCCGCGATGCTGGACTGGATCACCATCCCGGTGCCCGGCTTCGCCGGTAAGGTCCAGTCGGGGGGCGTGAAGAAGGGCGGTCACCTCGGCGCGTTCGCCGTCGGGATCGCCGCCGGATTCGTGGCCGCTCCGTGTACTGCGCCGGTCCTCGGTTTCCTGCTCGCCTACGTCGCCCGGACGCGGGACGTCGCCTGGGGTGGCTCGCTGCTGTTCATCTTCGCCCTCGGCCTCAGTTTCCTGCTGATGTTGCTGGGTATCTTTTCCGGGCTGATCTCCAACATGCCCAAGGCCGGTCGCTGGATGAACACGATCAAGCTCGGCTTCGGCTTCGGCATGTTCGCCGTCGCCGGCTGGTTCCTTTGGAAGGCGATCTCGATCGCCGTTCAATGATGGGTCGCCGTGTCGGTTTGATGTTCGGTGGTCGCTCGGTCGAGCACACCGTCTCGGTCGTCTCGGCACGCGGGGTCGCCTCGGCAATGGCGGACTCAGGGCGGCTCGAGTGCGTCCCCATCGCGGTGACGACCGACGGCCGTTGGCTCGACCCCGAGACCTCGCGGGCCGTCCTCGTGGGCGACGGCGACAGCGTGACCCCGCCGCCGGAGGGCGCGGGTCGGGTGACCGTCGTGCCCGGCGTGGGGCTGGAGCTTCGGCCGGAGAACGGTGCCGGACAACCCCTCGCGATCGACGTCCTGTTCCCGCTGATCCACGGGTGGGGAGGGGAGGACGGGCGGCTTCAGGGTGCCTTGGAACTCGCCGGGCTGGCTTACGTGGGCGCGGGCGTCGCGGGCTCGGCGGTCGGCATGGATAAGGTCTTTGCGCGCCGGCTTTTCGAGGAACGCGGTCTGCCGGTGTGTCGTTGGCTGGCGCTCGAGCGCCACGAGTTCGAGGCCGACCCCGATGCCGCGGCCCGGCGAATCGAACGGGAACTCGGGTTCCCGGTGTTCGTCAAACCCTCCAACGGGGGCTCCTCGCTCGGCGTCGCGAAAGCGGCGACGCGAGACGGCGTCATTCCCGCGCTGCGAAGCGCGGCGCGATTCGACCGCCGGCTCGTCATCGAGAGCGGTCACGACGTGCGAGAAATCGAGTGCGCGGTGTTGGGCAACGAGCATCCCGAGGCGTCGATTCTCGGCGAGATCGTTCCGAGCAACGAGTTCTACGATTTCGACGCGAAGTACGTGGATGACGCGTCGGAGCTCAGGATTCCGGCACCACTGCCCGACGAGTTGACCGGCAGGATTCGCAAGCTTGCCGTAGAGGCGTACCGCACGCTGGACCTGGCGGGCTTCGCGCGCGTCGACTTCTTCGTGGAGCGCGAGACCGGGGAGGTCTTGCTCAACGAGGTCAACACCTTGCCTGGCTTCACGCCAATCAGTATGTTTCCCAAACTATGGGAGGCCAGCGGGCTTCCTTACGCCCGGCTGATCGAGCGCCTGGTGGAGTTGGCCATCGTGGCGGATCGCGGCGCCCCGCCGTCGCCGGGTGGAGAGGAGCCCGAGAGGAGCTAGCGTGCAGCAGGGCGGCGCAGTCTTGGTCTTGAACAGCCTGTACCAGGCGGTGCAGGTCACCGGAGTCCGCCGCGCGTTCCGCTTGTTCTACGGCGGCCGGGCCCGGGCGCTCGCACCCGACTTCCAGAGCTACGACTTCGAGAACTGGTGCGATCTTCCCCTGCGGGCCGACGACCGTGTCATCCACACGCCGACGCGAAAGATACGAATCCCGCGCGTGATCCAACTCGTGCGCTACGATCGTCTCCCGACACGTGAGATCCGGTTCACGCGACGCAACATCTTCTACCGCGATCGTTCCCGCTGTCAGTACTGCGGTGACGTGTTCTCGCAGAAGCAGCTCAACCTCGATCACGTCGTTCCGCTCAGCCGTGGCGGCGCGTCCAGCTGGGACAACGTCGTCTGCGCCTGTATCGCCTGCAACACGAAGAAGGGCGCGCGCACCCCGTTGCAGGCCGGGATGCGGCTGATCCGCAAGCCGAAGAAGCCGGCGGGTCACCCGATGTGGCGCGGCAACTGGATCGGACCCTGCCCTGACGAGTGGAAAACGTTCCTCGACGAAGCCTACTGGAACGTCGAGCTCGCTGACGACGTCGTCGGTTCCAAGTCGCGCCGCGTCGACTGAGTCGTTCGCAATCCGAGGGCCTCCATCCGCCGATACAGCTTCTGACGGGACCACCCGATCCGCGCGGCGGCGTGCCCGATGTGGCCCGCCGCCGAGGCCAACGCGTCGCGGATCATACGCTCCTCCAGAGTCCTCGCCTCGTCGCCCGCTGCGTGAGCCGGCCGGTCGAGGCGAATCGTGCGTGCCCGCAGCGGCAACTCCCCCGTCGAGAGCAGTGCGCGAGCGAGCACGCTGCGCAGCTCTCGAACGTTTCCGGGCCAGGGGTGCTCGGCCAGCCGTGACCAGGCGGCGTCGGTCAGGGCGAGCGGCCCGCGGCCGCACTCCCGTTCGAGACCCGGAGCCAAGCGGTCGACGATCAGGGGGAGATCCGTGAGCCGGTACCGTAGCGGCGGAACGTCGATCCGAATCACCGCGAGCCGCCACCACAGGTCGGGGCGGAAACGGCCCGTCGCGGTCGCCCGGTGCAAGTCGCGGTGGGTCGCCGCCACGATCCGCACGTCGGACGACCGTTCGCACGTCGCCCCGACCGGGCGGAAGCCGCCGTTGTCGAGGAATCGTAGGAGCTTGCCCTGGAGCGCCGCCGACATCTCGCCGACCTCATCCAGGAACAGCGTCCCCCGGTCGGCCTGGCCGAGCAGCCCCGGCCGATCGCGCTCGCACCCGGTGTAGGCCCCGCGCACCGCGCCGAACAACTCCGCTTCGAGCAGCGACTCGTTCAGCGAGGCGCAGTTGACCGCGACAAACGGACCCTCCGACCGCAGGCTCCACGTGTGCACGGCCCGCGCCACGCCGTCCTTGCCGCTGCCCGACTCGCCCTGGATCAAGACGGGGAGCCGTGACGGGGCGACCGACCGGAGGGAGTCGAGGAGTTCGCGCCAGGCGGGGGAGTCGCCCGGCAACAGGGGCGAGTGGACGAAGCTACGGGAGTCTCGCAAACGGGCTCCTGTGGTTTGACGCTCCGGGCGAGCGGGGGCTATGCTCCTCTTGTCGGTCCGTGCAACTGTCCCCGAAGATGCAGGTCGGCGGCAAGTGAANNGGATGAGCTACTACAGGCAAGGCCCCACTCGCGGCGGTAGCGTCACGATCGGGGTGCCGCCGGTCACCCCGATGCTGCGGATGATCATCATCGTCAACGCGGCGATCTTCCTCCCGATGCAGCTCACCCCCGTTCGCGAGTTCCTGTTGCAGTACTTCGCGCTGACACCGGGCCAGGTCCTGTCGGGGTACATCTGGCAGGTCGCGACCTACATGCTCCTGCATGCCGGTCTGGGCCACATCTTCTTCAACATGCTTATCTTGTGGATGTTCAGCGGGGAGCTGGAACGTCTCTGGGGATCCCGGGCCTACCTACGCTACTACGTCGTGTGTGGCGTCGGCGGCGGCGTCGCGATCTTCATCCAGGGAGCGATCCGCGGCTCCGAGGTGCCCACGCTGGGGGCCTCCGGCGCGTTGTACGGGATGATCATGGCCTACGGGCTCCTGTTCTCCGAGCGCCGCGTGCTGTTCATGATGATGTTCCCGATGAAGGCGAAGACCTTCGCGATGATCTTCTTCTTCTTTGCGCTTTACTACAACTTCGCCTCCGAGTCGGACGGCATCTCCCACATCGGCCACCTCGGAGGCGCACTGACCGGGTTGATCTACCTCAAGCGGGCGTGGCGGGTGGACCGACTCGTCAAAAACATTCGTTGGCGCATTCAGCGGCGACGTTTCAAGGTCATGATGGGGAAGAACGACGACACGGATCGGTGGGTCAACTAGCCGGTCCGGCAGGCGGTCGGCCGCCAAACCATAAATCCACGAAAACCCTGTCCAGATATGGGTTTACGACGACGATTGTAAGTTGACAACAGGGCGGGGCGTGCCTAAACTAACGCCCACACACGGGGCGATACTCGTTATTCAGCTTGATCGTGGTGGGGCCACGGTGGGGGGGCGAGTGATCCGGTACGGCATTTCACAGCCGCACAACTGTATCTTCCGAGTCCACTCCGCCTCGGTTTTTGGAAATCCGGCCAATCCCTCCCAAGCCAAATTCTTTAAAACAGCCGACAAACAAACTACTCCGAACAACACGACCGGTCAAGGAGTTTTTGACAGATTTCTGTCAGGGCCAGCTCCGGGACCTCAACACGTTCCGACGAGGGCTTGATGGAATCCAACCAGAAAGAACGCTCCACGGTGCTGTCACGCTACTTCTCGGACATTCGATCGTACCCGCTCCTGACCAAGGAGCAGGAACAGGGGCTGGCCAGAAATGTCAGGAACGGCTGCCAGGACTCGCTTCACGAGCTCGTCGAGTCCAACCTCAGCTTCGTCGTCAAGGTCGCCAGCGAGTACCGCAACCTCGGCCTGCCCTTCGAGGACCTGCTCAACGAGGGCAACATCGGGCTGATCGAGGCGGCCCACCGCTACGACGCGAGCAAGGGCACGAAGTTCATCACCTATGCGATCTGGTGGATTCGCAAGTCCATCCTGAAGGCCCTCAGCGAGCACTCCAGCCTGGTCCGGGTGCCGACCTACCAGATGAAGAAGGTCCGCGAGATCCGCGATGCCGAGAACTCGCTGCGCCGCAAGCTGGGGCGGAAGCCCAAGCGGGAAGAGATCTCCGACCGGCTCGAGCGCAGCGTCAACAAGATCGACCAGGTGCTGCAGTTCACGCTGCGCGAGATGAGCCTCGACGACAAGGTCGGCAAGGAGCGGGACACGCCGATCTCGGACTACCTCGTCGACGACAACCTGATCACCCCCGAGGACGACCTGATCAAGCGCGAGGCGAACCTCCTCGTAAGCGAGGCGATGTCCGACCTGACCGAGCAGGAGCGGACCGTGCTTTGCCACCGGTTCGGGATCGCCGGCGGCCCGACGCTCACCCTGAAGGAAATCGGCGAGATGATGAACATCAGCCGGGAGCGCGTCCGTCAGGTCGAGTGCCAGGCGAAGAACCGTTTGAAGAAGATTTTCGCCCGCAAACGCGTCATGAAGTCGCCGCAACGCGCAGACTTCCCGGGCTCCCGCGCGCAACGCCGTCTGCGCGGATAACCTCCTCGGAGCCGTCACGGCGCCGCGAATCGGCCGGCGGCGGTTCCTCATTGCCCCCGGACCGGAGACTTTTGTAGACTCGGCCTGCGAGGTGCGTCTTTGCGCCCGTGCTTAGGGGAACGCGTGACCGACTCCAGGTTTCACCGTGACGGCGCATTCGACGACGACACTCTCCAGCCGCTGCTCGATTGGTCCGATCTGCTGACCGCCGAAAACCCCACGGATCTCCTGGTCGGGCTGGGGCAGGCGATGCGACCTTACGTCGCCGAGTTGGCGCTGAAGCAGTTCGACGGGGATGTCGGCGAGACGATCGCGGGCTGGCGTGGCGGTCCGGCTTCGACCAACCCGCCGCATCAGGTCGAGATCGGTGGGCTCCCGCATTGGCGTTTGTCGATCCGTCTTTCCGAAAACGCCCCCCAGATGGTGCTGGTCGAGCGTGCCTTGATGGCGGTCGAGGCGTGGCGCAGCGCGCGTCAGGGCCTGGCCGACGCGCAGGACCGTGTCGACGCGCGGACCCGCGAACTCGATCTGATCCAGGCCCTCGGTCGCGGCGTCGCGGAAGCTCGCGATCTCGACACCCTGTTTCGTTGTGCGATCGAGCTGCTTCAATCGGCCGAGGACATCGATGTTGCCGTAGCTGCCTACGCGGTGGGGCGTCGTCGCACCGTGCTGTCCATGGAATCGCGACCGCTCGACGACGACACGCGCACGGCGCTCGCGGGCCAGGCCATCCAGCTGCTCGGCTGGGCCGACGATGACCGGCCGGCCACGCGGGTCGATCACCTGTCCGGCTACGACGACACCCGCGGAACGTTGGTCGAGTGGGACGAAAGCTCGCTCGTCGTGCTTCCCGTCTTGCGCGGGGAGCGGATCGCGGCCTGTCTTACGCTGCTGCCGTCTCGTCCCGCAGGAGAAGGCGCGCTACGCCTGTGCTATTCGGTCGCCAACCAGCTGAGCCTGCACCTGGATCGGATCCTGACCGTCCATGAGGCCGAGGCCGACCGGTTCCGGGCGATCCTCGACTCGATGCCGCAAGCGGTCCTGCTGCTCGACGGGCAGTTGCACGTGCAACAGGCAAACCCGGCGGCGATCGAAATGTTCGCGAAGCTCGACATGCCGCTGGTCGGCTCGATCGAGGCCGTCCTGCGCTCGCTCGGGATGTTCGAGGCGACCGATCGTGTTCGCTGCGGCGAGCGCAATTGCGAGAGTTGCGAGATCCGCTATGAGGACGACCGTACCTTCTCGCTCAGCGTCGCCCGGTTGAACGAGGATCGGTCGAACGAGCCCGACATGGTGCTCGTGATCGGCGACATCAGCGAGGCGCGGCAGATGCAGCTGCAGCTGGCCCAGGCGGACAAGATGTCCAGCCTCGGGCGGATGATCTCGGGCGTGACCCACGAGTTGAACAACCCGCTCACGAGCATCATGGGCTACTCCCAGTTGTTGCGCGCGGCAGTGCCCGAGGGAAAGGTTGCCGAACGTGCCGAAAGACTGGAGTCCGAAGCGCGTCGCTGCCAGAAGATCGTCAAGAACCTGCTCTCCTTCGCCCGCCGTCGCGAGGTCAAGCACGGATCGGTTTCGCTCAACGAAGTCGTCGAGTCGGTGCTCGCGTTGATGGGTTACCAGATGCGCATCGACGGCGTCACGGTGGAGACGGATCTCTCTCCGGATCTCCCGGCCGTCGTGGGGGACCACCATCACCTGCAGCAGGTGCTGGTCAACCTGTTGACCAACGCGCGGCAGGCGATTCGTTCGGACGCCCAGTCCGGCAAGATCATCGTGAGGACACGACTCCACGGCGGTGAGGCCGTGATCGAGGTCGAGGACGACGGACCGGGAATCCCCGAAGCTCTGCGCTCGAGGATCTTCGACCCGTTCTTCACCACGAAGCCCGAGGGCCAGGGAACCGGGCTGGGGCTCGCTCTCGTCTACGGGATCGTTCGGGACCACGCGGGGACGATCGAGGCGCTGAAGGAGGCGCGCGACGGCGCCTGCTTCCGGGTGACTCTGCCGCTGCCCGAACGGCCGCGCAGAACCGCGGAGGAACCGGAGGCGGAGCTTCCCGAGGTCGAGGTGGGGCCGGCGACCGTGCTGGTCGTCGACGACGAGGAGCCGGTGGCACAGATGATCTGCGAGTCCCTGCGTGAGGACGGACACACGGCGACCTGCGCACACGACGCCGAGTCCGCTCTGGAGGCTGCCCAGGAGCGATCGTTCGACCTGGTCATCGCGGACTTGCGGATGCCCGGGGTGGGCGGGGAGGCGTTGTTCGAGCTGCTCACCGAACGACATCCCAGGCTGGCCGAACGGCTGCTGCTCACGACCGGCGACACCGCGGGCGATGCAATCGAACGGGCGGGCGCACGCACCGGATGTGAGGTGCTGGCGAAACCGTTCGACGTGGATGCGCTCCACCGCGCGGTGCGCAAACAACTGATAATCTCTCCTGATGAGCGAGATCGATCCGAGCCGTGACGCGCGCCATCGTGTGATCGGAACCGCCGGTCACATCGATCACGGGAAAAGCGCGCTGGTCCTTGCGCTCACGGGAACCGACCCGGACCGCCTCAAAGAAGAAAAACGGCGCGGGATCACCATCGAGCTCGGGTTTGCCGATACCGAGCTCGCGCCGGGTGACGTCGTGTCGTTCGTCGATGTCCCGGGCCACGAGCGGTTCGTACGCCACATGGTGGCCGGGGCGACAGGGATCGATTCGGTGTTGCTCGTGATCGCCCTGGATCAGGGGGTGCAACCGCAGACACGGGAACACCTGGAGATCTGCTCGCTGCTGGGGCTGAAGCAGGGCGTGGTCGCCCTCACCAAGAAGGACCTCGTGGACGAGGATCTGGCCGAGGTCGTCGCCCTCGAAGTCCGCGAGTTGCTGCACGGGACGTTTCTCGAGGATGCCGCGATGATCGCCGTATCGGCCAAGAACGGCGAGGGGATCGACGCGTTGCGCGCGGCGCTCGCCGCCCTGGATCGACGCGTCGAGACGGACACGCGGACGATTCCGAGACTGCCCGTCGATCGCTCGTTCGTCCAGCGTGGGTTCGGCACCGTGGTGACCGGCACGATGACCGGTCCGGGTTTCCGCGAAGGCGAGGAGGTCGAGATCCAACCTGCGGGAAAGCGCGCCCGTATTCGCGGTCTTCAGGTGCACCGGCAGAAAGTCGCGGCGGCGGCGGGCGGGCGCCGCACCGCCTGCAACCTCCAGGGCATCGAGTGCGAGGAAGTGCCACGCGGTTCGGTCGTTTGCCCGGTCGATGCGCTGCAACCGACAACGCGCTTCTGGGCCAAACTGCAATTGTTGTCGACGGCACCCAAGCGTCTGGCCGACGGGGGCCCCGTGCGGCTGCATCACGGCACCGCCGATTACGCGGCACGCTTTCGAGTCATCGGTCGTAACGAAGACGGCTCGTTGCGAGCGATCGTGTTCACGTCGTCACCGGTGCCTGTGGTCGCCGGCGACCGCGTGGTTCTGCGCCGACCCGCCCCGGTCGACACGGTCGGTGGTGGAGTCGTTGTCGATAGCCATCCGCCGCACCCGCGCTACGCGCGGCCGGAAGACTTTGCCGAGGGGGCGTGGGAGCTCTCGCGTACCGCGCGGGTGCGACTCGACCGTGCCGCGGCGGAAGGTCTCCAACTCTCCGGTCTCGCCCGAACGCTCGGTTGTACACCGGCGAACCTCGAGCAGACGCTGCGATCGATGCAGGATCGCCAGGAGGTCTTCTACGCCTCGGGCCGCTGGTTCGGCGCCGATATCTGGAACGCCGTCCGCAATGTCACAACCGACACGCTGGAACGATTCCACGCCGAAGAACCCCTGCGCCTCGGGATCGACCGGGAGGGTCTGCGGGCACGGGTCGCCAAGACGCTCCCACAGGAAGCCTGGCGCGTCCTGCTCGACTCGATGGCGCTTCACGGGGTGATCGAGCTGCGCGGCGACCAGGTCTGCCTTGCCGGGCACGAAGTCGTCCTGGACGACGGGCGGGATGCGCAGATGCGCGAGATCGAAGAGGCGTTTCGCAAGGGCGGCCTGACACCGCCCGAGCCGGCCGATGTCGCCTCGGGGGGCTCGGGCTCCGAGCTGATCGGATTGCTCGTGGCCCGCGGCACGCTCGTCAAGCTTCACGACGGGAAAGTGTTCCACGCCGATGCGCTCGATGCGCTACGCAAGAAGTTGTGGGAGTTCGCCGAGCAGTCGCGGATGATCGACGTCGGCGCGTTCAAGGAGCTGACCGGCCTGACGCGAAAGCACGCGATTCCGCTGCTCGAGCACTTCGACGCGGAAAACACCACCCGGCGCGTGGGCAACAAGCGTGAAATCCTGCCCCCGCGTTGATCGCTGGGGCGGCTCGACGCGGCTGTGGTATGGTCGGCGCCGGAGACGCCCGTGTGTCTCCAAGAGGTGAACGTATGGCACCGCTCGCGATCTTGGGACTGGGAATCCAAGAACTCGTCATCATCCTGGTGATCGTCATCGTCCTGTTCGGCGCGCGACGGATCCCGGAAATCATGCGAGGCCTCGGGCAAGGCGTGCACGGCTTCAAGAAGGGTCTCCGCGGGGACGACGAAGAGGCCGGTGAAGAGACGGACGGCAACTCCAAGGGGTCGCCCTCGTCGTGAGCCGCGCCGACAGCGAGCCGTCGCGGCAGCTGTTCGAACGCCATCGTGAAGCCGCCGAGCGGCTCCGCCGCGAGGTCATGCGGGTCGACGGCTCCTACAACCACCCGTACTTCCGTGCCCTCGCAGCCTGCTGTCGAGCCTATCGAAACGAACTCGCGATCGAGGACGTCGTCCAGCGCGCGGTCGACTCGGG
>WVWW01000205.1 GCA_011773795.1 Acidobacteriota bacterium
GTCATGTGCTCCAGGATGGTCGGTTTTTCCATGATCACATCAATCCGTAAATCCGGATAAAAGGATATTACTAAACCACGAAGATTTCAACCCGTAAAAAAGAGTAAAGAGGGGATCCAACGGACACCCCTCGCCAGGGCCTGCCGTATGATGAATCGGTCGGGGAAGCTTCATGGTTGACCAAATACGACAATTCTTAAAGCACCATCGACTCTGGCTAGGTCTCGGAGCCGTCGCGATCCCCCTCGCGCTGTTACTGGGACTGCAACTCAAATGGCTCTCCAGACTCGAGCGAACCTCGGCCATTGCCGAGAAGGCCTGGCTGTCGAACTACATCGAGGCCGTATCCAGCGAGGTCGAGTTCTTCTACCGCGCTCAGGCCGAGCGGACGCTCAACGTCCCGGACGAGCTCTTCGGCCGCTCCGAGAGCAAGATGGCGGCCCACTTGAGAAAGAAGACCGTCGAAGGAGTCCGGGGGATTTTCGTCGCGCGGTTCGACGCGGCGGACGGCCCCTGGGACGGCCTGCTCGTGTTCGATCCGGCGACCCAGGACTGGGTCGAGGAGAGCGACCACGAGACGCTGTTCGCGGCGATCGACATCGCGCTCTCCCCGTGGGAGATCCTGGCCAACAAGGGGGTCCTGCTCACGTCGCACAACATGACCGTCGACGAGAAGGACCCCTCGAACCGGATCATCCTCAGCCCCGTGTCCGACGACGCCTGTCGCGTCCTCGGCGTCGCCGGGCTGGTCCTCGACACCGACTACTTCAAGGACGATCTGCTGCCCCGAATGATCGAGAAATCGCTTCCCAAGTTCTTCGACGAGCGGACACGCCGCAACTTGCTGATCACGGCTCGCGATCGCGAGGGTCAGGCGGTGATCGGTCCGAGCCATGTGTTCGAACACGAGGAGGAGGTCGTCGACGGGCTGACCTTCGTGTTCTCCGACTGGACGCTGGGACTCGGTAGTCGCGGCACGACGACGGAGCAGTGGGCGCGGACCAACTTCCTGCTGAACCTGAGCCTCACCGTCGCCCTGGCCATCGTCGTGCTGGGTGGCATCGTCTTCATGCTTCGGACGGCGTCACGCGAGGTCCGGCTGTCCAGGATGAAGTCGGAGTTCGTGTCCAACGTCTCTCACGAGCTGCGCACCCCGCTCGCATCGATCCGCATGTTCGGCGAGTTCCTCCGTCTGGGCCGTGTCCAGGACGTCGAGCGAAGCCGGCGCTACGGCGAGTACATCGAGACCGAGAGCCGCCGCCTGACCCAGCTGATCAACAACATCCTCGACTTCTCGAAGATCGAGTCCGGCGCGAAGACCTACGAGCTGGAGCCCACCGATCTGGACGAAGTGGTTCGCGAGTCGGTCCAGACCTGGGCGGTCAGCCTGAAGCACCGCGGCGTGCGTTTACGCTACGAGCCGCCGCCCGCCCGAATCCCGGAGGTCGTGATCGACTCGGAGGCGATCCGTCAGGCGCTGGCCAACCTGGTGGACAACGCCGTCAAGTACTCGGGAGACTCCACGGAGATCGTCGTCTTCCTGCGCCGCCGCGGGGACCGGCTCGATCTCTCGGTGAGCGACCAGGGCATCGGCATCTCGCGCTCGGAGCAGCAGAAGATCTTCGAGCGCTTCCACCGCGTCGGCACGGGGCTCGTCCACGACGTGAAGGGGAGCGGCCTCGGTCTCTCGATCGTCGAGCACATCGTGCAGGCCCACGGCGGTGAGATCGTGGTGGACAGCGAGCCCGGCCGCGGGAGCACGTTTTCGATCCGACTCCCACTCGAGACCCCGGGACGTGAGCAACCGGCGGTCGATCTGGACGGCGCGACGCGCCTCGGTGAGACCTGATGCCACGTGTCCTGATCATCGAGGACGACTCCGCGATGGCCGTCGCACTCCAGGACGGCTTCTCCTACGAGGGTTACGAGGTCGACGTCGCGCCCGACGGGTCCAAAGGACTGAGACTGGCCAACGAGGGCAACCCCGACGTCATCGTGTTGGACGTGATGTTGCCCAAACTGAGTGGCATTGACGTCTGCAAACGCATCCGGCAGAACAACAACCATGTCCCGATCATCATGTTGACCGCGAGGGGACAGGAGGCCGACAAGGTCGCCGGCCTCAAGATCGGCGCCGACGACTACGTCACCAAGCCGTTCAGCTTTCTCGAGCTGATGGCCCGTGTGGAGGCGGTCCTGCGGCGCGTCCAAGAACGTTCCGAAAGCGCAGAAACCTACGAATTCGGCGACATCAGGATCGACTTTCGCCGCACCCAGGCGTTCAAGCAGGGCAAGCACCTGTCGTTGTCCCCACGCGAGTTCAAGTTGCTTCGCTTCATGATCGACCACCGCGGAGAGGTCCTGGCCCGCGAGCGATTGCTCGACGCGGTGTGGGACTACGACAACGTCCCGTTCACGCGCACCGTCGACATGCACATCGCCAAGCTGCGCAAGAAGATCGAGGACACGCCGCAGGACCCGTCCTACATCGTGACCGTCCACCGGGTGGGGTACCGGTTCAACGGTTGACGGGCAATTCCGCCTTGACTTCCGGGCCGCTTCATCTGATATTATTCAAAGCAAGTTTTAATACATTAAATAGTTCAAGGCGACTCTATGAGCAAGGCAGTTTTCACGACGTTCGAAACGGCGAAGCTCTGTCACGTTTCCCCGCTGTCGATCATCAACTGGGTCAACGCGGGGCGGCTGCCGGCGTTCCGCACCCCGGGCGGGCACCGGCGCATCCGCCGCGAGGACCTGATCCGCTTCATGAAGGACAACGGGATCCCGCTCCCGACCGACCTGCAAGACGGGTCCGGGAAGCCGCGCGTGCTCGTGGTGGACGACGAGGAGACGATCCGGGAACTGCTCTCGGAGCACCTGCAGTCCCGCACACCGTCTTACGAGGTGCTGGGCGCGTCCGACGGCTTCGAGGCGGGTCGGCTGGTTGCCACCTTCAAGCCCGATGTCGTGTTGCTCGACCTCCGGATGCCGGGGCTCGACGGGTTCCAGATCTGCCGCACGATCAAAGCCGCCCCGGAGTCGGCGAGCACGACCGTTATCGCGATCACCGGATTCTACTCGCCCGAGATTGAAGCCCGCATCCTCGAGTGCGGCGCGTTGAAGTGCTTCGCGAAGCCGATCGACCCCGAAACGCTCTCGTCGTGCATCGATGCCGTCTTCGAGCAGCGCGCGAGCAAAGGCAAGCGGCGACGCACGCGCAGCTGACGGCCCGCGACCGGGCCTACACGCAGCCCACGACCGCGTCGAAGACGGAGGTCCGGATACACGCCTGGACCGCCGTTTCGTCGAACGTGCAAGTGCCCATGTCCCAGTCGCAGTTCGTCAAGACCTGTTCGTTGTTGAAATCGACCAGGACGAAGCCCTGAGCGGTGGGCAGGTCGAAGTCGAACGGGATCGTGACGTCCGTCAGCTCCACCTCGTAGACTTGTTCGTCGCTCTCGCAGGCCAGGCCGATCGTATCGGAGATCCGCGACTCGACCATCGAGAACTCACCCGGCGTGGGGGGGTTGGCCTGATCCGGGTTGGGCCGGTGGACACAATTGTCGTCGACGTCGGGGACGCCGTCCCCATCGCTGTCCACTTCGACTCCCGTGAAAAAGTTCACCACGCGGCAGGCATTTCCGATCCCGAAACCACCGGAGTCTCGCTGGTTGCCCGTCGACAATTCCTCCGGTGTCGTCGTGCCGTCGCCGTCCGCGTCGCAGTTCAGGGGGTCGATGCCGCAGTCCCCGTTGGGCACGAGGATGCAGTTGTCGTTGCCGTTGAGGACCCCGTCCCCGTCGTCATCCCCGATGTAGGGGAATACGACCGGGCGGACCCGTTTGACCCGGACCTTGAAATCCAGCACCAGCGTCGCCTGAACCACGCTGCCCGGGGCGACCGCCTCCAGCACGAGATTCTCGACGCAGGTGCCGAAATGGGTCGTGATCCGGTTCGCCGTGTCGATGCCCTGGCATTCGGCGAGACCGGCCTCCGGGAACAGCAGATCGTGAGGAGAACGCGGATCGCCATCGATGGTCAACATGGCCTGGGTCACCGTCCAGAGCATCGTCTGCACCCGGTTTCCCGACGAGACTCCACCCGGCGTCAGCACCACGGACTGAGCCACGATCGCCGGATCCACCGTGAGCAGACTGACCGATCCGACCTGACTGACCTGCGGATCGTCGATCGTGCAACCGACGCACACCGCACCCAGGGCGACAACCAGGAACAGCCTCTGACAGACCGAGGAGTTCGACGGCATCTCGATCAGTTGATCGTCAGGTAGTCCAGCGTTTGCGCAATGAACTGGGATTCGTCCCACGTCGACGGGTTCTGCTGCTGGTAAGTGCCGCCGACCATGACGCAGTCGTACGAGTTGTTCAGGGCCGTGATCATCTTCTCGATGTCGAACGTAAGGGTAAGCGACGTCTCTTGGGCGTTGGAAACCGTGAAGATCTGCGGGACCGCGAAGCTGTCGACCGTGATCTCGCCGGGCGGGAAATAGAATCGTTGGGCTCCTTCGCAGGTCGTCGGGTCCGGCGGAACCCACGGATTCGTCGGGTCGCCGAATTGCATGTCGGAATACCGGATTTCAATGATCTCGTAATCACCCTCGGACAAGGGTACCGGCCTGAGGAACGACGGGTCGACCATCGGCTCGGACACGTTGACGAACAAAAACGTCCGCAGCAGACTCAACTCTTTACCTGTGAATTGTGCGCCGATCGCTTGACTCGCGCCGGCATCCACGGGCCGGATCAGGATGCGATCGATGTCGAAGCTGCCAAAGGTGAACCGTGTAGGATTGGGCGTGATCACCGACATCCTTACGGTCCCGTTCCCGGCCGTAATCACGGTGCTGTTCGGGCAACCGGTGGAAACCACCACCAGGGTGGCCGCCAACAACAACAACAGTCCTTTTCCAGCACGTGGCTTCATCGCACCCATCTCCGTCAGACCCGTTGCCGGGTCGCGAGTTGTAGAAGCGTACCGACCCGATCGTCGAGGTGCCAAACTATAGAAGAAACGGTGCGGTGAGACAACCGCTGCGGGGCCGAGCTTTCGTTGTGCATTCGCCTGACTCCCGGTCGAAAAAGCGTCCGATCCCGGGACCGATTCAGGGGCACGGGGCCCCGCCGCGCTCCATCCCGCCGCCCGTGCCCAGCGAGCCGCCGCAGGAGTTCTCGCCCCGACCCAGGTAGAACAGGATCTGCCCCGGAGCCACGGCCGTCGCGTCGCTCGCCGCCAGGTTCGACTCGTCCGTCTCGAGGCAGGTCGCCGCGGAGAAATCGCTCGCGTTCGAGCTCAGCAGGAAGTCGTAGACGACCGGCTGGGTGCCACCTGGATCGACGGCGGGCCAGCTGAAGTCGACCTGCTGCCCCGTCCGCGCGGCCGTCAGGTCCTGCTGACCGGGCCGCGACCAGACCGTGGCGTCGGAGTCATCGCACTCGCACGCCGCTCCGAACGTGTCGCTGTCGTTGTCGGTCTGCATCGGGTTGGCGATCGACGGACAGTTGTCGATCCCGTCGTCGGCGCCGTCGTTGTCGTCATCGGGGTCGCACGGGTCGCCGAGGCCGTCGCCCTCGAAATCCTCCTGCAGCGGGTTCGGCAAGTCGGCGCAGTTGTCGCAGGCGTCCCCCACACCGTCGCCCGCCAGATCGTCGCTCGTTCCACACATGCCATCCGTGCCGAACAGCGCCGCGTTGTCATCGCCGGTGCCGCACATCAAGTCGGGTCCCTCGGCCGTCTCACCGTCGAGCTGGGCCGGGTTGACGATCGCCGGACAGTTGTCGCAGGCGTCGCCGAGCAGGTCCCCGTCGAGGTCGAGCTGGCCGCTGTTGGGCGTGAAGATGCAATTGTCGACGAGGTCGAACACGCCGTCGTTGTCGTCGTCGGCGTCGCAGGCGTCCCCCTGACCGTCGCCGTCGGTGTCGGTCTGGTCGACGTTGGCAATCGTCGGACAGTTGTCGACCGTGGCGCCGTTGGTCGCCAGCCTGGGCACGAGGACCAGGTCGTCGGAGTTGGCGCCGTCGCTGTTCCACACGCCGACGGCGAGCACGTTCGGCCCGGTCACCAGGACAGCGAGTCCCTGGGTCGTGACATCGATCATCGGCTCGTAATTGGGCGCGCTGGCGTTGCTCGATTCGTGCAGGTTCACCGCGGTGTTCCAAAGCGGGTCGCCGCCGGGCATCTCCGGCGAACGGTAAATCTCGACGCCGTTGAGCCATGCGACGTAAGCATCGTCGTAGTCCGCACCGAGCAGCAGGCGGGTCACCGCCCCGGCGTCCGGGACGTCGATCGTGGCGCGGGTGTAGACCGACACCGTACCCGCGGGGACGCTCGTGTTGATCAGATCGCGCGCGCCGCCGGAGGTCGTCTCGTAGCCCACACCGTAGTTCCCCTCGCTCCAGGACCCATCGTTGTAGCCGGTCGCCGTCCACGCCAAACCGACGCCCGGATCGGAGGCGTTGGCGATGTAGCGCATCGTCGCCGGAGCATTGCGGTTGATCGACAGCCTCGGGACGAGAACCAGGTCGCTCGAGCCGGCACTGGTGTTCCACACACCGATGGCGAGCACGTTGGTCCCGGCCTTGAGCGCACCGAGCGCCGCCCCGGAGATGTCGTTGAGCGGCTCGTACCGGGGGTGCCGCGCGTTGCTCGATTCGTGTTGCGGCGACGGGCCGGTGTTCCAAGCGGGGTCGCCGCTTGAAGGCATCTCGGGCGAGCGGTAGACCTCGACGCCGTTGATCCAGGCGACGTATCCGTCATCGTAGTCGGCGCCGAGGAAGACATCGTTCACGGTCGCGGGGTTCGCGATGGTGAACTCCGCACGCGTATAGACCGACGACACGCCGCTACCCACGTCGGTCTGGATCAGATCGGTCGCCAGGAACGTCGCGGCGGTCTCGTAGCCGACCCCGTAGAACCCGTCGCTCCAACCGCTGTCGTCGAACGTCTCCGCGGTCCAGCCGATGCCCAGTAGCGGATCGGATGTGTTGGCCAGGTACTTGATCGCCGGCGTCCGGTTGTAAGACAGCCGCGGCACCAGCACGAGATCCGACGACATGCCCGACATCGGCTGGGTGTTGTAGACCGCGATGGCCAGGACGTTCTCGCCGTTGATCAACCAGGGAAGCGCGGCGGCGGTGATATCCCGTTGCGGTTCGTAGTTGGGACCGGGCCCGTTACTCGATTCGCGGACCGAGGCGTCGGTGTTCCAGGCGGGATCGCCCGTCGCGGGCATCTCCCGCGAGCGGAAGACCTCGACGCCGTTGATCCAGGCCACGATCCCGTCGTCGTAGTCCGCGCCGAGCCAGACATCGGTGATCGAGCTCACGTCGTTGATGACGAACTTCGAGCGTGTGTAGATCGAGGCGGTGAAATCCGCCACCACGGTGTCGATCAGATTCTCGGCGCCCGTGACGGCCTCGTAGCCGATCCCGTAGACACCTCCGAGCCACGCCGAGTCGTCGAACGCCGGATCGACCCAGGTGATTCCCAGGCCGGGGTCGGCGGTGTTGGCCAGGTAGGTCATCGACGACCCCCGCTCGATCCAACCGTTGTCCTGTTTCGCACCGAACTCGACGAGGACGGTCTCGTTGATCACCGACCCCGCCAGCAGCACGCGTTCGTCGTCACAGATGCCGTCGAGGTCGATGTCGGGATCGTTGGGGCAGGGATCGCAAGGGTTGCCGAGCCCGTCGTTGTCGTTGTCCAACTGGTCGGCGTTGGACAGCATCGGGCAGTTGTCGGCGTCGGCGCAGAATCCGTCTCCGTCGGCATCGTCCTGGCCGTCGACCGGGCAGACATCGCAGGGGTCCCCGGCGCCATCCAGGTCGCTGTCGGTCTGGTCCGTGTTGAAGAAAGCCGGGCAGTTGTCGCAGGCGTCGCCGATCGTGTCCGCGTCGGTGTCGGTCTGCGGGTTGTTGAAAACCAGCGGACAGTTGTCCGACCCGTCCGGGAACGCGTCGTTGTCGTCGTCGGGGTCGCAGGCGTCGCCCATCCCGTCCATGTCGTTGTCCGCCTGGCTGAAGTTGGAAAGCCCGAGGCAGTTGTCGACATCGTCGCAGACCAGGTCCAGATCCGCGTCGTCCGGTGAGGACATCGGGCAGGGGTCGCAGGCGTCGCCCACCGAGTCCAGGTCCGTGTCGGTCTGCAGGGGATTCGGATCGACCGGGCAGTTGTCCAGCGGGCACGTGTTGAGCGGGAAGCCGGGATTCCCGGCACCGTCCATGTCAATGTCGGTGCACAGGTCACACAAGTCCCCCTCACCGTCGCCGTCGAAGTCCTCCTGGCCGGAGTTGGGTATCAGATCGCAGTTGTCGCAGGCGTCGCCTACACCGTCATTGTCGCTGTCGGTTTGAGGATCGTTGAAGATCGCCGGGCAGTTGTCCACGTCGGCGCAGAAACCGTCCCCGTCGGCGTCGTCCAGCGCGTCGTCGGGGCAAGGATCGCAGAGATTCCCCGCTCCGTCGCCGTCGTCGTCCAGTTGCATCGGGTTCTGGACCAGGATGCAGTTGTCGCACGCGTCGCCCACCAGATCGTTGTCGCCGTCCACCTGCGGGTTGTTGAAGATCGTGGGGCAGTTGTCCGCGTCGGCGCAGAAACCGTCGCCGTCGGCGTCGTCCAGCGCGTCGTCGGGGCAGACGTCGCAGGCATCCCCGGCGCCGTCCGCGTCGAGGTCTTCCTGCATCGGGTTGGCATCGAGCGGGCAATTGTCGTCGGGGCAGGTGGCGGCGAGGAAGCCCGGGTTCCCGAATCCGTCTCCGTCGGTGTCGGTGCAAGGATCACAGGCGTCGCCCACGCCGTCCCCGTCGAGGTCTTCCTGCATCGGGTTGGCGTCGTTGACGCAGTTGTCGAACGAGTCGCAATCTCCGTCGCCGTCGATGTCCGGGCAGTCGTCGCAAGCGTCGCCGATCCCGTCCATGTCGGTGTCGGTCTGCATCGGGTTGTCGGTCTCGGGGCAGTTGTCGCAGGCGTCGCCGAGAGCGTCGGTGTCGTTCTGCGCCTGATCGTAGTTGATCAACCCCGCACAGTTGTCGCAGGCGTCGCCGGCGAAGTCCGCGTCACTGTCGTCCTGGGACGCGTTGGCGGTCTCCGGGCAGTTGTCGGCGAGGTCGACGACCCCGTCGGTGTCGGTGTCTGCACCGGCCGAGCCGCAGGCGATACCGGCAGGCCGGTCCGCGCCGAGCCAATCCGTGCCGAGGTCACTCTCACCGCAGCTGTTCTCGGCGGAGATCAGGTAGTAGAAGCCGCCGCCGGCGGCGGGAACCTCCGCATCGTCGACCGAGGTCCCGGGAAGCTCGAAGGCGAAGCAGGTGTGATCGTAAACCCAGGGTCCGCCGATCGTACCGCGGTAAACGTTGCTGACGTGTCCCTCTCGCCCGCGGCTCCAGAAGAGCGATGTCGTGGAGGGTCCTCCCGGCTGGGACATCCGGATCGAGGCCCCAACCGGACCGGCGCTCTGGGAGACGCCCCTGACAAAAGGCAAACAGTCGGCGCCGTCCTCGACGGAGTCGTTGTCGTCATCGGGATCGCACGCATCGCCGAGGCCGTCCTGGTCGAAATCCGTCTGATCGAAATTGGCCACGAAGGGGCAGTTGTCGTCGCAGTTCGCCTGGACTCCCGTCGTGCAGCGGTTGTCCGTCGTCGAGCCGCTCGTGTCGCCGTCGTCGAGGACGCCGTCGTCGTCGTCGTCGAGGTCCTCCCAGTCGGGCATCCCGTCGCCGTCGCCGTCACGCTCGAACTCGTATGCACCGAGATCGACGATCGCCGTTTCATCCGCGTCTCCGTCGGTCACGCGTGGGGCGTTCACGAGATCGACGGCGGACACGGTCGCGGCGTTGTCCCCGATGTCGATCACGGGACTCGACGGCGTCAGCTGGAGGTCCCGCGCGCCGGGAACCCGGCTGACGTACTGCGGATCGATCGACACGTTCCCGTCGACTCCGATGTAATCGGCATCCGAATGGCCGCCGTCCACCTCGTTGGGCTGGTTGCCGTGAAAATCGTTGTGGCTCACCGCCGGTGTGGAGTAGGACGTCCCCAGGCCGCCGCCGCCGTAGAGCAGCGCGTAGTTGAACGAGACGATGTTGTTGGCGAGCGACGCCTGCACGAGGGGATCGGGACTCAGCGCCGTATTGTCGCTGATCGTGTTGTTGGTGATCACGGCCTCGGTGATGGCCGTGAGGATGCCCCCGCCCGCAAAAGCGCGATTGAGCTCGACCAGGTTGCTGTCGAGCGTGCCCACGGACTGGTAGTAGTAACTGAGGTAATAGGACTGGCCGAACATGACGCCACCGCCCAGGTCGGCGGCGGCGTTGTCCTGGATCAGGTTGTGCGAGATCATCGGGGTCGGCGAAACCTCGATCGCGTAAACCGCGATGCCGCCGCCCGCGGAATCCTGATCGGCCGTGAGGCTGTTTCCGGCACGATTGCTGCGGATCGTGTTGTTGGTGATCGTGGGCGCGGTATCCGCTCCGACGTACAGCCCGCCACCGAAAGCCTGCGAGACTTTGCCCGGGGTCCCCTTCGGCGGGTCGGCTATGTTGCCCTGGATCAGGTTGTAGGTGACGACGGGCTGCGACGGTGTTCCCATGAGACTGCGCAGATAGATCCCGGCGCCCCAGAAGTTCTTCGAACCGTTCGAGAACAGCGTGTTGTCGACGATCTCGTTGTTGGTGATCGTCGGCGAGCTGTTGAAGACGAAGATCCCGCCGCCGGTCACCGCCGTCAGCGTACCGAAGTCGCGAAACAGGCCCACGCCGCCGGTGATGCGGAACCCCTCCAGCCTGTCCGTCGGCTGGACACCGCTGCCATAAACCACCGCCGAACAGGTGAGGTTGGCCGTGCTGGGCAGGCAATCGATTCGCGTGCAGGGCTGCCCGGTCGCGTCGATGGTCGTGACCGTGGGGCCGTCGGTGGAGATCACGCTGACCCCCGGGAACATGCGCAGGGATTCGAAATAGGTTCCCGGCGAGACCATCACATCCCCGCCGCCCGTTCCCTCGATCGCGCAGATCCCGTCCTGGATCGAGCAGTAGGGATCGAGCTGGGTTCCGCTTCCGGGAGCGCTACAGTCGTCATCGACCCAGACGGTCGTCTGAGCCGCGGTGACCGGGATCACCGACGCCACAACAAGAAAAGCGGCCCAACGGCTCGGGGAGACCCGTCCCATCCTGCCCCCTTGACGGCCAGGCCCGACCCTTCGGCCGGGGCAATCAGTACCCCCCGAATCTCGCTCTATATACGACGATGCGCTCATTCCGGCAATGCCCGGCCCCGTCCGGTTTTCTCTACGGGCAGGGGACGGTCGGCAGCCGTTCCATCCCGCTTGACGAGCTGCCGTAAGTTCCCACCCCGCAAACGTTCTGGCCGCGAATGATGTAGTAGAAGACCTCACCGGAGAGCGGGTCGGGGTCCATGTCGTCGAACTGCAGCCCCGCGAGATTGGACTGGATGCAGACCGCGGCGTCGCTGCCGCCGTCGGCCACCAGCCCGGCCCTCGTTCCGCGGGCGATATCGTAGATCTCGGTCGGCCCCGCGGTCAGCCACAACAGCCGCGTGGCCGTGCTCAGCTTGTCGAGCTGGAAGCCCTGGATCGGCCCCGGGATGGACTGGATCTGCGGGTCCATCGGGAGGCAATCGCAGGCGTTCCCGGCGAGGTCCATGTCGTCGTCGTCTTGTGTCGGGTTGAACGCGTTGGGGCAGTTGTCCACGTCCGCACAGAGCCCGTCCGCATCCTGGTCGTTGAATTCGTCGAACGGACAGCTGTCGCAGAGATCGCCGAAGGCATCCCCGTCGCTGTTGGTCTGCGCGGGGTTGTCCACGTTGGGGCAGTTGTCGCAAGCGTCCCCGAAGACGTCGCCATCGGAGTTGACCTGCGAGGCGTTCGTCACGTCGACGCAGTTGTCGACGTCGCCGCACACGCCGTCGGCGTCGACGTCGTTGTCGGGATCGAGCGGGCAGCTGTCGCAGGCGTCGCCGATCCCGTCGCCGTCCGTGTCGGTCTGATCCGGGTTGGACAGCAACGGGCAGTTGTCGCAGGCATCGCCGACCCCGTCGCCATCCGTGTCGGTCTGATCCGGGTTCGGGACGAACGGGCAGTTGTCGATCACGTCGGCGAACAGGTCGTTGTCGTCATCCGGGTCACAGGCGTCCCCCGCGCCGTCGCCGTCGAAATCGAGCTGGTCGGGGTTGAAGGCGTTGGGGCAGTTGTCGACCGCGCTCCCGTCGACGGAAATGCGCGGCACGATCAGCAGATCGGTCGAGAACGGCGCGCCACTGTTCCACACGCCGATGGCCAGGTCGTTCTCGCCCTGGAGCAGGACCCCGGAGACGTTGGGCGTGATGTCCCGCACGGGCGAGTAGTTCGGAACGAGACCGTTGCTGGACTCGTGCAGGTTGACGCTCATGTTCCACATCGCCGGTCCGAAGGGCACTTCGCCCGAGCGATACACCTCCTGGCCGTTGATCCAGGCGATGTAGCCGTCGTCGTAATCGGCGCCGAGGAACACCCGGTTGATCGAGGCCAGATCGGGGACGTTGAACTTCGTGCGCGCGTAGATCGAGTAGGTGTCCGTCGGAACCGTCGTCTGGATCAGGAAGCGGGCGCCGAGGCTGCCGGTCTCGTAGCCCAGCCCGAAGAAGCCGGTGTCCCATGCGCTGTCGTCGAACAACGGGTCGATCCAGGTTTCGCCGAGACCCGGATCGGAATTGTTTGCCAGGTACTTGACCTCCTGCGGCGTCATGCGGTTGATCGACAGCTTGGGGACCAGGACCAGGTCCGACGAGGGCGGCACGGTCGGCTGGTTGCCCCAGACCCCGACCGCGAGCACGTTGGTCCCGTTGACCAGCGCGGGGATGCCGCTGGCGGAAACGTCGATCTCCGGGCTGTAGTTCGGCAACGCCCCGTTGCTCGATTCGTGCGGCTGGGGAGACGTGTCCCATGCGGGATCGCCGCCGGGCATTTGGCCCGACTTGTAGACCAGCGTACCGTTGATCCACGCGGCCCAGCCGTCGTCGAAGTCGGCACCGATGAACATGTTCTGTACGGTCAGCACGTTGGCGATATCGAACGTCGCACGGGTGTAGATCGAGCGTGTGTCGGAAGGAACGGAGGTCTGGATCAGATTCTGGGCGCCCGTCGCGAGCTCGTACCCCACACCATACGTGCCGTCGGTCCAGCTCGAGTCGTCGAAGCCCGCAGCGGTCCAGCCGATCCCCAGCCCGGGATCGGCGTTGTTCGCCAGGTACTTCATGTTGGCCAGGTTGACGCGGTTCATCGACAGCTTGGGCACCAGCACCATGTCGCTGGAGATCGGCGCTCCGCTGTTCCACACGCCGACGGCCAGCACGTTGACGCCGTTGTGCAGCGCCGGGATGCCGGCGGTCGAGATGTCGGTCACCGGACGGTACTCGGGGGAGGCTCCGTTACTCGACTCGTGGAGCCCGGAATCGGTGTTCCAGAGGGGATCCCCGCTCGCGGGCATTTCCGCCGAGCGGAACACTTCGACCCCGTTGATCCAGGCGATGTAGCCGTCGTCGTAGTCGGCCCCGATGAACAGATTGGTCACCTGCGTTACATCCGCGATCGAGAACGTTGCCCGCGTGTAGACCGAGAAGGTGTCCTGCGGCACCGTCGTGTTGACCAGGTTGGTCACGCCGCCGGCACCGATCTCGTAGCCCACACCGTAGGTGCCCGAGGACCACGTGGAGTCGTCGAAGAACTCGTCCTTCCAGGTGATCCCGAGTCCCGGATCCACGTTGTTGGCGAGATACTTGATCACGGAGCCCTGCTCGACCAGCACGGTTTCCGTCGCGCCGCCGAACTCGATCAGCACGTTCTCGCTCGGTGTGGTCAGCTCGACCAGGACGAAGTCGTCATTGCACACGTCGTCGCCATCCAGGTCGGGGTCGGTCGGGCAGAGATCGCAGGGATCGCCTACACCGTCGATATCGGCATCTTCCTGGGCCTCGTTCGTGATCAACGGGCAGTTGTCGACATCCGCGCAGAACGTGTCCCCGTCGAGATCGTCATCGGCGTCGTTCGGACACGGATCGCAGGCGTCTCCCTGCCCGTCCCCGTCGATGTCTCCCTGACCCGTGTTGAACGCCAACGGGCAATTGTCACAGTCGTTGCCGACCTGGTCGAAGTCACCGTCGGACTGGGTCGTGTTGGAGACGTTCGGACAGTTGTCGATGCCGTTGTCCAGCCCGTCGCCGTCGATGTCCGGGTCGCAAGCGTCGCCGATCATGTCCGCATCGAGGTCTTCCTGGAGCGGGTTCGGATCCGACGGGCAGTTGTCGGAGTCGCCGCAAACACCGTCCAGATCGATGTCGTTGCTGGCATCGTCGGGGCAGGCATCGCAAGCGTCCCCGATGCCGTCCGAATCGAGATCGGCCTGACCGGCGTTCGAGATCGAGGGGCAATTATCCGTCACGCAGACATTGGCGGCGAACCCGGGATCGCCGAACGTGTCCATGTCGGTGTCGGTACAGGGGTCGCAAACATCGCCGATCAGGTCGCCGTCTGCATCGGCCTGGCCGAGGTTGGCGACGCCGGAGCAGTTGTCGCAGGCGTTGCCCAGCCCGTCGCCGTCGTCATCTTCCTGGCCGGCATTGGCCACGGTCGGGCAGTTGTCGGCAGCGGCGCAGAATCCGTCCATGTCGCCGTCGTTGGCCGGATCCATCGGGCAACTGTCGCACGCATCGCCCAAGCCGTCGCCGTCGCCGTCGACCTGAGTCGGGTTGGTGTTGTCCACGCAGTTGTCGCAAAGGTTCCCCAGCCCGTCGCCGTCGGTGTCGGTCTGGGCGGTGTTGGCGACGGTCGGGCAGTTGTCGACGTCGCCGCAGACCGTGTCGCCGTCGACGTCGTTGTCCGGATCGTTGGGGCAGGTGTCGCAGGCGTCACCCACCCCGTCGAGGTCGTTGTCCACCTGTCCGGGGTTGTAGTCGTTCAGGCAGTTGTCCGCGCCACACGTGTTGGCCGGCAGCGACCCGTCGCCGAACAGGTCTCCGTCGCTGTCCGTGCAGGGATCGCAGGCGTCACCGGTTCCGTCGGAATCGCTGTCCTGCTGCAACGGGTCGGAGACCGTGGGGCACACGTCGTCCACATCGCACACGGAGTCACCGTCGATGTCGTCACAGGTGTCACAGGCGTCGCCGACCCCGTCGCCGTCGATGTCGGCCTGCGTCGGGTTCGGCGTGGTGGGGCAGTTGTCGCAGGCGTCGCCGACCCGGTCCAGGTCGCCGTCGGCCTGCGAGCCGTTGGCCACGGTCGGGCAGTTGTCGACGTCGCCGCACAGCCCGTCCGCGTCGCCGTCGTTATTCGCGTCGTCGGGACAGCTGTCGCAGACGTCGCCGATCCCGTCGCCGTCCGCGTCGAGCTGATCCGGATTGGGGTCGCTCGGACAGTTGTCGCAGGCGTTGCCGACCGAGTCGTCGTCGATGTCGTTCTGCAGGTTGAACACGGTCGGGCAGTTGTCGTCGTTCGCGCACAGGCCGTCGCCGTCGGCGTCGTTGAGCGGATCGATCGGGCAGGGGTCGCAGACGTCGCCGATGGAGTCGACATCACCGTCTTCCTGCATGGAGTTCGACAACGCCGGGCAGTTGTCGCACACATCGCCGACTCCGTCGGTATCGCCGTCCTCCTGCATCGGGTTGGCGTCGAGCGGGCAGTTGTCCGTGCCGTCGTCCACGCCGTCGTTGTCGTCGTCCGTGTCGCAGGCGTCGCCCTCGCCGTCCCCGTCGGTGTTTTCCTGCCCGGGGTTGGAGATGCTGACGCAGTTGTCGCAGGCGTCGCCGAGGCCATCGCCGTCCCCATCGATCTGGCCGGCGTTGGCCACGAGCGGACAGTTGTCCATCCCGTCCGGGAGACCGTCGTCGTCGTCGTCGGTGTCACAGGCGTCGCCGATGCCGTCGGCGTCGGTGTCCTCCTGGAGCGGGTTGGACAGCAGCGGGCAGTTGTCCCGGCGGTCCGGTACGCCGTCGCCGTCGTCGTCGGCATCGGGACCCAGTCCGCACGAGGGTGAAGCGAAGATCGGACTCGGCACGCTGTCGAAATGGAGCTCGCTCTCGGCGCACTCGTTGACCGCGCTGACGAGGTAGTAGAACGCCGTCCCCAGGGGCGGTGTCTGGTTGTCCGACGTCTCCGTGAACAACGTCTCGCGGACGAGGCACTCGACGGTGTAGGACCACGGCAGCGCACCGGAGATCGTTCCACGGTAGACGTTCGACAGCGGCCCGTTGAGACTCTTCTGCCACGTGATCGCGGCCCCGCCGGCCCCGGTGTCGACGTTCAGTGTCGTTCCGATCGGCAGCGGCAGCGAGGAGACCCCGCGGTAGGTCGGCGCGCAGTCCGATACGTCGAGAACACCGTCGTTGTCGTCGTCCGTGTCGACGTAGTCGGCGAGGCCGTCCCCGTCGGTGTCCAGGATGTACTCGTAAGCCCCGATGTCCACGAGGTCGACGGCGTCCGCGTCGCCGTCGAGGACTCGCGGCAGGCCGTCGAAGTCGACGGCCGAGGCGGCCATCGCCGGTACGTTGTCGCCCGCATCGACGACACCGCTCGTCCCCATGATGTGCAGGTCACGTGCGCCGGGCACGCGACTGACGAACTCCGGATCGACCGAGATGTTGCCGTCGATGCCGATCACGTCCGCGTCGTCGATCGCGCCGTCGATGTTGTTGGGCAGGTTGGCGTTGAAATTGTTGTGGAACATAGAGGGGTTCGAGTAGTACGTCCCGAGTCCGCCTGCACCGTAGAGCAACGACGTGTTGAACGCGACGATGTTGTTGTTCAACGTCATCACGTCGGTGTTGTACTGCAGCGTCCCCGAGGTGATGCCACCGCCGAACTCGGCGGTGTTGTCGGCGATCGTGTTGTTGGTGATGACGGCCAGCGTGATCCCGCCGAGGAGCCCGCCGCCGGTGAAGCTGCGGTTCAACTCGATCAGGTTGTTGTCGATGGTCGCGACGGAGGGGTAGTAGACCGACACGCCATCGACGTCGGCGTAGGCCTGTCCGAGAGCGATCCCACCGCCGAAGTCGCTGGACGCGTTGTCCTGGATCACGTTGCGCGAGATCTGCGGTACCTGCATGGGGGACAGGCTGTAGATCGACAAGCCGCCGCCGCCGCCGATCTGGTTGCCGCTGTTGGTGTCCCCGGCCTGGTTGCTGCGGATGGTGTTGCCGCTGATGACGGGGGCCGTGTACTGGCCGATGTACATAGCGCCACCGAGACCGTAGG
>WVWW01000133.1:0-8108 GCA_011773795.1 Acidobacteriota bacterium
CGGCGGACTGGCCACGTTGATCGGGACGCCGCCGAACCTCTCCTTCGCACGGATCCTGACCATCGTCTTCCCCGACGCGCCCGACATCTCGTTCGCACGCTGGCTCGTGTTCGCTCTCCCGATGTCGGTCGTGTTCCTCGTCGTCGCCTGGTGGATGCTCGGGCGGATGCATGCGGCCGACGTCAAGCGTGTCGAGGGCAAGGATCAGTTCCGCAAGGCCTACGACGAGCTGGGCCCGATGGGCTACGAGGAGCGCTGGGTCGCGGTGCTGTTCGGGTTGCTGGTCCTGGGCTGGACGCTGCGTTCGTTCTGGACACGCTTGCTGCCCGAACCCGGCTACGTCGACGACGGCACGGTGGCGATCGCGCTGGCGTTGATCCTGTTCCTGGTCGCCTCGCGAGAGCCGGACGCGGGACGCATCCTGCGCTGGCGTGACGCGACGCGGGTTCGCTGGGGCATCGTGTTGCTCTTCGGAGGAGGCTTCGCGCTTGCCACGGGCTTCAAGGAGTCGGGGCTCTCGGACTGGCTCGGTCAGGCCCTCGCCGGTGTCGGCGGGGTCCCGCCGATCTTGCTGGTCCTGATCATCTGCGGTTCGATCACCTTCCTGACCGAGCTGACCTCGAACACCGCGACGACGGAGATGATCCTGCCCGTTCTCGGCGCGCTGGCCGTCGCGATCGGCGTCAACCCGTTGCTGTTGATGATCCCCGCGACGCTCTCCGCGAGCTGCGCGTTCATGCTACCCGTGGCGACTCCGCCGAACGCGATCGTCTTCGGCACCGGGAAGGTCACGATGGGCGAGCTGGTGCGCAGCGGCTTCCGGCTCAACCTGATCGGGATCGTGTTGATCACGATTTGGACCTACCTCGCGGCCCCGCTGGTATTCGGCTTCGACCCCGGCGTGCTTCCGCTGTGGGCCAGGTGAGGCCGGCGCGGTCCCGCAGCAGCAAGTGCTGCTATAGTGCGGCCGCCCCGTGAGGGGCCGAGTTTCTTTGAAAATGAGCGATCGCGAACAGAGCGGGCAACCCGCGCCCAAGGTCCGGCCGTCGCACGACGGCGACCTGCACGCCGAGATCGTCGTCGTCGGCAGCGACCTGCTGCGCGGCGACGTCGGGGACTCGAGCGCGCAGATCGTCGCCGGTCTGTTGACGGCGCGCGGCGCGAGGGTGCACGGCATCCGTTTCATCGCGGACGATGCGGCGGCCGTCGCCGACGCGTTGCGCGATGCGCTCACGCGTAGTCCTCATTTCATCGTCACGATCGGCGGGCTCGGCCCCGCCGAGGACGACCGCACCCTCGCCGGCGTCTCCGCCGCGCTCAGCATCCCGCTGGTGCACAACCCCGGCGCGGCCGAGCAGGTCGATCACGCCTACGCGCGGCTCAAGGAACAACGCCGCGTCGATCGCAGCGGGATCAACAGGTACCGCGAGAAGATGACGCACCTGCCGGTCGGTTGCACCGTGCTGGCCAACCCGGACGGGATCGCCCCCGGCACGCTGTGCCGCTTGCCCGGAACGACCGCGGTCATCAGCGTGCCCGGAACGCCGCGCGAGGCGCGCGCGGTGTTCGAGGCGGCGCTCCCCTACCTGAAGGACTTCGGTCCCGGCCGCGTCGTCGCGCGCCGGCAGATCGAGGCGCCCAACCAGGACGAGTCGGCGCTGGTGCCGCTGATCGAACAGTTGTCCGATGAATATCCGGACGCGCGCTTCACGACGCGTCCCACCGGCACGCCGAAGAAGGGCTTCCGGTTGCTGATGACCATCGAGGTGCCCGGCGGAACCACCGAGGAAGCCGAGTCCGAGATCGGCCGCATCGTGCACCGGCTACTGGCACTGGCCGCAGGCAACAAGTAGCGGGCTAACCCTCGGCGCGGCGTTTTTCGGCCGCCTTCTCCGCCTCGAGCCGCTCCAGCTCGACCTCGCTGTGGTCGACGTAGCTCATCGCCGCGGCGATCGCCTGGTGTCCGGCCTGCTCGGCGATCAACCGGTGCATCGACTGGCAGACGCGACGGTAGGACGGGTGCCCCGCCGGGGCGGTGCGCAGCTCGATGACGTGCATCGCCTCGCGTGCGTTCATGTCCATGTAGAAGCGCACACGATAGGCCATCGGGATCGCGTAGGAGCCGACGCCGGTCAACCCCGCTTTCTCGATCTCCTCGTAGAGCTCGGCGCTACGCTCCATGACACGCTTCCAGTCGTCGGCGGCGCCGAGCTCGGCGACCGAGTCCGCCATCAGGTAGCCGTGGTGCGGCGAGAGCGGCTGCCACTCGAGCGTCAGCAGACGGTGCCGCTGCAGGTCGCGGAACGCCCCGTAGTCGCCGAGGATGTCGAAGCGATACGACGTGCGCTCGAACGCGCGTCCCGGTTTGTGGCGCCGGTTGGCGCGCTCGCCGACGTAGGTCTTCAAGACCTCCTCGCGTTGTTCCTGCGACAGCCCGCGCGCGATTTCCTGCAGTTGATCGTCGGGCAGCCGCGTCGAGGCGTAGAGCGCCGCAGCGACCACACGGGTCTCGCCGTCGGGATCGAACGCGCTCAGCGTGACCTCTTCGACCGGCTGCGCCTCGACACCCGCAGTCACCTTCGCCGCGACCGCCGCCGTCGCCTCACGCGTCTCGGCCAGGTACCGCGACCAGAGATCGCCGCGATCCGGCAGATCGACGCGGCGCAGGAATGCCGGGATCACCTTGCGCAGCTCGACGAGCATCTCGTCGGCCACCTGGCGCGCCTCGGCCAGCGGGTTGGCGCGCATCCGCAGCAGCAGCGCCTCGTAGGCCTGACCGGTGCCGTAGATCCCGACGTTGGCCTGCGTCGCCGCCGGCAGCAGCCCGCGCAGCGCGTCCAGCGCCTTGGCGCGGATCGTGCGCTTGTAGACGCCTTTGCTGACGCCCTCCTCGCGCGGGTACTGCGCCATGAACATCTCGACCAGCGGGTCGAGCCACTTGCAGTAGGTGTCGAACGCGTCGTCGAGCACCTCGACGTAGCGCTCGCGCAGCGGCGTGCCGTCGAGCTCCGCCGGGACGTGGTACTTGAACTTGTCGTCGATCTTGCCGGTGTAGGGCACGTAGCGCGTCGACTGCTCGAGGTAGGCCATCAGCCGGCCCCACTCGAGCAGCTTGGTCAGGATGTTGGAGACGTTCTCGCAGGCCAGGTGGACGCCGCCGAGCTGGGCGACGGAGTCGTCGCCGTACTCGAAGAAGACCTTCTCGTAGAGCTTCTCGGCGCGCTCGGAACCGGTCGCCGCGGTCGCGGAGCCGCGTTGATCGGGGTCGTAGAACTCGTCGAGGAACAGCCGGCGCAGCGACTTGGCCGAGCGCGAGTAGCGCGCGAACAGCGCGCCCTTGACCACCTCGGGCAGGTTGATCAGCGCGAAGACCGGCCGGTCGAGGTTGGTGAAGTAGGGCTCGAGCGCGGCGCGCTCCTCGGCGGTGAACCGTTCCACGAGGACTCCGTTTTGCTCAGACGGGTTCGTTCCAGATCTTCTTGAGGTCCTCGACGCCCTCGCGGTAGCGCTCGGCCATCTCGGGCGGAGCGACCGCCGCCGCGGCCTCCGCCACGCCGACGATGTAGGGCGCGAGCATCGAATCGCCCAGCGCCTTCGGCCCCCACGGGGAGTACGCGACCACCGGCAGCACCAGCAGCGCAGCCACGAGTGCCGCGGCGACCAGGCCGACGACCGCGCCCGCGGTTCGGTCGGCCCAGCTGAGCATCGAGGCTTTGATGATCTTGCGCGTCAGGTAGGCCAGCAGGCCACCGGTCAACATCACGCCGATGAAGATCAGGGTGTAGGCGATCAGCCGTAGCACGCCGTCGGAAACGTCCAGCACGCCGAGCCGTTCTGCCAGCGGTTGATGGTAGTAGGCGGCCAGCGCGAAGGCGGCGACCAGCGCGGCGATCCCGATCAGGATCCGCACGATGCCCTTGATCACGCCGACGAGGACCAGCAGGCAAGCAAGCACGAGGAGAAAGATGTCGAAGCCGTTCATCGTCGGTCCTCCTACTTGCCCTGCGTGATGCGCTCGTCCTCGATCAGCTGCAGCATTTCGGGCGTGATGTCCCCCGTCGGGTAGTCGCCGGAGAAACAGGCGTGGCACATCTGACGGATCTCGGGCTGTTCGTCGCGCACCGCCTCGATGAGGTCGTCCAGTTCCTGGTAGACGACCGCGTCGGCGCCGAGTTGCTGCGCGATCTCGGCGAGGGTCCGGTCGCGTGCCACGAACTCGCGCCGCGTGCTCATGTCGATCCCGTAGACGCAGGGATGCACCAGCGGCGGCGAGGTCGAGGCGAAGTAGACCTTGACCGCGCCCGCCTGGCGCGCCATCTGAACGATCTGACGGCTCGTGTTCCCGCGCACGATGGAGTCGTCCACGAGCAGGACTCGCTTGCCCCGGAACTCCTCGTCGATGGTGTTGAGCTTGCTGCGCACCGAGCGGCGGCGCTGGGTCTCGTCGGGCATGATGAACGTGCGGCCGACGTAGCGGTTCTTGACCAGCCCCTCGCGGTAGGGAACGCCGAGCGCCTGCGCCATCGCCAACGCCGCCGTGCGGCCGGAGTCGGGCACCGGCACGACGACGTCGATCTCGAGGCCCCGTTCGGCGAAGGTCCGCGCCAGACGTTCGCCCATGTTGGAGCGTGCCCCGTAGACCGACGCGCCGTCGATCATCGAATCGGGTCGCGAGAAGTAAACGAACTCGAAGACGCAAGGATGATGCTTCGCGGGGGCCACCTGGTGGCGCGTCACGTTGCCCTCGAGATCGACGAACAGCACCTGGCCGGGCGGCCCGGTCTCGAGGTGCTCGTAACCGATCGTGTCGAGGACCACACTCTCCGACACGACGGCGTGCGCCCAGCCGCCGTCCGGTCGCCGTTTGCGCCCGATGGCGATCGGCTTGATCCCGTACGGGTCGCGGAAGGCGAACATCCCGTGACCGGCGATGTACCCGGCGACGCTGTACGCCCCGCGCACGCGGCGGTAGCACTCGGCAACCGCGTCGTAATAAGACTCCAGCGTGAAGCCGTCGCGGCTCTTGTCGGCGAGCGCCTTGGCGAAGACGTTGAGCAACACCTCGACGTCGCACTCGGAGTAGAGGTGCCGCAGGCCGGCCTCGGCCAGCTCGCCGCGCAACGCGTCGTAGTTGGCGACGTTCCCGTTGTGCGCCATCACGATCCCGAACGGGTAGTTCACGGTGAACGGCTGGGCGTCCTCGCCGCCGCCGGAGCCGACCGTGGGGTAGCGCACGTGCCCGACGCCGATGTCGCCGCGTAGCCGCTCCATGTTCGCGGCCGAGAAGATGTCGCGGACCAGCCCCTCGCCCTTCTTGACGTGGAACCGATCGCCGTCGTAGGTGATGATCCCCGCCGCGTCCTGGCCGCGGTGCTGGACCGCCACCAGGCCGTCGTAGATCTCGTGCACGGCCGCCTCGGAGCCGATCACGCCGATGAATCCGCACATGGGTGCATGGTAGCAGCCGGGTCCAAATTGACCGTTTTCCCCCGCCGTTCCTATAATGAGGTGCTCCGGGCAGCGCCCGGTCGAGGAGATCCCGAACGTGTCTGACGTCGTCGAAACGCTCGCCCGGACCGCCGGTCTGGCGGACATCTACAGCAAGGTCATGGACGGGACGCGGCTGACGTTCGCGGACGGCCTGGCCTTGTACGAGTCGAAGGAGCTGATGGCCGTCGGCGCGATGGCCAACATCGTGCGCGAGCGCAAGAACGGCAACGACGCCTACTTCGTGCGCAACATGCACCTCAACCCGACCAACGTCTGCACGGTCGACTGCAAGTTCTGCGGCTTCTACCGGCCCTACCGCCAGAAGGAACAGGGCTGGACCTGGGACCTCGATCGCTGCCTGTCCGAGGTCCGGAAGCGCATGGACGAGCCGCTGACCGAGGTGCACATCGTCGGCGGCCACAACCCGGACTACCCCTACGAGTTCTACACCGACCTGATCCGCGGCATCCGCGAGCTG
The DNA here is from genome assembly GCA_011773795.1 of Acidobacteriota bacterium. Taxonomy (GTDB): domain Bacteria; phylum Acidobacteriota; class Polarisedimenticolia; order Polarisedimenticolales; family Polarisedimenticolaceae; genus WVWW01. The sequence continues at coordinate 5,969 of WVWW01000133.1, forward strand.
CGGCCGGAGATGCACGTCAAGGCGTTCACCGCGGCGGAGTACGACTTCTTCGCCAAGCGGTTCAAGAAGCCGCTGGACCAGGTGTTCCGCGACTTCATCGACGCGGGACTGGGATCCTTGCCGGGCGGCGGCGCCGAGGTGCTCGTCGAGCGCGTGCGCCAGGAGATCTACCGCAAGAAGATCCCCGCCGAGCGCTGGCTCGACGTGGTGCGCACGGCCCACGAGTTCGGCCTGCGCTCGAACGCCACGATGCTCTACGGCCACATCGAGACGCACGAGGAGCGCATCGAGCACATGTGCCGGCTGCGCGCGCTGCAGGACGAGACCGGCGGCTTCATGTGCTTCATCCCGCTGGCGTTCCATCCGGAGAACACCGAGCTCGACCACCTGCCGGGACCGACCGGCTTCGACGACCTGATGACCGTCGCCGTCTCGCGGCTGATGCTCGACAACTTCGACCACATCAAGGCCTACTGGATCATGATCACCCCGCGCATCGCGCAGACCGCGCTGAACATGGGCGCCGACTGCATCGACGGCACGGTGGTCGAGGAGAAGATCGTCCACATGGCCGGCGCCAAGACGCCGGTCGGCCTGACGATGGACGAGCTGCTCGAGCTGATCCGGGAAGCGGGGCGCGAGCCGATCCAGCGCGACTCCGAGTACAACGTGCTGCAACGCTTCGACGCGGTCGCCTAGCGGGGCCCTGGTTTGAGCGCCAAGATCCGCATCGGCGCCGTCTCCTACCTCAACACGAGGCCGCTCGTCTTCGGGCTCGAGCAGGGCCTCGCCGAGGAGCGCTTCGAGCTGTCCTACTCGGTTCCCGGGGTATTGACCGACCGCATGCTCGCCGGCGAGCTGGACATCGCTCTGATGCCGGTGATCGAGCTGGCCAAGGCGCCGGAGCTCGAGATCGTGCCGGGGCTGGCGATCGGTACGTCGGGACCGTCGCGCTCCGTGTTGCTGATCTCGCGCAAGTCGATCGAGGAGGTCACCTCCATCGCGCTCGATCGCGAGTCGCGCACCAGCAATGCCCTGGTCCAGGTCCTGTGCCGGCGGGTCTGGAAGATCGAACCCGAATTCCGCTCCGGTCACGGCGGCCTCGACGAGGCGCTGATCGATTGCGACGGCATCGTCCAGATCGGGGACAAGGCGCTGTTCGCGGAGCCGCCGCACGACACCGTCGTGTACGACCTCGGCGGCGTCTGGACCGCCTCGACCGGGATGCCGTTCGTCTTCGCGGCGTGGTTCTGCCGGCCGGGCGTGCTCGACCGTGAGATCTACGAGGCGCTCCACGAGTCCCGCAGGCGTGGGGCCAAGATGCTCGGCCCGATCGCCGAGGATTACACCTGGCACGGCCGGCAGTACCCGCAGCTCTCGCGGGACTACCTCGAAAAGAACATCCGCTTCCGGCTCGGGAACGCCGAGCTGGAGGCGATGCGCGCGTTCTTCGATGCCGCCGCGGAGGTCGGTCTGATCCCCGCGGCTCCCGAGCCGAAGCTCGCGCTGACGCGATGGACCCAATGCCACGAGACCGCGGCAAACGCGGGAGGGGCGCAACATGCCGAGTTCTGAGTTACGACCCCGGCTGGACTCGATCCACGAGAAGATCCTCGACGGCACGCGCATCGACGCCGAAGAGGCGCTGTTGCTGCACCGGCACGAAAACCTGACCCGGCTCGGTGCCCTGGCGGACCTGGTACGACGGCGCAAGCACGACGATCGCATCGTGACCTACATCATCGACCGCAACATCAACTACACGAACGTCTGCAACGCGTTCTGCACGTTCTGCGCGTTCTACCGCGCGCCGAACCACGACGAGGGCTACGTGCTCCCGATCGAGACGATCGAGGAGAAGATCCGCGAGACCTACGAGCTGGGCGGCAACCAGATCCTGCTGCAGGGCGGCCACAACCCCAAGCTCAAGATCGACTACTACGAGGAGCTGTTCCGCCGGCTCAAGACGAGCTTCCCCGACCTGTGGCTGCACGCGCTGTCCCCGCCGGAGATCGTGCACATTTACCGGTGCTCGCGCATCGGGTTGCCGGAGGCGATCGAGCGATTACGCGCGGCGGGACTGGACTCCATCCCGGGTGGCGGTGCCGAGATCCTCGTCGACCGCGTACGCAAGGAGCTG
>WVWW01000133.1:8151-11195 GCA_011773795.1 Acidobacteriota bacterium
GCAGGACCGCACGGGCGGCTTCACCGCGTTCATCTGCTGGACCTACCAGGCGGACAACACCGAGCTGGGCGGCAACGAGGTCACGACCGCCGAGTACCTGCGCACGCTCGCCGTGGCCCGCGTCTTCCTCGACAACGTCGACAACTTCCAGGCCTCCTGGGTCACGCAGGGGCCGAAGATCGGCGGAGCGTCGCTGGCCTTCGGCGTCAACGACATGGGCAGCACGATGATCGAGGAGAACGTCGTCTCGTCCGCGGGCACCGTGCACGCGATGAACGAGCCGGAGATCGTCGCCGCGATTCGCGACGCGGGCTTCACCGCGATGCGCCGCGACATGACCTACGCGAAGCGGTTCGAGCCGGCGATCGCGGGCTAGCCCCGGCCCTTCAGCTCGTCGACGATCGCATGGATCTTGGTCCGCGTCTCGTGTGAGAACCAGCGATCGAGGAAATCGACCTCGAGACGCGCTTCGTCGGCCATGATGCGCTCCACCGTCGGCGCGCGCAGGTAGCGCTTCGTGATTGCGAAAGCCGCCGGGTCCTTGTCCGCCAGCGACTCGAGCCGCGTCCTGCAATGTCCCTCGAAGCCGTCGGCTGCATGGACCTCGTGAACCAGGCCGACCGTGGCCGCCTCCTCACCGCGGTAGTTGCGCCCGTACAACGCGATCTCCTCGAGGTAACGTGGCTGGACCGATTCGCGCAGGATCATCGCCACCCCGAACGGGAACGGGACACCCACGCGCACCTCGTTGAGCCCGATCATCCGTTCCTCTCGCAGCACCCTCCAGTCCGCGGTCAGCGTCAACACGCAGCCGCCTGCGATGGCGTGCCCGTGGATCGCCGCAACAACCGGTTTCGGGAACGTGTAGAGGCTCAGGATGCAGGCGTTGAAGCGCTCGAGGAATCGCGCCATGTCCGATCGATCGAGCTCGATCAATTCCTGCAAGTCCAGTCCGGGGCTGAACAGCTTGCCCGCCGCCGCCAGCTGGACGCCCCGGACGGCCTCGTCCGCGTCCAGCTTGTGGAACGTAGCGATCAACTCGTCCACCAGGTCCAGGTTGATCGCGTTGCCGTGCCGGCGGTTGAGGCGAACGGTCGCGAGCCCGTCGTCGACGGTGGTCTCCAGCGTCTGACTCATGCCGGCCCAAGCATACAACGCAACGTGGTTCGAAGGATGCGGTTCTAGTTTGTCCGGATATGGACAAATCTGCTCGGTGGCGTAGATCACGGGTGTCGCAAGCGAGGAAAGTCCCCGGAAGACGGGTGTAAGACAGCGGCATGGTTCTGGCTTTTGGGTTCTCTCGATGTGGGAACCGCGCCAACCGATCGAAGGCCGCCGGCCGGACCGTTTCAGACCACCCTTCTGTCCCCGGGAGGATTGCCCCGATCACCTCTTCGTGGGCCGCGGATACCGTGCCAAGCGAGTCGGCTCCTACAGGCGCAAGTGCGATCCCAGGCGTGTCCCGCGATTCGTCTGCCGCACCTGCGGACGTGGATTCTCGCGCCAGACTTTCTCCACGACTTACTACATGAAGCGGCCCGAGCTGCTGGTTCCCGTCGCCGGCATGCTCGTCGCCTGTGCGGCGCACCGCCAGATCGCCAGACACCTCGACTGCGCCCCATCGACGGTGACGCAGATCAGCGTTCGACTCGGCAACCACGCACGGCGATTCCACGAGCTGGCCATGGCTCGACTGAAGGACATCGACGAGCCCATCGTCTTTGACCATTTCGAGACCTTCGTGCGCTCCCAGCAAGAGCGCTTGGGGATCGCGACACCGGTCGGGAAGTATTCCTGGTTCGTGTACGGAGTCGAAGGCGCGCGCTATCGAGGACCGTCTCGACGCAGCCGGCGCAAACGGGCACTCAAGTCCCTCCCGCAACCGACCGTGCCCGGTGCAATCACGGAATCGACCCGAAAAACCCTTTGTTTCCTGCTGAGCAAGACCGAAGACCGGCTCGAGCTGATCAGCGACGACAACCCCACCTATCCCGCCGCGATTCGGCGCCTCGAGCATGGACACCGGATCCGGCACCGCGTGTTCGCCAATCCGGATCGCTCGCCTGACGGGGATCGGTCGTTGGCTCGAGCACGAGACCGCGCGATGTTTCCGGTCGATCTGCTGCACAAGCTGGTGCGTCACAGTCAGTCGCATCAACGCCGCGAAACGATCGCGTTCGGTCGCAAGGGTGCCAGCGTGATCGGGCGAACGGCGATATTCTCGCTGTGGCGCAACTTCATCAAAAGAGTGTCAGAAAGACGGCCATTGCCGATCACCCCGGCGATGCGCGTCGGGCTCACCGCAACACCCTGGACCTGGGTCGACGTCCTGGCTGAACGGGTCTTTCGGGGACGGGTCTGTCTGGAAGCTCGCTGAAAGCACCTCGACGACAGATCACGCACCCGATTCGGGGCAACCCTCCCAGTTCCCCGTCACTTGGTCGACTTACGCACGAACCGGGCTGGCCCTCGAGCCGCCGAAAACCACCCCTGACTTCGCACCAGACGCATTCTTCGAACCACGTTGCATAGAACGCCGCTCCGTTATAGTGAGGCCCCATGAAGGCGATGGTCATCGATCGTTTCGAGGGCCCCGAGCAGATCGTGCGGCGCGGTCTCCCGCGGCCGCAGCCGCTGGACGACCAGGTCCTGATCCAGGTGGTCGCCGCAGGGATCAGCCGGCTGGACGCCTCCGCCTGCCGCGGCGACGCCCGAGGCTCGATCGNNCGGGGCTCGATCGCCGTCGCGTTCCCCTGGGTGCCCGGCTTCGAGATCGCCGGGGTGGTCGAGCAGTTGGGCCCTGCATGCAGGCGTTTTCGGGCCGGGGACCGGGTCTGCGCTTTGTTGCCCGCCGGCGGCGGGTACGCCCAGTTCGCGACCGTCGAGGAGAGCCGGGTCGCGCCGATGCCGGCCGCGCTGCTGTTCGAGGAGGCAGCCGCCCTTCCCCTGTCGGGCTTCGCGGCGTGGCACGCCCTGCGCGGCGCCGAGCGAGGCCGGGTGCTGGTGCACGGCGCGTCGACCGGCGCGGGCCACTACGCGGTGCA
>WVWW01000182.1 GCA_011773795.1 Acidobacteriota bacterium
GAAACATCGCAGCTTGTCCGCCCCGCGGACGTAGAGCAGCCCGTTGGCAAGGACCGGAGGATTCCATGCCGGATAGGACACCAGCGGCTCGCTCGCGCTGACCTCCTTGTAGCCTTCGGCTGTCGCACGGACGGCCCACAGGCGACCACGCTCACCCAGCACGATCAGGTGGTCCTGGACGTGGATCATCGTGGTGCGCCCCATCCCGGGTTGACTCCAGTGCACCGTGCCGGCTTCGAGGTCGATCGCGCGCAGCTCGGCGTCTCCGCTGTTGCGACCGCTGCAGCCGTAGACGACCCCGTCGACGTGGATCGGCGTGGCCCAGTGCGAGGCCAGGCTCTTCCCGCGCGGAGGGTCCTTGCGCAGCACCTCGTAGCCGTCCTCGGTCAAGCGCAGCAGAGCGCTGCCGGGTCCGTAGCACTCGGTGATCAGCACGCGATCCCCGACGACCACGGGGTTGGACGCGTTGACGCTCTCGAGCTTGCCGGCCTTCCATGGAAAGTGAAAGTCGATCGAGCCGTCGGACGGATCGAATCCCAGCAAGCCCATGCGCGCGAACAGCAGGCCGCGGCGGCGGCCGTCGATCGTCGTCAGGACGGGGCTCGCGTAGCTTNNGCGTAGCTTGCCAGGTCGTCGCCGCTCGAGTAGCGCACCGCGCCGGTCTTCTTGTCGAAGGCGACGATCGCGGTGCCGGAGCTCCCGACCTCGCCGGACTGGATCCCGGGAGATCCTTCCGGGCTGCCGCCGACCATCGTGATCAGCAGATCGCCCTCGATCACGGGTGTCGTGCCCACGCCGAAGAAGTTCTGCACGACGCCGAACTCCTTGACGGTGTCGACCTCCCAGAGCAGCGTGCCGTCGTCGACGGCGTGGCAACGCAGCAGGCCCTCCACGCCGTAGGTGTAGACGCGTTCCCCGTCGACCACGGGGGTCCCGCGCGGTCCGGTGCTGTACCCGTACATGTCCTCGTATTGCGTCGGGTATTCCTTGCGCCAGAGCTCCTTGCCGGTCGCCGCGTCGCGGCAGGTCAGCCTGGCCTTGTCGCCGCGACGGTCGAACTCGAACAGCCGGCCGGCTGCGACCGCGGGCATCGTGTAGCCCTCGCCGACCTCGACCTCCCAAACCAGCGGAGGCCCGCTCGCCGACCAGGTCAGGTCCAGTCCCGTCTCGGCCGACTTACCGTCGCCGGACGGGCCGAGGAAACGCGGCCAATCGGCCGCGAGCGCCGGCACGGTCGCGAGGCACACGAGGACGGCGATCCATCCGAAGCGGTGTTGCATGAAGCCCCTCCCGGAACGGTCAACCGACTAGTGGTGCTCCGCATTCCCCCCGTGGGGCGTCGCACCGAGCCGGATCGGAGGTGCGGTGACGATCTCGAAGCCGCCCTGCCCCTCGGTGACCCGGAGCATGGCATCCATCGGCACTCCGGTCAAAACGTCGGTCTGCTTGCTCGCCGGCCAGTGGATCTCGATCGATTCGATGGATTGCGCCGTGCCGAGTCCGATCTCCTGCTGCAGGCTGGAGGAGCCGAAGCTGCCGCCGGTCCCGACGACGCGATGGATCTCGCGCAGCGCCCCCGCCTCGTCGTGCGCGACGACCTTGATCCGCGCCCCGATGCCGCTGCGATTCGACGTCGTGCCCACGAGACGCAGGGTGACCCAGCGAGCCTCGCTCGGGTTCTCGAACAGGATGTTCTGGTAGACGTCGCCGGTGTAGGCGCCCCCCATCACGGCGTAGATGTCCTGGTCGCCGTCGTTGTCGATGTCGCCGAAGGCGATCCCGTGGCCTTTTTGCAGGTTGCCCGTTCTCGTCGACGACGTCACGTCGACGAACCGTCGACCCTCTTCGTTGCGCCACATGACGTTCGGCACCAGGGTTCCGAGCGCGGGCTCGCCGGTCCCGAAGTAGGCGTCCAGCCAGCCGTCGTTGTCGATGTCGCCGAAGTTGGAGCCCATCGCCAGCAGCACGCGGTCGACGCCTGCCGCCGCGCTGACGTCTTCGAACGTGCCGTTACCGCGATTGCGGAACAGCACCGCGCGGGGCGCCTCCACGGAAACCCCGAGGTAATCGGCCGCTACGTCCGCCAAGGCGCTGCCGTCGAAGTCGGCAANNCAGCCGTCGTTGTCGTAGTCGAAGAACCATGTCGGGAAGCTCTTGAGCGGATGCGTCACCCCCGCGCTCTCACCGACCTCGGTGAAGCTCCAGCCGCCGTCGTTGTGGAACAACAGGTTGGGCTCGGCGAGTCTCGACACGTACAGGTCCACGAAACCGTCGTTGTCGTAGTCCCCCCAGACGGCACCCTTGACGAATCCGACGATGTTCAGACCGGCGTTGACCGCCATGTTGGTGAACGTCCCGTCGCCGTTGTTGCGCCACAGCTCACAGGGGCGCGGGATCCCCCTCGACTCGTTCCCGACAAACAGATCGAGCCACCCGTCGTTGTCGTAGTCTCCCCAGGCCCCGGTGTGGGACGGGTTCCGGCTCATGAGACCGGCCTCGACGGTGACGTCCTCGAACGTCCCGTCGCCGTTGTTGCGCAGCAGCGAGTTGGGGTACTCCCCGTAAGGACCGAGCCAGGCGCCACGCAACACGAAGATGTCGAGGTCACCGTCGTTGTCGTAGTCCGCGTGGTTGAGGTTCAACCCACCGTCGAGACCCTCCAGCAACGCGGTCTCCGTACGATCTTCGAACGTCCCGTCGCCCGTGGAAACGAAGAGCTTCAGCGGATCGTACACACCCCAGGACGAAGCGACGATGTCGAGCAAGCCGTCGCCGTCGAAGTCGTCCATCGCGGCACCGCCGGATAGCGCGACGTGAGCCAGTCCCGCTGCGGGGGCGACGTCGCGGTACGGTCTCGACTGCGCTTCACCTTCATAAACCGAGGGCGGAATGCGGTAGGCCTCCGGCACAAGGTCCGGGTACTCCCCGAGGGTCTGGTAGGCCAGATTGAGCAACCAGCGATACGACAGATCGTCGGGCTCCTCTTCCAGCAGCTCGCTGTAGAGCTCGATGGCCGACCGCGAGCCGCGTTCGATCTCGTGCACACCGGCGTCACGAATCGGCAGCAGGCACGAATCGATCGTGTGGCGCGTGATGCAGTTCTCCTGCTCGCCGAGTCGCAGGTAGGCCAAGGCCTGGAGCCGCTTGTGGATGCGTAGATTAGTCTCCGTGGCGAGTCCCGCCGCCGCGAGGTACCCGGCCACCTCGTCGATCTTGGCGATCGCCTCTTCGGTGCGTCCCGCTCGAAGAAGCTGCACCGACAACCGGTTGCTGAGCACGATCGTCTGGGTGCCGGCGTTGGGGATCCTGGCCTCCAGAAAAGCGACGTACTCGTCGTTGCGGTACATCGCCGTTTCCTCGGATATGTCGGAGGCGATCTCGTCAAGCAGCTCCGCCATGGCGATCGTGCTTGCCGGCCGCGGATCCGACGCAGCCGGCGGCGCGTCGCCGTCCTGCCCGCCGGCGCAGGCCGCGAGAAGGAGTGTCGCGAGCAGGAGTCGTTTCATCGTTTCAGTTCCCCCCGGCGACCCGGAACACGCCCGCGCGCCGCGGATCGCCCGCGCCCTCGAACCCGCTCCCGCGCCGCTGGACCGTATGGGCGCCACCGAAGAACAGGTTGATCTCGTCCCAGACTCGGTGCTCGGGATAGCTCTCGACGAGCCGCTCGACCTGCGCGGTCTCGTACCCGCCCTCGACGCTGAGGTGCCCGTTCTCGAGGAAGATGCGTGGGCGGTTCACCGCCTCCTCGACCGACGTGTCGTAGTCGATCAGGTTGACGATCAGGTGCAGGATCGCCGTGCGGATGCGTTTCGAGCCGCCGGAGCCCGTGGCGACCAGCCGGCCATCGGGGAACAGCAGAACGCTGGGCGCCATCATCGACGTCATGCGCTGGTTGAGCGGCCAGCGGTGGAACCCCTGCGGGACGAGATCCTCTTCACCGAGCATGTTGTTCAACATCAGGCCGGTTCCGGGGACGATCTCGCCGCAGCCCTCGCCGTTCGATAACGACAGGGTCGCCACGTTGTCCAGGCTGTCGATCACGGAGAGACTCGTCGTGCCGCGCAAGGCCGCGGCGCGACCCTTCAGCTGGTTCCGATAACGCTCGAGCAGCTCTTCATCGAGGAGCACGTCTTGGTCGATGTGCGACGAGTCGTCAACCAAGGCCTCGACCCGGGCGCGATTGGACAGGTCGAGCGCCTCCGCTACGATGCCCAGCTGTTCGGTCGAGCCGAACGGGATCGCACCGAGGTCGCGCACGGCTTCGAGCAGCTTGAGCGCGAAAACGATGAGCACGCCGCCGGAAGATGGCGGAGGCATCGTGAGCATGCGTACGCCGCGGTAGTCCGATGCCAGCGGACGGTGCCGTTCGACCTCGTAGCTCTCGAGGTCGCGCAACCTCATAGAACCTCCACCCTCACGGCACTGCCGGTCGATCGCCTGCGCGATCTCACCGCGGTAGAAGAGATCGTCGCCCTCGATGGCCAGCACCTCCAGCGTCTCGGCGAGCTGCGGCTGACGGAGGATCTCGCCCGCTCCGACCAGACGCGACGCGTCGTCGCGGCTCGCGTAGATCTCGCGTGACGCCTCGCTCGCCATGACGATCGATTCGACGACGCGGAAGATGAAAGCGTGGAGCTCCGAGATCTCGACACCGTCACGTGCCAGCGCGATCGCCGGCGCCATCACGTCACGGATCGGCATCGACCCCAATTCTCGATGGATCTCGAACAGGCCACGAACCACCCCGGGGGTCGCGATCGACCCGAGCCCGATGTGGAACGGCTGGCGGGCCGTGCCGAAGTCGCAGAACACCTCGTGGAAGTGGACCTCGCCCGGGGGGCGTTCGAGCGGCGTGTGGACGAAGAAGTCGTAGGCGATGGGTGTGTCGCGGCCGGCGCGGGCCAGCATGTGGCCGCCACCGCCGAGCGAGCAGAGCATCGGCTCCGCGGCGCAGGCGGCGCACATCCCGGCCAAGGCCGCGTCGAATGCGTTGCCGCCGGCCAGCAGGATTTCCGTCGCCGCCTCGGCCGTCCGCGGATGACCCGCGGCCACCGCTCCCTTCGCCGCCATCGCTCCCCTCGAAAGTCCTGGAACGAAGCATTCTACGACGGTTACGGAATTCGGGGTTGGTGACCCGGCGACGGCGGACCTATGTTGGAAACCGGGGGGCACGGGAGACAGGACATGTTCGCTCGCCGGGCCGTCGGGCCTCTTTGCCTGCTGATCGCGATCCTCCTTGCACCGGCCGCAACGGCCGGCAAGGTCAAGGTCAAGACCTACGAAACCGATCTCTCGACCACCTTCGCGGCCGCCAAGGGGTCGAAGATCGAGCTCGAAAACCTGCTCGGCTCGATCGAGGTCCTGCCCCAGCCCAAGGGCCGCGACGTGCGCATCCGTGCCCACGTCACGTGCGAGGCCGTCGAGGCCACGGAGGCGAAGCGGCTCGCGGAGCAAGTTCAACTCGCACGCAAGGACGAGGACGGGACGGTGAAGTGGTCGGTGACGTTTCCCGACGCACGTCTGTTCCGTATGCCCAAGACGGGCGTGGGCAGCATGTACTCGAGGTGGCTCGCCCCGCTGGTCAAACGCAAGACGATCTCGACGCGCTACGAGGGGCGCGCGGTCGAGGTCGGCAACGCCCGGGGCGCGACCGCCCTGCAGGTCACGGTCAAGATCGAGGTCCCGATGGACCTGAGCCTGTCGGTCATCCAGCATGTCGGGACCGTCGAGGCCAGCGGCGTGCGCGGCAACGTGGCGTTGCAGGTCAAACAGGGCGAGCTACACGCCGGGCGGTTGTTCGGCGATCTCCGCGTCATCACCGAGGGCGCCTCGGCGCGCGTCTGGAGCTTCAACGGCGACACGCTCAGCGTGGAGACGGGCAGCGGTCCGATCGAGCTGCTCGAAATCCGCTCGGACCGGGTACGGATCGATTCGGCGCGCGGCGCGGTCAACGGCAACAAGATCGACTCCACCCACCTCGAGGCCTCGACCGGCAGCGGGAAGCTGTTGCTCGAAGGCCTGGAGCCGGAATCGATGACGATCTCGAGCGACGCGGGCGATGTCGAGTTGGCGACGGAGCTCAAGCGCACGAAGGAAGGCACGATCCGCTCGGCGACGGGCAACGTGACCGTGCGTCTCGGGACGTTTGCGTCTTTCACCCTGGAAGCGAACTCACCGGATGGCGCCGTCAAGGGTAGCGGGGTCAACGTCGAGGTCGATCAGTTCGAGAAGAACGCGGCGAGCCTGGTGCGTGGAAACGGCGGCGCGAGCCTCAGCGTGGAGTCCCAGAGCGGGCAGATCTTGATCCGACCGCTGTAACTAGCTGAATCCGAGCAGACGTCCTCCCTGGTAAACGGCGAAGGTCACGATCCACGCCAGCACCGTCATGTAGGCGAACAGGAACGCCGGCCAGCGCCAGCTGTGCGTCTCGCGCCGGACGACGGCCAGCGTGCTCATGCACTGGCAGGCCAGGGCGAAGAAGACCATCAGCGAGAGCCCGACCAGCGGCGTGTAAACCGGCCGCCCGTCGTCGCGGGCCTCGTCCCGGATGCGCTCCCGGAGGGTCAGCGACGTCTCGTCGGCGGAACCGCCGACCCCGTAAACGACCCCCATGGTCGAGATGAACACCTCGCGGGCCGCGAACGCTCCGATGATGCCGACGCCGATCTTCCAGTCGAAGCCCAGCGGGGCGATCAACGGCTCGATCATCTGGCCCATCCGAGCCGCGTAGCTGCGACGGAAGATCGCGCCCTCCTCCTGGTCGTCGAGCTGCCGGAGTCGCTCATCGAGGGCGGCGCCGCTCAACGTGCCGCGGGCCTGTTCCCGCAGCGCGTCGTAGTCGTTGTCCAGTGTGGGGCTCGTCGGGAAGCTGAGCAACACCCATAGGAGGATCGTGCACAGCAGGATGATCCCGCCGGCCTCGCGCAGGAACAGCGACGATCTCGTCCACATCATGCGCAACACGTCGCGCACGTGGGGACGGCGGTAGGAAGGCATCTCGAGGATCAACGGGACGGGATCCCCGCGAAACAGCGTGCGTCCGAGGACGGCGACGACGATCANNCGCCGGCGACGCGGGAGGGCGGGAACAAGGCGGCGATGATCAGCGTGTAGACGGGCAGACGTGCGCTGCAAGTCATCAGCGGGATGACCATCATCGTGAGGAAACGATCACGCTGGCGGGCCATCGTGCGCGTTGCCAGCACGGCCGGAACCGCGCAGGCGAAACCCGAGAGCATCGGCACGAACGCGCGGCCGTGCAAACCCAGGGTTCGCATGAGCCGATCCATGATGAAGGCCACGCGGGCCATGTAGCCGGTGTCCTCCATCAACCCGATGAAGAAGAACAACAGCAGGATCTGGGGCAGGAAGACGACCACGCTGCCGACTCCGGCGATCACGCCTCCGACGAGGAAGTCCTCGAGCATCCCTTCGGGAAGAATCATCCGGGCGCCGACCGCAAGCTCGCCGATCCCGCCTTCCACGAGTTCGATCGCGGGAGCGCTCCAGCTGAAGAGCGCCTGGAAGACCACCCCCATGACCAGCAGGAACAGGGCGAAGCCGATCCACGGATGCAGCATCACCGCATCGATCCGCTCGGTGAGCGATCTCCCCCGCCGGGTTGTCTCGTGCAGGAAGCGGCCGAGGTGAGCGTCAATCCAGCCGTAGCGCGCCTCGATGATCTCCCGGTCGAGGTCCCGCCCTTCGGCGTCGGCCGCCTCGTGACGGGCGGCCACCGTTTCGCGCAGTTCGGTGGAAAGGTAATCGAGCTCGTCGCTCTCGCCGATCGACAACAGCGACCACATCGCCAGGGCCTGGCGTCGCGCCGGAGACTTTCGCAACCAGGATTCGGGCAGGGCGTCGGCGACCGCGTCGATGTCCGCGCTCACCGCCCCACTCGTCGGCTCCCAGCGGGATTCGGCGCGCGCGACGTCGGGGGAATCGAGCACGTCGATCATGCGACTTCGGAGCCGGTCGATCCCCTCGCCGGTCAGTCCGGATACGGGAACGACCGGAACGCCCAGCTCGCGCTGCATCGCATCGATGTCGATCTCGAGACCTTCTCGCTCGAGCAGGTCGACCATGTTGAGCGCGACGATTACGGGCCCACCGGTCTCGATGACCTGCAGCACGAGGTAGAGACTGCGCGGGAGCTGGGTCGCGTCGACGACCACCACGGTGAGATCCGGCGGCTCGAGCGGTGGGATCCCCGCGATGGCGAGGATCGCGATCTGTTCTTCGAGGCTATGTGCGCTGAGGCTGTTCGTGCCCGGCACGTCGCACAGCACCACCGGGTGGTCGGCGTCGAGTGCGACCTGCGCTTCGTATTTCTCGACCGTGATCCCGGGATAGTTGCCGACCTTTTGACTCAACCCCGTCAGCCGGTTGAAGATCGATGTCTTACCGGTGTTCGGGTTGCCGCACAATGTGACCAGGGGTGGCGGGTCGGTCGGGTTCAAGAGGGTCATCCGTCGGCGTCCACCGCGAAGCGCAGGCGCGCGGCTTCCGTGACGCGCAAGCTGACGCTACAACCGCGGACGTGCAGCTCGACGAGGCCTCCGACCTTCACCCGGCGTGTCAGTCGCACCGACGTTCCGGGCAGCAGCCCCATCTCCATCAGCCGGCGCCGAAATGTCCGATCGCCCTCGATCGACTCGAGCCGTGCGCGTGATCCCACGCGTATCTGATCCAGTGTCCGCATGGCCATGAGCGGCCATGCTAGGCCAACCGCCGCCGAATGTCAGGGACCCGCCTCGGCGTGGCCCGGCGGCGGCGCCATCGCGCACCCGGTCGGTGCCAGCAAGTCAGTCACGCCACGCAGGTTAGCGGATCAAATATCCGGCTTGATGTCGATCGTCTCGCCGGCCGCCGCGGGTTGCGGCTCACCCTCCGGTAGCTCGCCGATGTCGGCCACCGCGGCGGCGAACAGTGCCGGGTCGAACTCGCCGCTGTTGGCGCGCATGGCGTCGATCAGCCCCTCGACCTCGGTCTCGCAGTCGTCCTTTTCGAGCTCGGCTGCGACACACCTCGGGTGCACGGTGATCGGCGCGACACGGACCTGGTTGCCGAAGTAGACGCCGCGGCCGAGCACGGCGCGGACGCTACCCTTCTCCATCGGCTCGCCGCAGTGCTTGCACTTGGCGCGACCCGACGGATCGATCTCCACGTACGGGATGTCCTTCTTGTTGCGACGCTTCTCCTCGGCCTTCTGCTGCATCACCTCGAGCGCCTCGAGGCTGGGTAGCTTGCTCGGCGGCTCCTTGGCGTTGAGCCACGCCTCTTCCCGGTAGGCCTCTCGCACGCGATCGAACTGGCGGCGCGCGGCGCAGTTGAGGTGGTGCCACATATAGCCGACGCCGTAGGGGCCCTCGATCAGGATGCCCAGGCGCAAAGCGCCCTTGTCGATCTTTCTCCGGCAGGTCTTGCAGCGCGAGCGACTCGAACGCGCGCCCTCGATCATGTAGGTGGGTAACTGCTGCTCGGCTGGCGGTTGCTGTCCTTCCGCTTCACTCATGAGCGTCTCCCCTCTGATCCGCGCCCAAATATACCTTAGGCCGGTTTCAGAGCTCCCGTCTCGATCCAATGTGCGTACAGGCGTCGCACCCGGTAGCCGTCCGAGGCAATCGCGGCCTCGCATTTCTCGGGAGTCGCTCCGCTGGATGCCTTGACCCATACGGCGCGGATGAAGTTCGTGTCGACCTCGTCCTCGCACGGTGTCGGCTGGACGTCGCCGGCGACCAGCGCCGCGTCGTCGGGAGCGATCGCACGCGCCGCGTTGTACTCGTCGTGGCGGCGCAGCGCTTCGAGGATCGCCGGCATGATCTCCAGCGGTTGGCCTTCGCCGGGCTCAGGCTTACCGCGCTTGAACGAGAAGGTCCCCGGTGTCGGCCTCTCGAAGAGTTGCCAGAACGCCGTCTCGCCGTTGAGCTGGCCCGTCGTACACCCGACGATCATGCGATCTTCCAGGTCGAGCCGTGCGAACGGCTTACCCTCGCGGTCCATCATCGTCAGCGTCCCGGTGAGCTGCGAGTCGGAGAGGCTCTGCAGCAGGTTCGGCAGGCCGAACAACTCGACGTCGCCGCTCAGACCCGCCGGACCTCCGTCGTTACGCGGGGTCGCCCCGAAGCCGTCGAGCACCTTGGCCGCCGCGTCGCCGAAATCGCGATCCGGGAAGCGGTCGACGATCTCTTCCAGCACCGCACGCACCTCGGGCGTCCTCGTGCCGGCCAGCGCCTGGATCAGCGGGACCAGGAAGGGCGTGTTCTTGTGCACGACGAACCCGAGCACACGGGACGGCAGTTCCTTGCGTAAAGCCGAGACCAACCGGTCGACGATCCCTGCGTTCCCGCCCAGGTCGTGCGTGCCGAGAACGGTGAGGCGGGCCATCGTATGGCCGAGCGGTGTCTGGCGGCTGAACCCATGAGTCACGATCGCCTGCAAAGCACCGCTGGTGCCGAGCTTGGAAAGGGCCCCGATGGTGCGCTCGAGCAGCGCCTCGACCTGTCCTCGGGCGAGGATCGACTCCAGCTTGCCGGTCATCACCATTTCCAGCTGCGCCAGCCGTTCGATCAGCGCGCGCTCGGATTGCGGGTGCGTCCACTTCGCCAGGGCCCCGATCGCTTCGCGTATGACGATCGGCGGGATGTCCAGCTCGGAGCATCGCACGAGCAGGTCGAGCTCCTCGTCGCGATCCCCGGCGCGATCGATCCGCCGCAACAGATAGACCAGGTTGCGCTGGAAGTAGCCGTGAGGATCGTTCGCCATGTCGCCGGCGAAGAACGTAAGCAGGTCCAGCACCTGTGTCCTCGCGTTTTCCCCGTGGACCTCGAGCAACGCGAGCTGCAGCTTACGACGGTCGCGGCGTGGCTCGTTCTGGAGCCTGTCGAGCAGTTCCGTCGGCGAGTAGGCCGGGAAGAACTCGAGTACGGAGCGGAGCGCGGGAAACAGCGTGGAATCCTGGGACGCTTCGTGCAGCCGCTCGACGGCGATGTGCTCGTCGCCACGAAGCTTGATCGATTCGACGAGCTCGGGTTTGATCCGTTCCTCGTCGACGACCCGCCCGGCCAGCTCGAACATCGTTCGCGCTTGAACGAAGTTGCCGGTGTTGAACTGTTCGACGGCGGCCTGGACCATGGCGCTGAAGCGGTTCGCGCTCTCGCTCGGGTCCGTGGCCTTCGAGACCAGACGGTGCATTGCCTCGACGGTGCGGCTCGGCGGCGCTTGGGCGCCTTCGGGAAGGGTCCAGCCGGGGAGCGACGAGCCCAGCGACCGGAAGACGTCGTCTGCGTCGACCTCCATCCCGCGTTCGCGAAGCCTCGATAGATAACCTTCGAACTCGAGCCCGTTGCGCGCGTTGAGCGCGGCGAGGTTCAGCGCTTGATCCTGCTCCGCGGGTTGAACGGCGTGACCGATCCGTTCCATCACCATGGTCAAACGCTTCAACCCCAGTTCGAGGTCCGCCTCGGTCACCCCGGCGGGCGTTGGACTTTTCGTTACCGCCGCGGGGCGGGTGGAGGACGGTTTCAAAGGTGCCGTCGGCTGTGAGGTCTCCCCGTTGCCATCCGACGTCTCGGCCGGGCGACCCGCCTGGCGGTGCAGGTATTCGACCTTTCCGGCGGTTGCGCTGTCGACGGCGTGGCTCAGGTTCTCGAGGTTCTGACTGAGCAGCTCGCGCTCCTGTTCGGGACAGAAACCGAGGACGATCGTGCTCAGGTCGGCCAGGTAGCGCTCGAGGGCTTGTTCGTCGATCAGGTTGAACTCCACCATCAGGTGGAGCTTCTTCATCGCGTGGAACAGGCAATCCGAAACGGAAGCGCCGGCCGTCTGCCCGACCAACCAGCCCTGGATCTCACCCGCCGCGACCTCGGGCTCACAACGTAACAGCACCTCGATCGAGTCGGTCACCATCATCGGTGCGACCTCGTCGGACAGGTAGCGCTGGAGATCCCAGAGGGCCTCCTGCACCTGCGGATCGACGGTCTGGTTGGCCATCCCTGTCTCCCGGCAGACCCCGGCTTCGCGGGCAAGAAAATCCGCTTAAAAATGTTGGGTCTGGCCCGGGGAGGGTCAAGATTCGGGATTTATTCGCGTTTTTGCCCCGGCTCGCGGGCCAGAACGCCGCTCGCGCAGCAGGGCCCGCCGGCCATCGCCAGGTACTCGGTGATCTCGACCTCGGCGGCGATCTCGACGCCCGCGGCCTCGAGGGCTGCCCGAGTCTCGGGACAGTCGGCCGGCAACAGCACGACACCGGGCTCGAGCACGACGAAGTTGAACCCGTAGCGATCGCGGATCTCTTCCGATTCCGCGAACGGCGTCACGTGGAACCCGCTCTTGCGCAGCAGCGGGATGGTCTCCGGGGGGAGCACCTCGGAACGTA
>WVWW01000179.1:0-5042 GCA_011773795.1 Acidobacteriota bacterium
GCCGCCGCCTCGTACCAGCTGACCCCCGAGACCGGGTGGTCGTCCTCGCCGGCGGGGTAGAGGCCTCCGCTCCAGGTCGCGGGACCCGGTCGCCCCGTACGGTCGACGAACCGGGCCAGAGCCTCGTCGCGGCTCAGGACCCGGCCGTTCTCCACGAACGGGTGCTTCCAGTACTCCGTGTTGCCGTAGCCGCCGGCATCGATGAAACGGCGGAACTCCCGATTCGTCACCTCGAATCGGTCGATGTAGAAGTCGGGAAGCTCCGTGTCGCCGCTGGTCCCACCATGAACGCGGACCATCCCGGCCCGGTCGGGGCTCTCCTCGTCGAGCGTTCTCGAGAACGGATTCGGGCTCAGAAGCGTCTCGAGACCCGGCAGGATCCTCCAGGTCGACTCGACCGCGTGAACGGTCTCGTAGCCCGGCTTCTCCAGCTTCCAGCGCAGGATGCCGATGGGCAGACGGACCTCTTCGATCGGCGTCGTCCCGAGCACCTCCCATGCGTCATCGGGCGAGGCATAGTTCCTGACCGACACCGTGGCACCCTGGGGGTCGGAATCCACGGTAAGCCGCATCGAGCACCGCGAGAGCAGTTCTCGCAGTTGCGGGTGGCCGGGGATCACGCGCTCCAGCTCCACGGCCGCGGCGTAGGCCTCGCTGTAGTCGCGCCAGCTCCCGTTGACCAGCCGCTCCAGCTCGGGCAGTCCGGTCTCCACCGCGTCGCGTCGCTCGGCGCGCCGGTTCGACAACCAGGTTCCCGCGAACGCGAGTCCGATCGCGGCCGCGAGAACGGGGATCGCCACGCGCGGCCGACGCAGCGCCCGCAGCAGCGCCCGGGCGGAGACCCCGGGTTGGTCGATCGCTTCCAACTCGCGGTGGAGAGCCCTCAACCGGGTTTCGAGCTGCCCGGCCGTCTGGTAGCGCTCGCTGGCGTCTTTCGCCAGTGCTCTGTTGACGATCTTGTCGAGCATCCGGGGCACCGTGACGGAGCCGTGAGCCAGCGGCGGCGGATCGTCCCGCAGGATCCCGCTGATCGTGTCGAACTGGTGCTCTTTTCGGAACGGGTGCGCGCCGGCAATCATCTCGTACAGCACCACCCCGAACGAGAAGATGTCCGCCCGCGCGTCGGCGGCCTCGGCGCGTAGCTGCTCGGGGGCCATGTAGGCCAACGTGCCTAGCGTCGTCCCTTCCTGCGTCAGGTCCTGCTCCATCGTCCGGGTTGCCGAAGCGGGGGAGACGTCGAGCCGACTGCGGTCGGTCTCCTCCATCCGCTTGGCCAGGCCGAAGTCGAGCACCTTCACCTCGCCCGCGGGGGTGATCAGGATGTTGGCGGGCTTGAGATCGCGATGAACGACTCCGCTCTCGTGCGCCGCTCCGAGCGCGGCTGCGATCTGGACCGCGATGGAGACGGCTTCCTTCAAGGGCAGCGCGCCGCGAGCGAGCCGTCGGGCGAGNNCCAGCCGGGCACCGTCCGAGGCGACCTCGGCCGGAAGCACCTTGATCGCGACCTCGCGGTCGAGCGTGGTGTCGAGGGCCTTCCAGACCTCCCCCATCCCACCCTCGCCGACCTTCTCGAGGATGCGGTAGTGCAGGAGTTCGGTGCCCGGTTCGACTGACAACAGGACCTCCGAGAACGGGGGAATTCTACCGCTTGCCCGGTCCCTTCCCGAACCCTAGATTCGCCTCGTGCTCGAAATCGGACGTTATAAAGTTGAGGCCGAGATCGGCCGCGGCGGGATGGGTTTGGTCTACCTGGCCCTCGACCCCCGGCTACAGCGCCGGGTCGCGATCAAGGTGTATCGCATCCCCGAGGGCCTGTCGGCCGACCAGAGGCGCGAGTACCAGGAGCGGTTCCAACGCGAGGCGCAGGCGGCCGCCTGCCTGTCGCACCCGGGGATCGTCACGGTCTACGACTGTGCCGAAGACGAGGCGACCGGGGATCCCTATATCGCGATGGAGTACGTTCAGGGCCCCACGTTGCGCGAGCGCCTCGACGCCGACGGCTGTCCGCCGCACGAGCGCGCCTTCGAGATCGCCGCGGTCCTCGCCGAGGCCTTGCACTCCGCCCACGAAGCGGGGATCGTCCACCGCGACATGAAGCCGGGCAACGTCCTCGTCTGCGATGCCGACGAGCAGGTGAAGATCGCCGACTTCGGCGTTGCGCGGTTGCGCACCTCCGAGCTCACCCGGACGGGGATGACACTCGGATCGCCGGCCTACATGTCGCCCGAGCACATCACGACGGGCCAGGTCGATGCCCGGAGCNNCCTGTACGAGATGCTGTGCGGTGAGCGGCCGTTCCACGGCGAGGAACTGGCCGCGCTGGCTTACTCGATCGTCCACGAGAACCCGATCCCGGTGACCAAGCGCGTCGATGGCTTGCCACCGGCGATGGACGAGTTCTTCGACCGGGCGCTGGCCAAAGACCCGGCCGAGCGTTTTGCCGACGGCGCCGAGTTTGCCGCGGCGCTCCGCGCCGCGCGGGATGCCCCCGTGCCCACCGGGTTCGTCGCAACGCTTGCCGAGGTCGAGTTGCCCGACCCCCCACCGGCGGAGGAGAAACAGCTGCCGGTCGACCCGCCGTTGACCCTGTCCCAGCAGATCTCGCTACCCGGGGAGGACGAGGACGGCGCGCCGCAGCCGGGGACCTACCCGGCGGACACGGTCGACCACGGGTGGGACGATGCGGAGCACTCCGGTCGCAAACGCCGGTGGATCGCCGCCGCCATCGTGGTGTTGGCGCTGCTGGCAGGCGCGCGCTGGGTCTGGAGCGGGGGGACGTCGGTCGAGCTGCACGGCAAGAGCAGTGTTCGCGCCGGGACGCTGACGCTGAAGGTCGACGGGCGAAAAGTCCTCAGCCGCGAGCTGGCGGCGGAGGGCTCGAAGGGCAAGCGGTTCCTGAAGAAGGCCGTCGGGCTCAAGGAAGAGAAGTTCACGAAGTCGATCGGCGTCACGCCGGGCACCCACGAGATCGTGGCCCTGCTCGAGTACGACGACGACGAGACGCAGCACGAAAAACGATTGATCATCGATGTCGAGCGCGGCGAAAGCCAAAAAATCGTCCTGCGCGCGGGCACCGGCTACGGCGCCCCCCTGACACTCAAGGCGGACTGACGGAGGGACGCGAAATGGCGGACGACAAAAAAGCCGGCGCGGTGCTGGAAACACAGCTCGATCCGAAACTGGCGCGGCGCCGTCTGAAAGAGGGCTTGGTGCCGGGAGATACCGGGATCTGGGTCTCGATCCTCGAGGGCGTCNNATCTGGGTCTCGATCCTCGAGGGCGTCGATGCGGGTCGCAAGGAGACGCTCTCCGCCGGCGGCGTCTACACGATCGGTCGCGAAGGCGCCGACATCCCGCTGGGGGATGCCAAGGTCTCCCGCAAGCACGCCGAGATCGGCCTCTACGGCCCGGGCGCCTACGTGCTGCGCGACCTGGCCAGCACCAACGGGACGTGGCTCAACGGCAAGCCGGTCGGGGATCGCAGCCCGCTCGGCAACGGGGACGAGGTCCGCGTCGGCGACACGGTGATTCGGATCGACATCGTCGAGGGGTCGCTGCCGATCTCCGAATAGGGCCGGCGACGAGACCCCGATCTAGTCCTTGGGCTGCGGCACGACCCGCAGGTAGGGCAACCGGGTCTCCCATCCTTCCGGGTACTTCTTCTTGGCCTCGTCGTCCGAGACCGCCGGGACGATGATCACGTCCTCGCCCTGCTTCCAGTTCACCGGCGTGGCGACCTTGTGCTTGGCGGTCAGCTGGATCGAGTCGAGCAGCCGCAGCACCTCGTCGAAGTTGCGGCCGGAGGTCATCGGGTAGGAGAGCATCGCCTTGATCGCCTTGTCGGGCCCGATCACGTAAACGGTGCGCACGGTCTGGTTGTCCACCGCGGTGCGGCCCTCACAGGTCATGCCGGCGTCTTCCGGGAGCATGTCGAATTTCTTGGCCACGGCCAGATCGGTGTCCCCGACCATCGGGTAGTTCGGTGCATGACCGGTCGCCGACTCGACGTCCGCGGACCACTTCTCGTGATCCTCGACCGGATCGACGCTCAGGCCGATGATCTTGCAGTTGCGCTTGTCGAACTCGGGCTTGAGCCCCGCCATGTAGCCGAGCTCCGTCGTGCAGACGGGCGTGAAATCCTTGGGATGCGAGAACAGGATGCACCAGGAATCCCCGATCCAGTCGTGAAAACTAATCTCGCCTTCCGTGGTTTGTGCCTTGAAATCAGGAACCGTGCTGCCGATTCGAAGTGCCATCGCTCACCTCCATGCCGAATACCTGAACTAAACCGTGGAGCGTCTATTTAATTCCCGTCACGTCATCCGCCGTAATCTGCTTCTTGTCCGCCTCGCTCAGCAGGTGCTTGGGCGGGAAGATGTTGATCGGGATCTTCAGGTAGCGGATCTCGTTCTTCTCGGGATCGGGCAGGCGGCCGGCGGCGATGTTGACCTGAACGCTCTGGAACAGCAGCCGTGGCGCGGATTTCTTCTCGTCCGCAGCTTCCTTGTTACGCACGAAGTCTTCCCGGCTGGTCGTGGTCTGGACGTGGACGTTGTTCGCCTTCTGTTCGCCGATCGTGGCCGAGTAGGCCAGCTCGCGTCCTCCGGGCATGTAGTCGTGACCGACATAGGTCATCGTGTCGTCCGGTAGGGTGTAGAGCCGCCGCGTCACGGAATCGAACTGAGCGGCCGCGCTGCCGCCGGGAAAATCGCAACGGCCGGTGCCGTAGTCGGGCATGAACAGCGCGTCGCCGGTGAAGACGTGCTTGCCGAACCGGTAGGAGCTGCAGCCCGGCGTGTGCCCCGGCGTGGCGATGACCTCGAAGGAGAGAGTCCCGGCCTCGACCGTCTCGCCGTCATCGAGCAGCCGGTCGAACTGGCTGCCGTCGGTGGGGAAGTCCTCGGGCAGGTCGAAGACCTCCTTGAACTTCTTCTGGGAGCCTGTGATGCCTCTCCCGATCGCGACGACGGCGTCGGGGTATTCCTGCTTGACGAACTGGGCGCCACTGAGATGGTCCGCGTGCGCGTGTGTCTCGGCGATCAT
>WVWW01000179.1:5084-11196 GCA_011773795.1 Acidobacteriota bacterium
GGTGGATGTGTCATAAAAAGCTTCGATATGCATCGGTCCTAACCTCGAAAGACGTTGGTCAAATTTGAGTACGACAGTCGCGACAGACCCCGCTGTTCCTCCGGATCGGTTCCGTGCACGTAGTCGGAGCAGCACTGTTTGATCGACTCATGCCAGCGACTTCCCCGAGGAAACGGGCTTCCATTGTGGCATGCCGCGATTCCCGGCGCATGCGGGTGGACGGGCGCGGGAAGATTCGTATAGGTAAGGAGACGCGGATACACCCGTGGAGGATACCGTCATGCCGGCAAGACTCGAGGCATCCTGTGCAGTCGTGATCCTCATGCTCACGTTTGCCTGCAAGAGCTCCAACAGCGTGGTCGCCACGACCGTGCCTCAGACGTTGACGGTCGGCTCCTCGGCCGCTGCGGATCACGCGACGATCCAGGACGCGGTGACCGCCGCCACCGCCGGCAGCACGCTCCTCGTCGAGGCGGGGACCTACGTCGAGCGCGTGTTCATCGGCAAGCCGCTGACGATCATCGGAGCGGGCCCGGCGACCATCGTCGAGTACCCGACCACGGGATTCTCGGATGCCGGCGTGATCGAGATCCGCGACGCATCCGACGTGCGCATCGCGGAGCTGAGCGTGCGTTCGACGCCGGCCATGGTGGACGGTATCCGCGTACGCGACTCGGTGAGAGTCGTCCTGGACTCCATCGTCGCGTCGCACAACTCGGCCGACGGGATCGACATCCGCCGCTCCTCCGGGGTCGACGTGATCGACTGCACCCTCGAGACCAACGGCTCCGACGGTCTCCAGGTCGACGAGTCCTCCAGCGACCTCCGAATCCTCCGTTGTCACGCGGCGACCAACTTCGTGGACGGGATCAAGTTCCGCAATTCGAGCAACGCGCTGATCGAGAACAACACCGCGAACCTCAATGTCGACGACGGGATCCTCATCCGCGACGCGACGGGCGTGGTGCTGAACATGAACACGGCGACGAACAACGGCGGGGCCGGGATCAAGGTGGCCGACTCGCCCGACACCGTGCTGACCGGCAACACGGCCAGCGGCAACGCGCTGGGAGACATCGTCTGCGAGCCGCTGGCGTGCCCCTGAGCTAGGGCAAACCGTTTTCTCTCACCGGCACAGGGACACCCAGCCCGACGGCCTCACGTTTGCCGACACCCGGGGCGGATTGCACGGATTCGCCCATCGGGCTCGCATCGGGTCCGCAGACATCGATGGGTGCGGTCGCCGACGTGAAGTAGAACCGCCACAGCTCGTTCGGGTTGCCGGGTAGGTTTCTCCCCATCCCGTAGCTGCCGAACACCTGCGACGGCCGCGCAAGGTAGACGAGCATGTCGCTCACGTGGGCGTCGTCGATCAGCGGGATGTTGTCCATTGCATGCTGTCGCGCCTTGCACTCGAGGTCGATCAGCGCGGTGCAGTCGAATTCGCCCTTCGGACCGGTCCCGCACGAGGGAACCCGAGACAGGTCGTACTTCGAGCCCATCGCGATGTCGTAGGTCAGCATCGTCGGGTTCGAGGCCGGACACGGGCCCTTGCTCATCGTCAACACGGGATCGCCACCGGTTTCCTGCAGGTGCCCGCAGGCTTCCGCGGGTTGGCCGATCGGTTTCGAGTCGACGGCCAGCATCACGTCGCCCAGCCAGGTCGCGGCGGCCGCGAGGTCCCCGCCATCGAGACGGTACCCGGCGGCGAACTCCACGTCCGTCAGATGCGTCACGTTGTTCAGCGCCTGGTTCTCGATGTTGCAGTGCGTCCCGGACAGCGGCTTCAGCCCGTTCATGTTCGCATCGTTGGGATCCGTCGTGAGGCCGTCGTCTCCGAACTGATGTCCCGGGTAGATGTCGATGTCCCATGCGCCCGCGAGTGTGTTGATCGAGTAGCTGACGGCATCGTCGAACATGCTGCCCGTCGGAAAACCGTCGGTGAGGCCCGAGTTGGTCGCAAACGCCGTCACATCCCAGAAGTAATCCTGGAAGCCGCCGCTGCTGTGCAAGGTCCAGTCGTACGCTCCGGAGATTCCGGCGTATTCCGTGTTGCCGGGATGCACCGCGGCCATGGTGTAGAGACTCACGTTGCTCAACATGCTGCCGCTGATGTTTTCGACCGCGAAGCGTTGGAACAGCACCCACCTGTCGCTGAGCCGGAAGGGGTCCGCCATCGTTCCCTTCACGCCGAGGCCCATCGCGGTACCGTAGTCGGTGCCGTCAGTGGCCAGATCGAAGTCGTACTCGATCGTGATCCTTACCGTGCCGTTGCTGATCACCGACGTGCCTTCGAGGACTCCGTCGCCGTCCGTGTCCGTCGTGAAGCTGATCGGCACCTCCACGATGAAGTTCGAGTTCGTGGCCCAGTCCGGGTAGAGGAAACACGGCTCGAGCCAGATCACGGTTCCGTTGTAGCGGATCGCGAAGGCCCACTCCCCGGAGAACATCTCGTGGATCGGCGCGGCGCCCGTCGGGTCGCGCGGGTCCCAGCGCGGGAACGGAGGCAGCTGGTAGATCACGAAATCGGAATAACCGAACGACGTCAGCTGGATCGACCAGTGCGGGTTCGCGTAGACGACGACCGGGGAGGGTGTGCAGAAGCCTCCGCCCGGCGCACACGTCGTCCCGGCAGACGTCAAGGGTGAGAAGGCCGCTACGGCAGCGAAGAGAACAAGAACGAAAAAACATCGAAACCCGCGGTACCGTGTCATCCCCGCACCTCCTAACGGAATCCCCCTGGCTTCCGTTCTATATACGTCGAAACCCTGAGGAGGCGGCCGAGGATCGGAAAACGGCGGTTCAGTCCGTTTCGTCGAACTCCGCGTACCAGTTCTCGACCATGTTGATCGCCTGGATGCTCTCGTTCTCGTCGGCGGGGGCGACCATCACGAAGCGCTGTCCGTCGGAGCTGACGTCGTAGAAGGAGGAAGCGCAGCATCCAGCCCGGTTGATAGTTGAACAGCAGGTGCGGCACGCCGAGCTTCAGCTCCGGCACGGCCTCGAAGTCGACCGCCATCAGGTTGCCGCCCGGCCCGTGCCAGAACAGCTCGGTCCCCGTCGGGCTCCAGCGCGGAACCGCGCCCCCGTCGACCGAGACCTGCCACTTGCCCTCGCCGGACGGGAAGCGCTTGAGGTAGACCTCGTCGCGGCCCGACTCGTCGGACTGGTAGACGATGTAGCGACCGTCGGGCGAAACCCGCCCCAATCGCGCCTGCTCCGTGAGAAGAGTCGGTTCGGCCTCTCCGTCCAGCGGCGCGTACCACTGATCCCAGGTTGCCGCGTCTTCCCTTCGTCGAGAAAAAACGACGTACTCTCCATCCGGGGAGAGCGCGGGGGCGTCGCCGGTCATCATGGTTTCTACCGCCCCGCGCGCGCCCGTGTCGACGACCGAGATCGTGTCGCCGCCGTCCCTTTGGCGAAAGACGATGCGATCGCTTTGCGGCAACCAGACCGGCCACGCGGCATTCTTCTCGTCGAACGTCGCCCTCGTCGCGGTCCCGCGCTCGATGTCCTGGATCCAGATGTCGTCTTCAACGGAAACTGCGATCCGGTTCTGATCGGCGGCCAGCGCGGGATGCCCGAGTCTCTGCTGCGGCTCGCCGATGCGGGCCAATTCGTTGCCCTGCCGATCGACCCAGATCAACTGGCGCATGATCGTGCCGCCGATGGCCTTGAACACGAGCGTGGAGTCGGCGGACACGGTCGGGCGGGCGCCGTTGGACGCGACCAGGAAGGGTTCCCCGGTCAGCTTCAGCTCGTCGACCGAGAACGGTACGGCCCAGACCCCCGAGTTCGACCGGAACCGCCAGTAGAGCAGGTGGCCCGTGGGGGCGTAGGTCACGGTCCAGAGGAACTCGTCGGGGATGCGGAGCAACTCGCTGGCCTGCCCGTCGACGAGAAGATCGAGACCGGTCGCTCCGTTGCGATCGGCCTGGTACACGATGCCGCGGCCGCCGGGCAGGAGCACCGGAGAGGAGACGTTCACGGTTTCGCCGTCGGTTTCGAGCAACGGTCGCCAGTCGCCGCCGCGCTGCGAGACCTCGAACAGTCCGGCGTCGTCCGCGGCCACCACGATCCGGCCGTCCTCACCCCAGGCCCCGCTGCCGTTGAGAGGCCAGGGAAGGTCGACGATCGCCGAGCTCCCCCCTCCGTCCACGTCGACACGCCACAACTTGCGGTCCCGGCTGAAGGCCACGGAAAGTCCGTCGGGGGACCAGAACCAACCCTCCATACCCTCGGCTGCCGCGATCTCCCGCGACTCCCAGCTGTCCAGCTCCCGGATGTAGAAACTCTGTCCCACCACGTAGCCGATGCGATTGCCGTCGGGCGAGATCGCGAAGCGGTTCGGTTCACCCTCGGGGACGTGCAGCGCGATCTTGCGCAGCAGAGGCTCGGGCGGCGCCGGTCGCAGGCTCCACATCGCGANNCCGTCGTTCCGGCCGCGGCGGGAGCCTCGGCGTCGGGCGCACCGGCCAGCGTTTCTTCCAGCGCGATGCGCACGTCGGCGACGTGGTGCGTGCGCTGCTTACGGTCTTTCTGAAGGCAACGTGCCAGCAGCCGCCGGATGCGGTGCGGCGTGTCGGCCGGCAGCTTGTCCCAGTCCGGCTCGAGCTTGAGCACCGAGGCCAGCGTGTCCGAGATCGTTTCGCCGCCGAACGCCGAGCGCCCGCAGAGCATCTCGTACAGCACGCCGCCCAGCGCCCAGACGTCGGCGCGCGCGTCGGCGGTGTGGCCGCGCGCCTGCTCGGGGCTCATGTAGGCCGCGGTGCCGAGGATCATCCCGGCGACGGTGCCGGCCGAGGTCAGCGTCGGCGACATCGTCGGGCTGACCTCACCCGAGGAGGGGTCGGTCTCGAACGCGCGGGCCAGGCCGAAGTCGAGCACCTTGATCTTGCCGTCGGGCGTGATGCGCACGTTGGCCGGCTTGAGGTCGCGGTGCACGATGCCGCGCTCGTGCGCGGCCTCGAGCGCCTCGGCGATCTGCAGCGCGATTCTCAGCGCCTCGTCACGCGGAAGCGCGCCGTTGGTGAGCCGCTGCGCGAGGTCTTCACCCTCGACGAACTCCATCGCCAGGAAGCGCACGCCGTCCGCCTCGTGCAGGCCGTGGATCGTCGCGATGTTGGGGTGGTTCAGCGCGGCGAGCAGCTTCGCTTCGCGCTCGAAGCGGGCGAGCCGCTCGGGACTCTCCGCGAACACGGCCGGCAGGATCTTGATCGCCACCTCGCGATCGAGCGTGGTGTCGAGGGCCTTCCACACCACCCCCATGCCGCCCTCGCCGATCTTGTCCACGATGCGGTAGTGCAGGAGCTCGCTGCCCGGTTCGATCGTCATGCCGCCCTCCATCTGCCCCGGGGATTCTAATTCATAACGGCGTCACAGCCGCTCGTAAAGGCGTGCGCTGTCATCTTCAATCGTGAGCACGGAATCTCGGGGTCGCGCGAGCGCCGCGTGGATCGCTTCCTCGTCGGCCTCGATCCCGCCGTGGCTGGGCCGTTCGAGGAACTCGTCCCACTCGTCGCGCGTGCGGTAGCGCATCTCCAGTTGCCAGTGAATTTCCCGTTTCAGTGCGAACAGACCGTCAGCAACGGCTTGCTTCACCTCGCGCAGCGACGATCGCATGTCCTCGCGTTTTTCCTCGTTCTCGAAGACGACACCGGCCTCGTGGGCCGCGGCAGCCTGATGCACCTCGATGCGGATCGGCTGGGCGTAGGGCTGCAGGTTGATCAGCAACCCTCCCGGACGCAGCCAGCGATGGACTTTCCTCAGAACGTCACCGACGTTCTCGCGGGGCAGTCATCAAAGTGATCGGGTGAACACCACGGCGTCCAACGAGACGGACGAGAAGTCGATCGTCACGGCGTCCTCGACGCGGAACTCGACGCGGCAAGAGCCCTCTTCCGGCTCTTCTTTCAGCGCCAACGCGATTCGCTCCGGGTCGGGGTCGATCCCCACGACGGATCTCGCGGTGCGCGCGATCCGGCGGGCCGTGCGTCCGTCGCCACAACCGACGTCCAGCACGCGCATGCCACTCAGATCGACGAGCTCGTCCAGCGCCTTCATCTCGAGCTCGCGAGGGTCGATGATCCGTGCCACGCCGTTCTCCTTTTCG
>WVWW01000179.1:11205-16813 GCA_011773795.1 Acidobacteriota bacterium
ATCAACGTCGACGCGAAGTTCGCCGGCAACCGGATGTACATCCCGCCCATCGCCCGCCACTTGTCCTCGAAGGTGCCGTACGCGACTCCCACGTAGGGGGCCACCGGCAGGTCGGCGACCGAGGAGAGGTCCTTGCTGAGTGTCGCGTAGTAAGCCTGGCCTTCGGGCGTCCCGATGCGATCGGAGCTGGTGCCGAAGATGAGTGCCGGTCGCCGCTCGGTTTCGGTGACGGCGAGCCAGTTGGCCAGCGGTGAGGTCGATTCGGCCTTCGGGTTCCACTCGATGCCGAAGGAGAAACGGGGAACCGGACGGTAGGTGAGCGTCACCCGTTGCTCCGCGCGATCGATCTGATCTCCGACGTAGCGGACGCTCGCGGCCCAGGGCCAGCGCGTATCCTCGACGGTCCCCCGGACCGCCCGACCCTCGCCGGGTCAGAGCGGTCAGCTGGGGACCAGCGACGCGGTGTCTTCCGTGGGCGGGTGCTCGTCCTCGTCCGCGCCGTGGTCGTGTTCGTCGCCGCGGTCGTGCGCGTCCTCGTGAGGTTCCCCCGCCACCAGGCGGTCCAACACACCTGCCAGCTCGTCCGCATCGAACACGCCCGCGATTCGCTCGACCACCCGTCCCTCGCGATCGATGACGACGGTCGCCGGAAGGGCCACGCCCACATCCAGCGCTTCCATCCAGGCCGTCGTTGCCCCGAGCCAGACGGGGAAGTTGATCCCTCGGCGCCGGGCGAACGCCTCCACGGCGGCTTCCTGGCCCGGCTCGTCGGCCGAGGCGCCGATCACCTGGACGCCGTACATGCCGTAGCGCTTCTGGATGCGGACGAGATCGGGCATCTCCTTGCGGCAGGGGGCGCACCAGGTGGCCCAGAAGTTGAGCACGACGATGCGGCCGCGGTAGCTCTCGAGCGTTTGCTCGTGCCCGCGTAGGTCGGTCCACGCGAGGTCGGTCACCTCGCCCTCGGACGCAGCGACGACGAACAGGAAGAACCAGGCGGAGGCGAGCAACGACACGGAGCTACCTTCCCAACGATTGCTCGATACGCTGCAGCGAGTCGCGGATCTCCGTGAGCAACTCGATCGTCGAGCCGTCCTCGGACGCCGCGTCGGCCGGCCGGGTCGCCGGAGCCGCCGCTGCTCCCAGGGCCATCCGATCGCGCTGTTCCAGCACGGCTTTGCGGAAGGCCTTGGTGTCGACGATCCCGACGATGTTCACGAGCGACCCGCCGGTCGGCGAGGACTGGCCCGCGGTCTCGACCTTGAAGCCGTGGAGCCCGAAGAACCGCATGATCGGTCCCTGAAAAAGCTGTAGGTCGGTGATCTTCTCGAGCGGGATCGTCGACTCGACGCGATTGAGGATGCCTTTCTTGATGTCGAGCGTCCGTTCGGTGAGCGTGCAACGGAGATTCTCGAGGTAGCGGTCGATGACGAAGTTGGCGATCAGCGCGTAGATCACGGCGAGCGGCAGGGTCACGATGAAGATCGCAAGGATCAGCACCGGTTGCCAGATCCAGTACGCCTTGACCTTCGGGTCGAAATCGGCTTCCAGAAGAACCGCGGGTTCGCTCATGACGCTCGACCTCCTTTCGAGGCGCTCATTGTACCGGCTTTGTGTGTGCGTTCGACGATCGCTGCCAACCGGGGCCATGTGCTAGCGTCAAAGCATCATGCCGGAATCGATCGAGCAGCTGATCCGGGACTGGGACGGGTTGGCGGTGGTCACGCGCTACCACGAGCCGACCGGTGCGTGGATCTTCATCGCGCTGCACGACGCGACTCTGGGGTCGCCTTGCGGTGGGACGCGCCTGAAGCACTATGCCGAGCTTGCGGACGGGCTTCGCGACGCGATGCGGTTGGCCCGTGGCATGACGTACAAGTGGGCCACGCTGAAATTCAAGCAGGGCGGGGGCAAGGCCGTACTGGCGGTACCCGGCGCCCTCGATGACATGGCCCGCCGGGAGCTCTTGCTGGACTACGGTCGTCTGATCGAGTCGCTGCGAGGAGCATTCTCCACCGGTCGCGACCTGGGGACCACCGATGACGACATGCGCGTGCTGTCCGAGGTGACCTCCTACGTGCACGGTGTCGACGAGAACAAGGAGACGCGCGATCCCGGGCCCTACACGGCACGCGGCGTCGTCGCCGCGATGCGCGCCACGCTAGGGGTGGCCTTCGGCTCGGATTCCTTCACGGGGAGCAGCGTGCTCGTCCAGGGCCTCGGCGGGGTCGGGGCCCCGTTGGCGCGGCGCCTGGCCAAGGAGGGCGCCGTTCTCCTGCTCTCGGACATCGACGAGGAGCGCGTCGCCGAGCTCGCCGGCGAGCTCGGGGCAACTTCAGTCCCTGCCGGTGACGTCTATGAGACGAAGTGTGACGTCTACGCCCCGTGCGCGCTGGGCGAGACACTGAACGCGGAGACGATCCCCAGGCTGCGTTGCCGCGCCGTGGTCGGGTCGGCGAACAGCCAGCTCGGCGAGGACGACGATGCCGACCGATTGCACGAGCGCGGCATCCTCTACGCGCCCGACTTCATCGCCAATGGCGGAGGAGCGTTGGCCTTCGCGCTCATCAACAGCGGGATGACCGATGAGGGGAAGCTCGGCCTTCGACTCGACGCCATCGCCGACACCGTGAGTCAGGTGCTCACCCGAGCGATCACGGAGAACCGATCACCGCACCACGTCGCAGTGGATCGCGTCGCGGCGATCCTGAAAGCGGGCTAGGACTGTAATCCCGACCACATCGCTGTACCTGGAAGACAAAGAAAACCGGATGTTTATCCATTGTGACTCTCAGATCAGGCGGGCATTGAACTTGCGCCGTGTTGACCGTATGGTTCAATACCGAATGAGCCGGGAGGCTCGAGGGGCCGGCCGACACAAGGAGGAGACACCATGAAAACGCAACAGCTGGTTGCAGTGTTGATGGCGACGATTCTGGTCTCGCCAGGTGCCGCCTACGCACAACAGACGGAACCCGAGCCGCTTACCGGAAAGGATCGCGCGATCGATGCGATCGAAACAAACCTGACGCGACAGATCGCCCATCTCGAGGGCTTACTGATGACCGCGCCGGAGCAGGCTCACGCGGGTATCCAGACGGCCATCGACGCGCTGACCGCGGGGATGAACGGCGCGCTCGATGCCCTGGCGGCGAGCGATGCGGGAGCGGGCGACGAATCGAACACCTCGACGGCCGAGACGACGGATTCGATGTCGACCGAGACGGACGGCGAATCCGTAGGCGATGCCGCAGCGGCCGTGGAATCCGGGACACTCCGTGCCGAGGCGGCCCTCGCCGAGGCCCTGGACGTCGCCGGAGAGCAGGCCGCAGCCGCAATCACCGACGCGATGGGGCGAATCGCCGCCGCGCGTGAACGTGTGCTGGCCAGGTTGACGGCTCCGGAGGGCACGAGGTTGGCCGAGCTTCCGGCCCATCCGCTTCGGCCGGATCAACCGGTGCGTCCGGACCGTCCCGAGCGTGTCTCGGCGCCGGAACGTCCCGAACGCCCGATGCGCCCGGAGCGGCCCGTACGTCCGGAGTTACCGGCCCGGCCGAACCCCGGCGGCCGGTAGTCGCGATCGCAAACCACACGAGTTGCGCGAGGGCCTTGGCCCTCGCGTTTTGCTTTCTGCCGGTTTGTCTGGCGGACGAAGGACCCGACGCCCCGCCGAAGCTCACTTACTGGCGGATTGAATTCGATGCGGCCCACTTTACCGGCGACTACGGCTTGACGGATGAGACCGCCCTGAACGTCCTGACGACACGGATTCGCTACCGCAAGGGACGCAGCGAGTTTCGACTGGGGCTCCCTTATCTGCATCTCGATGGAGCCGCCTCGCTCGTGGGCGGCACACCTACCGGTGAGCCGTCCGGGATGCCCGGTCCTCCAGCGGCGAACCCGTCCACGAGTGAATCCGGGCCGGGCGACGTCAGCCTCCGGTTCGACTACGACATTATTCAAGGGAGCTCGAAACGTCCTTGGGTCACCACGTTGCTGCGTTTCAAGCTCCCGACCGCCGACGAGGACAAGGGACTGGGAAGCGGCGAAGCGGACGTTGAAGGCGGGCTGCTGTTCACGCAGCCAGTTGGGCGGTTCAGCCTGCTCCTGGAAGGCCGGTTGACGAAGCTCGGCGACCCCGACGGCGTAGACTACAAGGACGTCCGACTGGCGAGCGCCGGGTTGGCGAAACAGCTGGGGACTCGCACCCAGGTTTACGGATTCTGGGAGTATCGCTCGCACCCGATCGATGGCAGAGAGGCCCGCCAGAGCACGGCTATCGGCGCGAGTCGAAGGTTTGGAACCCAAGGGCGGGTTCGATGGAGCGCGGCCCTCTATGTCGGCCTGACGGAGACTTCGGAGGACTGGGGAGTGCAGACGAACCTGAGTCGCGAGTTCTAACGCCTCTGCAAACTCTTCAGGCTCTTCATCGCCTTCTTGTTCAATCCGAGTTGCAGTCGCGTCAATCCGAGGTAGTAGTCGTATGCGGGATTCGAATCCCCTCGCGCAGCCACACGAAGGTGCTCGTGCGCGTTCTCGGGATCGTTCGCGAAATAGCGGATGGCTCCGAGCAGGAACAGGCTGTGCGGATCCTCTTCGTCCAACCTCAAGGCTTGGCGAATCGCGGTCTCGGCCGCGTCGAGTAACGGCGCGTCCACGTCATCGAAGGGCGAGACGGCGTCTTTCAACCGTCGAGTGGACAGGGAAAGGAGGATCTCCGCCCGCCCGCGGAGGGCAAAGAACTCGTCGCCGTTGAGCGAGAGCGCCTCGTCGAAGTGGGATAAGGCGTCTTTGAGCCGGCCGATTTGGCGCAGGCGCTGACCGATGGAACCGAGATGCATGGCGATGATCTCGTCTTCGGTCATCAGCCGGAGATACGTCTCGCTCCGGGCGGCCGTTCGCACTTCGTGATCGAAGACCCCGCGAGGGTCGAAGTGCATCGAGCCGTCGGTCGTCTCCAGGACCGTCGTCACGCGCCCCTGTTTCGAGAAGGCCGCGATCAGGTGATGCGGGTCGGTACGCACGAGCCCGAAGCCGGACGAGGCGAATTGCTCCCCGTAAAACCTCTCCGCGATCCCGTAGTTGAGGACGCCGAGCAAGTCGCAATCGGCCTGCAATACGCTGCAATCGGCACATCCCGGCTCCGGCTGCAGGACGTCGGTCAACAGCAACGCGGGTCGGTAGCGCACCGATCCGCGGCCTGCCGAGAGCATCTTGGCCAGCGCGGGGCCGCCGGTGCGGACGCGTTTCATCAAAGCCAGTCGGTCGATTCCCCGCCGCTCGGTACGATCGAGTGCTTCGTAGTACAGCAGGGGGTCTTCGGGAGAGAGCGCGACCACCTCGCGGCAGACGAGGTAACGGGTGAGATTGCCGGCGGAGCGTCTGCACGAAGGGGCATCCGCGAGATTCATCGGCCCACCGAATAGCAGTCCGGTCCACAGCATTCCGGCGATCGGGACGGTGAGTATCACGCTGTCTCCTGGAGTCCTTACGCAAACCTAGGCCTCGTTCGGAGCCGGGCAATTACGAATTGGTCATCTGGAGAATCGCCACACGCGGGGCGCAAATAAACCAACGTGCACCTGAGATTGTTGGTCCGGTTACGGAC
>WVWW01000123.1:0-6630 GCA_011773795.1 Acidobacteriota bacterium
CGCGGCGACGAACTGGACGTCTGTCTTCCCGGGGATTCTCCCATCGAGCTCGAGGTCGACCTGCGGGACGCCGGGATGGAAGCCGAGCTCGGAACCCTGTGGTTGCGGTCCGTCGATATCGAGCTACACCGCGCGGGTGGAATCGTGAGCTTCGACGAACCGCTGCGCGAGCCGGCCGAGTCGGTCTCGGTGCGCACGAGCATGGCCGGTGTGTTGCTCCACGAGCTGGGAAACGCCAGTCCCGCGCTGCTGGAAGTCGAGTACCGGTTCGGGGGCCTCACCGTCGACATGACCGGCGACTGGCGAGACAACGCCCGCGTGGAGCTCGAGGGGAGCGCGAGCGGGGTGACGGTCCTCGTGCCGCGATCGGTGCGGGTCGCGGGCGTGCCGGACATGCAGCCCGCCGCCGCGGTACTTCCCGAGACCGCGCCGACGCTGTTCTTCGCGCCGGGCGCCGACTTCGACGGAATCAGCGTCGAGCGGCGCTGACCGGGCCGCGTCGCTAGTCCGCCCCCGCTCCCAGATCGAACGCGCGTACCGAGCTCTGATCGCGGTAGTAAAGCGTCGTCCCGACGAGCGTCGGGGCGCTCCAGGTGGTCTCGTTCGCGATCGTCGCCTCGGCGAGGATCTCCACGTTCTCGGGCGACAGCCTGGCGAGCGCCAGCTTTCCCTTGGCATCGAGCAGGATCGTCTTGTCTCCCGCGTGGACGAAGTTGACCTTCTCGAACCCGCGCTGGCGCCACAGGATCTCGCCATCGGTGAGGTCGATCGCGGCGACGATCGATCCATTGCCGCCGATCGAGGCGAACACCGCGTCACCCAGTCGTAGCGTGTTCCAGAAGTGCACGCTCATCTTGGTGCTCGACCAGACCTCCTCGACCCGCGTCTCGCCGCCATCGCGCGTCAGGCGCAGCACGCGTGTCCCGCCGTCGAGCTGGGTCGGGACCCACAGCAAGTTGCCGGTGCCCCACACCGGCGCCGTCGAGTTGTTGCGGTACTGGTTCAGCACGGGGAAGTCCCACAGGCGCGAACCGTCCGCGACATCGAGGCCGATGATCTTGTCGGCAGAGAAGTAGACGAGCTGCCGTTGCCCGTCGACGTCGATCACGATCGGGGTCGAGTAACTCACGCTCGACGGCGAGCCCTTCCAGATCACGTCGCCGCTGGCGGGGTCCAGGGCGAGGGCGCCCTGTTGCTCGCCTCCGGCGAGGACGATCAGTTTGCCTTCGTGGAAGATCGGACTCGCCGAGAACCCGAAGTCGAGTAATTCCGCGCCGAAGTCGTCGAGCAGCTGTCGGCGCCACAGCAAATCGCCTGTCGTGCGATCGAACGCGTACAGGTCGCCGGCGAAGCTCAGCGTGAAGACTCGCTCCCCGTCGACCAGCGGTGAGGCGTTCGGCCCGGTTCCGAAGTCGACCGTCTGACCGTCTCGGGCAGGCGCGTCATAGCGTTGCTCCCAGACCACCGTCCCGTCGGAGGTGTTCCGTGCCTGGACGATGTCCTGGTCCGCCTCGCGGGAAGTCACGTAGAGCAATCCGTCCAGGACGCTGATCGTCGAGTAGCCCGCCCCCAGCGGATGACTCCAGCGCTCGACGGGCCCCCCCTCGGGCCAGCCATCGGCGATCCCGGAGGCTCTCACCCGAAAGTCTCCTGCCGGACCGCCGAACCCCGGCCACTGCGTGGCCGCCGGGGTCGCACCTTCCTCCGTCGAGGGAGGGAGCCCGTCGCCGACCGGATCGGTCGATCCGCAGGCGAGCGCCACCAGGGCCAGGCAGCACGACAGGGGAATTCGTTTCATGGTGACTCCGAGCGGCTCGCAACCCGGCCGACTGACGTCTATCGTTACACGGCCGTCGCTTTCACGGTAGGCTCGTCGGACACGGGGAGGAACAGATGACCTGGGATCCGCTTCAACTACGCGGCCGATTTCCGGCGCTGGAGCTCGAGGTTGCCGGCCGGCCGGCGGTGTTCTTCGACGGCCCTGCGGGCAGTCAGGTGCCCGTTGCCGTCGTCGAGGCGATGAACCGCGCCCTGGTGCAGTTCAACGCCAACCTCGGCGGCCACTTCGTCACCAGCGTCGGTTGCGAGCGCGCCCTGCAGGAGGCGCACCGGCGGGTTGCCGAGTTCATGGGCACCGAGGATCCGGGTGAGGTCGTTTTCGGCCCCAACATGACCACGCTGACGCTTGCGCTCGCCCGGGCGATCGGGCGGACGTGGGAAGCGGGGGACGAGATCGTCGTGAGCCGGATGGAGCACGACGCCAACTACACGCCCTGGACCCAGGCTGCGCGGGACGCCGGTGTCGAAGTGCGCCACATCGAGGTGAACCGGGACGACTGTACGCTGGACCTGGACAGCCTGGATCGTGTCCTCGGGGCGCGGACCCGTCTCGTTGCCGTCGGCGCGGCCTCGAACATGGTCGGCACGGTCAACCCGGTGGCCGAGATCGTGAATCGAGCCCATGCGGCGAACGCACTCGTCTTCGTGGACGCCGTCCATTACGCGCCACACCGGACGATCGACGTCGAGGCCTGGGGAGCCGATTTCGTCGCCTGCTCGGCGTACAAGTTCTTCGGACCCCACGTCGGGGTTCTCTGGGGCCGGCGCTCGCTACTCGAAGAGACGCCGGTCTACAAGCTCCGTCCGGCCTCCGACCGGCTACCCGACCGCTGGATGACCGGAACCCAGAACCACGAGGGAATCGTCGGGACGGCGGCTGCCATCGACCACATCGCGTCGCTCGGCGACGACGCTACGGAAGGTCGTGCGCGCATCCTCTCTGCGTTCGACGAGATCGGCACGTACGAAGGCGCGCTCTCGGAACGACTGATCGCAGGCATCCAAGCGCTGGACGGTTTTCACGTCTGGGGCATCACGGATC
Source organism: Acidobacteriota bacterium (assembly GCA_011773795.1). Taxonomy (GTDB): domain Bacteria; phylum Acidobacteriota; class Polarisedimenticolia; order Polarisedimenticolales; family Polarisedimenticolaceae; genus WVWW01. Next base: position 2,882 of record WVWW01000123.1, read on the forward strand.
CGTCTCGCTTCGAGGAACGGGTCCCGACACTGTCCGTCACCCACGCGAGACACAAGCCAGTGGAGATCGCGCGACGACTCGGAGAGCAGGGCATCTTCGTCTGGGACGGAAACTTCTACGCCCTTCCGCTCACCGAGGCGCTCGGCCTCGAGCCCGACGGGACGCTCCGGATCGGGCTGCTGCACTACAACACGAGCGACGAGGTCGATCGCCTCCTGGCGGCACTGGCGGAGCTCTAGCTGCCAGCCCCTTTGAAGCGATCGTCCTCGTCGGCGAACAGCACGTTGAAGCTGGTCAGCGAGCCGTAGCAGCCGGTGATGTAGCCCTGCAGCTTGGCCTTGGTCGAGGCACAGAGGTCCGACGCGTTCACCTGCTGCTCGAGCGTGCGCAACCGGTTGCGCACCATCACGACCTTGTTGAAGAACGTCTCGATCGGGATCGTCTTCTCCTGGAGGCCGTCGCGGCCGGGACGCAAGACGAGGTCGCCGCCGATCCACTTGTCCGCCGGCGTCACCGCCGACAGACCGCATTCCTCGCGGATAATGCGTCGCAGCAACAACTCCAGATCCTGTCCGGTTTCTTCCATCGGTGGCGCACTCCTTTCGCGTTCGCTGACGAGGGGCTGAGGACCACGCGGGCGCGGCGAGGCGGGTCGCGAGGACGAACGACTGCGCGAGCCGCCCCCGCGATAGTTGTGCTGGCTGCCGCAATAGTCGCAGACGACCCGCAGCGGGACCCCGTCCCCGCTGGCGACCATGACGACATGCTCGCGCTCCAGCTTGCAGGCACGACAGAGGTCGTCCACACGACTTCCGGCGCCTACAGGTTTTCCGCTGTAGCCCATCGCAAACGCCTTTTACGCCGTATCCACGCTCGATGCAATCCTTTCGCTTCGGGCGGTGGTGTCTTATCCTGCCTCTCCCGCGACAGCAGCGGCGGTAGGGGAGGCCATTGGCAAAGACGCACCCGAATCTGAGGTTCGCCGCCGCGGCTCTCGTTCTGCTCAGCGTCACCTGGTGTTCGCAGCAGGCCCGGCATCAATCCGCCTCTTCGACAGGTCAACGAAGCTACTCCGCGCCGCGTATCAACGAACCACCCACCATCGACGGGCGGCTGGACGACGAGGCGTGGTCGACGGCTCCGTGGTCCGAGGACTTCGTCGACATCCGCGGTGAGGGGCATCCGACGCCCGAGTTCAGGACCCGGGTCAAGATGCTGTGGGGCGATCGCGGGTTGTACATCGGGGCGGAGCTCGAAGAGCCGCACGTCTGGGCCACGTTGACCGAGCGCGACTCCGTCATCTTCCACGATCCCGATTTCGAGCTGTTCGTCGACCCCGACTTCGACGGTCTGCGCTACTACGAGCTCGAGATCAACGCGCTCGGCACGGAGTGGGATCTGCTGCTGCCGCGGCGCTACACCGAAGGGGGCGAGGCAGACCACGACTGGACCATGGTGGGATTGCGCACCGCGGTTCACGTCGACGGAACGATCAACGATCCCGCGGACACGGACCGCGGCTGGTCGGTCGAGATCGAGCTGCCGTGGTCCGCGGTCGAGCAGGCGGTACCCTCCGCGGGCTCGAGCTGGCGGATCAACTTCTCGCGGGTCGAGTGGTCCGTCCACGTCGAGGACGGCCGTTACGTCAAGGATCCCGCGCCGCCGGACGAGCCCCATCCCGAGGAGAACTGGGTCTGGTCCCCGCAGGGGTTGATCGACATGCACCAGCCCGAGACCTGGGGCCGCGTCGTCTTCCTGGATCCTCCGTGAGTCTACTGGATTGGACGATCGTCGCGGGGCTGCTCGTCGTCGTCGTTTGGGGCGCGCTCACCAGCCGGCGCCACATGCAGAGCGTGGCCGACTACCTGGCGGCCAACCGCAGCGCGGGCCGCTACCTGCTGACCCTGAGCAACGGGCTCGCCGGGGTCGGTGCGATCACCATCGTCGCCAACCTCGAGATGAACTACGTCGCGGGTTTCTCGATGTCCTGGTGGGGCATGTCGATGAGCGTGTTCGTGCTCGCCGTGACCGCCTCGGGCTGGGTCGTCTATCGATTCCGACGCACCCGTTGTCTCACACTCGCGGAGTTCTTCGAGCGTCGCTACAGCCGCAACTTCCGCGTCTTCGCCGGCATCGTCGCGTTCGTCTCGGGGATCGTCAACTTCGGCATCTTCCCCGCCGTGGGCGCGCGGTTCTTTATCCATTACTGCGGGTTGCCGCAGGAGCTGGTGCTGTTCGGACTGGGGGTGCCGACGTTCCCGCTCACGATGATCGTGCTGCTGGCGATCTCCCTGTGGTTCGTGTTCGCCGGCGGCCAGATCGCGGTGATCGTCACGGATTTCATTCAGGGTCTGTTCGTCAACATCGCGTTCGTGGCGATCACCCTCTACCTGCTGTCCAGGGTCGGCTGGAACCGGGTCTTCGAGGGCCTCGCGCTGGCTCCCGAGAACGCCTCGATGATCAACCCGTTCAAGACCAGCCACGTCGAGGACTTCAACTTCTGGTTCTTCCTGATCGGCGTGTTCGGCTACGTTTACGGCGTGATGTCGTGGCAGGGGACGCAGGCCTACAACGCCTCCGCCACCAGCGCCCACGAGGCCAAGATGGCGGCCGTCCTCACGAACTGGCGCGGCTTCCCGCAGAACCTGCTGTTCCTGTTCGTGCCGATCGTCGCTTTCACGGTCATGCACCACGCGGATCTGGGCAGCTACGCGGGTACGGTCACGGCGAGTCTCGAGGGCGTCGAGACGGAGACCGTTCGCAACCAGCTACGCACGCCGATGGTCCTGGCCGAGCTGCTCCCGGTGGGCTTGCTGGGCGCGTTCGCGGCGGTGATGCTCGCCGCGTTCATCAGCACGCACGACACCTACCTGCACTCCTGGGGCAGCATCTTCGTCCAGGACGTGCTGCTGCCGCTGCGCAGGAAGCCGTTCACGCCGAAGCAGCACCTGCGCGCCCTGCGGCTGTCGATCTGCGGTGTCGCGCTGTTCATCTTCCTGTTCAGCCTGCTGTTCAAGCAGAGCCAGTACATCTTCCTGTTCTTCGCGATCACCGGTGCGATCTTTGCCGGCGGCTCGGGAGCCGTGATCATCGGCGGGCTGTACTGGAAACGCGGCACCACCGCCGCCGCCTGGGCCGCGATGCTGACCGGCTCGGGAATCGCGGTCGGCGGGATCATCCTGCACCAGCTCGTCGACGATTTCTGGATCAACGGGCAGATGTTCTGGGCCATCGCCATCTTCGGGGCCAGCGGTGTCTATCTCGTCGTCTCGCTCCTCGGTCCGAGACGCGAGTTCGATCTCGAAGGTCTGTTCGGTGGCGAGCCCAGACCGCGGGCCCCGGCAAAACGAAACTGGATCCTGCCCGGGATCGATGCCGGATTCACGAGCGGGGACCGTTGGCTGTATCGTCTGACCTACGGCTGGATCCTCGGATGGTTCGCCGTCTTCGTCGTCGGCACGGTGATCAACCTGCTGCAACCGGCGTCCGACGCCACCTGGATCCGCTTCTGGAAGGTCTACATGTGGATCCATATCGTGCTCGCCGTCGTGGTCGTGATCTGGTTCGCGATCGGGGGGGCGATCGATCTCAGGCGGATGTTCGCGCGGCTGAGGACGCTCGAGAGAGATCCCGCGGATGACGGGGATCTGCGCACGGACGGGCCGGTGTCGTGATCTTCGCGAGGCATCCCGACAATCCGATCCTGACCCGGGAATCGATCCCGGCCGCGTCCCCGGTGACCGACCCGA
>WVWW01000123.1:6662-13283 GCA_011773795.1 Acidobacteriota bacterium
GGCCGAGTCGGTCGACGGGGTTCACTTCTCCGTCGCGCCCGAACCCGTCGAGCTCCACGGGCTCGAGACACTCGGCATCGCCGTCCACCACGTGTACGACCCCCGGATCACGCGGCTGGAGGATCGCTTTCTGATCGTCGCCGCGCTGGATCTGGACGACGGCTGCCGTCTCGGGCTGTTCGAGACGGATGATCTTGCAGCGTGTACGTTCCTCGGCTTTTGCTCCACCGATGAGAATCGGAACGGGGTGCTGTTCCCACGCGCCATCGGCGGCCGCTACATGCGACTGGACAGGCCGAACCGGGTGCACCGGGCGGATCGTCCGCCGACCGGCGACGCGATCGTCTTGTCTTCCTCCGACGACCTGCTCGACTGGGAGCCGGTGGCGGTGATCGCGGAGGGTCGCCCGCGTCTATGGGACGAGCTGATNNCCGATCCCGACGCGCCATGGATGGTTGTGCGTGTACCACGGGGTCGCGACGCACCCGGGTGGGGTGAACATCTACCAGGCCGGCTTGCTGTTGCTCGATGCCGACGATCCGTCGAGGGTGCTGGCACGATCCGACGCCAACGTCCTGGAGCCTCGCGAGCCCTACGAGACGACGGGTCAGGTTCCCAACGTGGTCTTCCCCAGCGGATGGATCGTCGAGCCGGGGGCGGACGAGGACCCCGTCCCCGACGAGGCCACGGTCTATCTCTACTACGGCGCGGCGGACACGGCGGTCGGGATGGCCAGCGCGACCGTGGGCCGGTTGATCGAGGCCTGTCGATGAGTTTCCGACGCGCGTTCGTGGTCTCGCACACGCACTGGGACCGCGAGTGGTACCACACGTTCCACCGCTTCCGGCTCGACATGTCCGCGGTGATCCGCGGGGTGCTCGACCGGCTCGACGACGATCCCACGTTCGAGCACTTCCTGCTCGACGGGCAGGCGATCCTCGTCGAGGATCATCTCGAATACCATCCCGAGGATCGAGAACGGCTGGCGGCACACGCGCGCTCCGGCCGGTTGTCCCTGGGACCGTGGTACATCCTGCCGGACGAGTTTCTCGTCTCGGCGGAGGCGCACGTCCGCAACCTGCTTCTGGGGCATCGTGTGGCGACCGACATCGGCGCGGTCCAGAAGGTCGGCTACATGCCCGACTCCTTCGGACACATCGCACAGATTCCGCAAATCCTGCGCCGGGCGGGCATCGACAGCTTCATCTACACCCGGGGAAACGGCGACGAGATCGACGAGCTGGGCTGGGAGTACCTCTGGCAGGCGCCCGACGGCAGCGAGGTGCTCGCGATCAACCAGTGCGGCGGTTACTGCAATGCCGCCGGTCTCGGTTTCGAGGAGATCTGGCACGCGCACACGCGTCGCGCGCCGTCGCCCGGCCGTGCCGTCGAGAAGATCCGCGAGCTGTTCGAAAAGATGGCACCACGAGCGAACACCGGGGTGGCGTTGCTCAACAACGGCTGCGACCACTTCCCGGCCCAGCAGGAATTCGGCACGCTGCTCGCGGCGCTTCGCGAGGCTTTCCCGGAGACCGAGTTTCGCCACGCATCGCTCTCCGAGTTCGTCGCCGCCGTCCGCGACGAGAACGCCGAGCTGAAACGCTTCCGCGGGGAGCTCCTCGGCGGGAAGCTCCACCACATCCTCTCCGGCGTGTGGTCGGCGAGGATGCCGCTCAAGCAGCGCAACGACTCCTGCCAGCGCTGGCTGTCCGACATCCTCGAGCCTCTCGCGGCCTACACCCATTTCGCTCACGGACACGACTACCCGTCGGGCGCCACGACCTACGCGTGGAAGAGGCTGCTGCAGAACCACCCGCACGACTCGATCTGCGGCTGCAGCATCGACGAGGTGCACGCGGAGATGGGCCCGCGGTTCGACGCCGTCGAGCAGACCGCGGAACACTGGGTCCGGCGGCAACTGATCGACCTGGTCCCGACGTTCGGGCCGCAGCCGGCCGACGATCGCGAGACGGTGCTCTGCGTCGCCAACCCGTTGCCCCGGCGCCGTCGTGAGGTCGTCGAGCGCGTCGTCGTGCTGCAACCGCTGGGCTACGACCTCGACAAGCTGCGGCTACTCGACGAGCGTGGCGATGAGGTGGATTTCGAGGTCGTCGAGACCCGTTTCCTCGAGCGATTCTGGGGTGTCGACTACCGGCACCAGCTCTACGCGCGCGACCAGCAGGAGAAGCTCCGCGGCTACCTCGACACGTTCGCCGCGCGCATCCTGCGTCCCGCCGCCGAGGCGGACTCGGCCGACACGTTCCTGACGATCCGCTTTGTGGCCGATCTTCCGGCCGTCGGTCACGCCTGTTTCTATCTGCGCGACGACGTCCCTCGCCGCGACTGCCCGCGCCGGGTCGAGGTCTCCGGCGACTGCATCGAGAACGCCTCGTTGCGTGTGCGGTTGCGACCCGACGGCCGTTTCGACCTCACCGACAAGAGATCGGGAACGGTCTACCCCGGCCTGAACCTGCTGGAGGACGTGGAAGACGCCGGCGACGAGTATGACTGGTCTCCGGCGGCGAACGGCGAGCGGACGACCAGCGAGGGTCTGCCGGGCGCGGTGCGGATCGTGGATGACGGCGGGTTGCGCGGCGCGCTCGAGACGAGCTTCGAGTGGCCTCTCCCCGCCGGGTTGAGCGCGGATCGAGCGGCTCGCCGCGAGGAGAGGGCAAGCTGTCGCGCCACCATCCGTATCGCGCTCGACGCCGACCGGCCGCTCGTGGACGTGCAAACGCGTTTCGACAACCGCGCCGACGATCATCGGCTGCGCGCCGTATTCCCGACGGGCTTGCCAGCGGCCACACTGGTGTCGGACGGTCATTTCTACGTCCACGAACGCTCGCTGGATCGGCCGGACGGAGAGGACTGGGTCCAGCCGCCGCCCGCCACGTTCCCGCAACAGGAGTTCTCGCTGGTCCAGTCCGGCGGGCACGGTCTGGCGCTGTTTGCCCGGGGTTTGCCCGAGATCGAGGCTTCGCAGGGCGACGGGGGCACCACACTTCATCTGACGCTGCTACGTGCGGTCGGCTGGTTGTCGCGTGACGATTTCCCGACACGCCGCCACTGCAACGCCGGCCCGACCCTGGCGACCCCCGCCGCGCAGTGCAGGGGAGTCCAGGTTTCTCGTTACGCGGTCATGCCGTTCACCGGAGACTGGCGCCACGCCGCGGTTCCTGCCGAGAGCCGTCGCTGGCGTGTCCGGCCGCCGGTGATCCAGGGCGTGGAGACGGGCCATCGTCCCGGGGGAACCGAGCTGCTGCGATTGGAGTCGGAACGGTTACGCGTCACCGCGATCAAGCGTCACGAGGAACGCGACACGCTGGTGGTCCGGCTCCACAACCTCGGCGACGATGCCGTGGCGGAGCGGCTCACGGTGGGACTCCCGGTCCGGTCCGCCTGGCACGTCGACCTGCTCGAACAACGCCAGGGTCCCGTCGAGTGCTCCGGACGCGAGCTGCCGCTCGAGGTCGGGCCGCAGCGCATCGTCACGCTGGAAATCGAGTTCGACCGGTGAGGAGCCGGTGGGCCCAGGTCCTGTTCTGGTCGGTGATCTCGGCGGCCTTCATCGGCCCGGGCACGGTCACGACGTGCGCCAAGGCGGGCGCGAGCTACGGGACCGCGTTGATCTGGGCGCTCGTGTTCTCGACGTTCGCCTGTGTGGTGCTCCAGGAGGCGGCCACCCGCCTGACGATCGCCACCGGCAACGACCTCGGTCGCGCGCTACGCGATCGTTTCACCGGGGCCGCGGGTCTCGCCGTCACCGTGCTGGTCCTCGGAGCCATCGTCATGGGTTGTGCGGCGTATCAGGCCGGCAACATCCTCGGGGCGGTCGCGGGGGCGCAACTGCTGCAGCCGGGGCCGAACGTCGCGTGGGTCGCCGCGATCGGGCTCCCCGCGGCGTTGCTGCTCGGCTTCGCCGCCACCGGGACGGTGGCCCGGCTCCTCGGCTACCTCGTCGCGTTGATGGGAGCGGTCTTCGTCGTCACCGCCGCCGGGATGCTCCCGGCATTCGGCGGGCTGCTGCGCGGGGCGCTGATCCCCTCGCTCCCCGACGGCTCCGCGTTGCTCGTCCTGGGCATGATCGGGACGACGGTGGTGCCCTACAACCTGTTTTTGGCCGCGGGACTGGCTCGCGGGCGACGCTCCGAGAACATGCGTTTCGGCCTCGTCGTCGCCATCGTCCTCGGCGGCGCCATCTCGGTCGCCGTCCTGGTCGTCGGGAGCGGGTTGGCCGGGGAGTTCTCCTACGAGGAGCTGGCCGCTGCGCTCGCCGTCCGCTTGGGTGGCTGGGCCTATTCGGGATTCGGGCTGGGGTTGGCCGCGGCCGGATTTACCTCGGCCTTGACCGCGCCTCTGGCGGCCGCGCTGACCGCACGCGGACTGTTCGAGCGCGAGGGCGAGGCCCGCTGGTCGGAACGCTCGTGGTACTACCGTTCGATCTGGGGTTTCGTCCTGCTCGTCGGTCTCGGCTTCGCCGCCAGCGGGACCCCTCCGATCCCGGCGATCATCGCCGCCCAGGCCCTCAACGGCGCGATCCTCCCGATCGTCGCGATCTTCCTCTTCGTCATCGTCAACGATCGCTCCCGGATGGGCGACCGGGCCAACGGGCCCCTGGCCAACGGTGCGCTCTACGTCTGCGTCGCCGTGAGCCTGCTTCTCGGCACGTCCGGCGTGCTCCGCGCCGCGGCGCGCGCCCTCGATATGCCGGCGCCCGGCGCCCGATTGATCCTGGTCGTTGCCGGTGTGCTTTTGATTATCTTGTCGGTCCCCATGTGGCGGGCGATCCGCCGGGACTAGGGTTCGCAGGCGTCGCCGATCGCGTCACCGTCGCTGTCGCGCTGGTCCGGGTTGGGGACGGCGGCGCAGTTGTCGCAGACGTCGCCGACGCCGTCGCCGTCGCCGTCCGCCTGGGCGGCGTTGACCAGCATCGGGCAATTGTCGCGGAGGTCGATGCGGCCGTCGCCGTCGGTGTCGGTCAACGAGGTCGGGCACATGGTCGCGGGTGCGATCGGGCCGGAGGTGGCCTGCCCGGCGATCGATTCGCCGCACATGTTGCGCGCGCTGACCAGGTAGTAGAAGGCCATGCCGATCGAGGGCATCTGCGGGTCGTTCGCACCGGTCGAGGGCATTTCGCCGATCAGACAGTTGAATGTCGAGTCGAAATCGGTGTTGATCGGGCGAACGGCGCGGTAAACGTTGCTGACGAAGCCCTGGGTGCCGCGCAGCCAGGTCATCACCGCACCGGAGGTCTCGACGCGCAGGCTGTTGGGGATCTCTCCCGGAACCTCCGTCAAAGAATCGTCCAGAGGCGCACAGTCGTTGGGGTCTTCCATCCAGCCGCTGTCCGGATCGCAGACATCGCCCAGCCCGTCGCCGTCGGCGTCCCCTTGATCGGGGTTGGAGTCGGTCGGGCAGTTGTCGACGTCGCCGCAGATGCCGTCCCCGTCGACGTCGTTCAGCGGGTCGGCCGGACACGGGTCGCAGACCGTCCCCAGCATGTCGCCGTCGGGATCCTGCTGTTGCGGGTTGGAGTCGAACGGGCAGTTGTCGGCGCCGACGCAGGCGCCGTCGCCGTCGTAATCGTTGGCGGGGTCCTGCGGACAGGTGTCGCAGGCATCGCCGAGGAGATCGTTGTCGGCATTGGCCTGATCCTCGTTGGGAACGGCCGGGCAGTTGTCCTGCACGCAGGTGTTGGCCCCGAAGTAGTTGTTCCCGAAACTATCACCGTCCAGGTCGGTGCACGTGTCGCAGGCGTCTCCCGTGAGGTCGCCGTCGGCATCGGACTGACCGCTGTTCCAGACGTCGGGGCAATTGTCGACATCACCGCAAACCGTGTCACTGTCGATGTCGTTCAGCGGATCGATCGGGCAGGCATCGCAAGCATTCCCCAATAAATCGCCGTCGTCGTTGAGCTGGCTCGGGTTGACCACGCTGGGGCAGTTGTCCTCGGGGCATGTGTTGACCGGGTACCCGGGATCCCCGAACGTGTCCTGGTCGGCATCGGTGCAGAGATCGCAGACGTCGCCGATCAGATCCGCATCGTAGTCGAGGTTCAACGGATCGGGTGTGTCCGGGCAGAGATCCACGTCACCGCAGACGGTATCGAGATCGACGTCGTTCAGCGGGTCGATCGGGCATTCGTCGCACACATCGCCGAGCCCGTCGGCATCCGTGTCCGTCAGCTCCAGGCTCGCGACGAACGGGCAGTTGTCGAGGTTCGCGCAGAGACCGTCGCCGTCGATGTCCTCACCGGGCCCGCAGCCGCACGCCCCGCCCGCGCCCTGCAGGTCGAAGTCGCGTGACGCGATCTGCCGCGTCGACAGGCTGTCGAACGTCCCCGACTCTTCGGCACAGTTACGTGCGCGAACAAGGTAGTAGGCCCCCTCGCCCGAGGCGAGCGGTGTCGTGTCCGAGGCGAAGGTGTTCGGAGTGTCGGTGACGACGCAGGCCTCCTGCGATGCCGCGAAGCCGCTGGAGCGGAGCAGTGCAAGATCGCCGCGGATGGCGTCGTAGCGCGCCTCGACTCCACCCGCCGGGTTCCAACTGAAGTCGCTCTCCGTGTCGAAGAGCAACCGCTGGACCGGCTCCGGCAGGCCCGCAGTGACGCAGATCAGGTTG
>WVWW01000097.1 GCA_011773795.1 Acidobacteriota bacterium
GTCGAACCTCGCGATCGGGCCCGCGAGACAGCGCGTCGCCGATCGGTGAGCGCGGAGCACCTGAGCCTATCGACGAGGTCATTGTCACACACGGCCAAAAACGGCGGTGCAAGGGGATACCCTTACTTTTCGGCGGACCTCATTCGGGATTTCCGCAGTGATGGAACGAGCAAAATTCTCCTAACATTCTTGCGTCAGGAACGGGGTGGCCGCCCCGGTTACCCCGGACCGGGAGGCAACCATGAAGAACGGAGGAGTCTGGCTAACGAAGGCTATCGGTGCGTCCGTCCTACTGTTGTTCTGCTCCGTAGCGAACGCACAAACCGCGGTCGTCGACACCGAACTCGGCGGCACTTTCTCGGGAACGATCGACACCGCAGGTGCCGATTTCGTTCAGGGGAGGTTCCTGGCCGCCGGAGGTGAGGCGGTCGTCCTAACCGTCCAGGCCGTGCCGGGCTCCACGCTCGTTCCGACCGCCGTGATACGGGATTCCGGGGGAACGGTCGTACCCGGGCTCACGCGCGTCATCGGCTGGATGGGTATGGGCAACCTGACCCACGTATTCACGTTGCCCGTGGCGGGGACCTATTACGCCGAGATTGGCGCTGATTCCGGCAGCGGCGGGTTCAACGCCCACCTGACCGGGAGCGCCGTCTCGTCGACCCTGGTGACGGTTTCCGGTGTCGTCACGGATGGGCTGACCGGCAATCCGATCGCCGGAGTGACGGTAACGGTGCAGGGTTCCAACTTCGCGACGACCGACGCGTCGGGCGCCTACTCGGGTCAACTGAATCCGGGAACGTACGTGTTCGCCTTCTCGGCCGCGGGGTACACCTCGCAAGGGCAGAGCGTCACGGTCGTGGCCGGAACGTCGATCAGCGATCTCGACATCGCACTGTTGCCGACCGTCCCGGTCGAGATCTCGGCGAGTGTCTCGGGCGACATGACCCCCGGAGGCATCGTCACGGCGACGGTGGATATCAACGCTCCGCCGACGGCGACGATCAACGCGATCACCTGGACGCAGACCTTGGGCGAGACGGCGTCCATCGCCAACGGCGACACGGAGACCGCAACGGTGACCCTGAGTAGCGCGGGGAACTACAAGATCGGGCTCATCCACCACCTCGAGGAACCGCTCGTCACCCAGGACCAGCTGCCGCCCAACGTCCCGATACCACCGCACGGGTCCTTCGGTGGCCTGCAGAATCGACTGCAGGTCGTCGGGGTCAACCCGTGGTCCCTGGAAGAGGCGGGCCTGGTCACTCTCGAGGTCGAGGTCGACACCGATCTCGGCGTGTTCACCGAAGAGGTCGAGATCCACACGGACCTTCCCTGGAAGGTTTCCACCGGACTGCGAAACGTGCCCCTGAATCAAGCCGTTCTGGTCCAGGCCAAGGAACACACGTCCTACGACTGGACGCTGGCGGCCCCGGCTGGTTCCGCGGTGACGCTCCAGGATGCGACGACGCGCTACCCGTATTTCATTCCGGACATCTCTGGCCTCTACGAGCTCACGCTCGCCGACGCTGCGGAAGGCATCGGAGGCTCGCCGGCGACGCTGGAGGTCTTTGCCGGGCAGTGGCGCGGTGTCATCGTCGACGAGGACATGGACGGCAGGCCGGTGCCCGACACCGCCTGCACGCTCTGTCACAACGACATGTTCGCCCCGGACAAGTTCACGGACTGGGCACAGACCGGCCACGCCGAGATCTTCACGACCAACTTCAACTCCAGCGCCTACTGGGGCCAACGGTGCTTCGCCTGTCACACCGTGGGTTACGACCCGGCGGCGGACAACCTCGGCATCGACGAGGCCACCGACTACAACACGTTCCTCGGCATGCTGGGCGATCCCCAGCCGGACAACTGGAGCAACGCGCTCGTGAACACGCCGGAGACCGCTCGCAAGGCGAACATCCAGTGCGAGAATTGCCACGGACCGCAAGGGACCAGCTTTACCGGCGGCCTGGCGCACGGCTTCGCCGGTCCGCTCGGCGAGCCTCGCGTCGATCTGTCCTCCGACGTCTGCGCCGTGTGCCACGGCGAGCCGCTGCGCCACGCCCGCTTCCAGCAGTGGCAGCTCAGCGCCCACGCCAACTACGAGCTGGCGATCGACGAAAGCGTGAGCGGCAACTGCTCTCGCTGCCACACCGCCAACGGGTTCCTGGAGTGGCTGCCGATCCTTCTCGACGACGATCCGACGACCGATCCGTTGGCCAACATCACGGTCAGCTGGACCGAGGATGAGGTGCACCCCCAGACGTGCGCCGCGTGCCACGACCCGCACGCAGCGGGGACAACCAGCGGGATCAACACCAACGCGACGGTGCGGATCAGCGGCGACACGCCGCCGCTGATCGCCGGCTTCACGGCGACCGACGTGGGGCGCGGCGCGATCTGCATGACCTGCCACAACTCGCGTCGCGGCCTGCGCAACGACAGTGTTTGGGACGCGTTCTCGTCTGCGGAGAAGGCGCGTGCGCCGCACGGATCGGCGCAGACCGACATGCTGGTCGGCCAGAACGCGTACTTCGTTGCGGTCGACTCCCCAGGCGGCCACGCCGGCCTGGAGGATGCTTGCGTCGCCTGCCACATGGAGTCGACTCCGCCACCGGACATCCTCTCCTATAACCAGGGCGGGACCAACCACACGTTCTTCGCCGATCGTGACATCTGCTCCGACTGCCACAGTCCACACCTCGATCCCGACGACGCCCAGGGCGCCATCCAGCACTTGCTGGACGTCGTGCAGGACTTGCTGGAAGACGAGTACCTGGCGCTGATCGACGAGACGATCAACGGCGGGTACACCGTCGACCTGAACGGCGACGCCGTCATCGTCGACGCCGCGGACATCGCCGAGATCCAGTTCGGCGAGTACCGCGGACGCCAGGCTCTGACGGTCGTCTTCAATGATTCGACGGTGTCCGGACCTCACCGGATTCCGGATATCGACGTCGTTGACTCGGCGATGGCGGTCGTCGACACGCTGGCAGCCGTTGCCGATGACGATCTCTTGAAGTCCGGCTGGAACTGGGCGCTGGTGCACAACGACGGCAGCCGCGGGGTTCACAACCCGTTTTTTGCCAACGGTGTGTTGATCGAGGCACGCAATGCACTCGTCGCGCTCGCGGGCGGCACCCGCATCATGGAGTTCGATCGACAACGGCCCAACACGTTGAGCAGCTGGCAGAACAGGCCGTTGAAGAACCAGCGGGGTATTCAAAAGTGAAACCGTAGGTAGACGTGACGGAGGCGGGGCCGACCCGGAGTCGGCGCCGCCCTGCCGCGTCCTAGGCGAAAACCGAGACAAACCATCGGAAAATCCGCCTTTCGCGGCGCGGAATCTCGATGCAGATTAATCTTTGGGTACGACCCGTTCGAGGAAATCGGAGGTTCAGATATGCCCCCCAGGACAACCAAGGTTCTCGTCGGTGCCGCCGCCGCGGTGCTCTTCGTCTTGCTCAGCGCTCCCGTCGCCGCGGGCGATGGCCAGGCCGCATTCACCGCCCAGAAGTGCAACATGTGTCACTCCGTCCCCCAGGCGGAGATCGTTGCCAAGGTCAAGTCCGAGACGATGAAAGGACCCGACCTGCCCAACGCGGATCGTGACGCCGCTTGGATCCAGGAGTTCGTCAGCCGCAAGGTTCAGCTCGACGGCAAGGATCACAAGAAAGAGTTCAAGGGTACCGAAGAGGAGCTGGCGGCGATCGCGGCCTGGCTCGTCGAGCTCAAGAACACGAAGTAGATCTCCGGCAAAACTCGCCCCCGCTTTGTCTGACCCTTCTGGGTTAGACTCTGGGCTCGTTCGCGTAAGGAGGTCGATCGTTGGGTGATATCCCCAAGCATCCCCTGATCACCAAGCCGCTGTGGACCAACTGGCTGACGCTGGCGGGCACCTTGCTCAGCTCCGTCGCGCTGATTCTGTTGATCACGTTCGGCCTGTTCAGCCTGGTGTCGCCAACTCCAAACCCGTATGTCGACATCGTCGGCTACCTGGTTCTCCCCGGGATCCTGACAATCGGTTTCGCCCTCATGGTGATCGGGATCCTGATCCGCAGCTGGCGCCGCCGCCGGCTGGACCCCGAGCGCCGACTGCGCCTGCTTCCACGCCCCGACTTCAGCGATCCGTTGCAGATTCGCGTAGCCAAGTACCTGGCCATCGGGGTGTTCGCCCTGCTGCCGGTGACCGCCGTCACGGGCTACCACGGCTACCATTTCACCGACTCGACGGAGTTCTGCGCAACGACCTGCCACACGGTGATGAAACCGGAGGCGACGACCTACCAGCGCTCCTCTCACGCCCGGGTGTCGTGCGCCGAGTGCCACATCGGAAGCGGTGCCAGCTGGTTCGTGAAGTCCAAGGTCTCCGGGCTGCGCCAGGTCATCGCGACGCTCCGCGAGACGTACCCCAGGCCGATCCCGCCGGCGATCACCGAGCTTCGCCCGGCACGCGAGACCTGCGAGGAGTGTCACTGGCCCCAGAAGTTCTTCGGCTCCCAGCTGCGCGAGTTCCCGCACTACTCGTCCGACGAGGAGAACACCGATCGTTCCGTGGCCCTGCTCCTGAAGACGGGAGGCGGCGACGAGTTTCTGGGACGGGCGTCGGGGATCCACCGGCACATGGCCCTCGCGGCCCGGATCGAGTACATCGCGACCGACGAGCGGCTGCAGGAGATCCCCTGGATCACCTGGACGGACGACGCCGGAGAGACGCAGATCTTCCGCTCCGACGGAAAGCCGAGCTCGGACCCCCCGCCCGAGGGCGAGCGCAGAACGATCGACTGCATGGATTGCCACAATCGACCCGCGCACGAGTTCCTGTCCCCGCAAGAGTCGATCGATCTCGCGATCACCAACGGTCGGATCGACCGTTCTTTACCGTTCATCAAGCGCGAAGCGGTGGCGACGCTCCTGCCCCCCTACGTGCCGGACGCCGAAGCGCTCGCGCGGATCGGCGAGCGGATCTCGAGTTTTTACCGCGAGAACTACCCGGACCTCTGGGAGTCGCGCCGCGCCGCGATCTACCAGGCGATCGACACCACCCGCGCAGTTTATGTCGCCAATATCTTTTCGGAGATGAATGTCGATTGGACGACGTACCCCGACAACATCGGCCACATGTACTCCGACGGCTGTTTCCGTTGTCACGACAACCGGCACGTCAACCAGAACGGCGACACGATCGTCGAGGATTGCGAGTCGTGCCACACGTTCCTGATTCCCAACGGGGACGGCGAGGAGATCTCCTACCGAACCGGTCAGTTCGAGCATGTGATTCCGTTGAGCGGGACGCACGCAGACGTCCTGTGCAGCCAGTGTCATTCCGGAGGGGCGAATCCGGGCGGCGACGATTGCACCGCCTGTCACATGGAACAGCAGGGGCTGATCTCGGCGAGCTTGCAGGAGCTCGAGGCATTCGGACTGGAACCGGATTTCATGGCCGACATCGTGGCCTGCGAAGATTGCCACTCGGCCGCCACACCGCACTCGCAGGAGGTCGCGCTGGCGACCTGCGCGGACTGCCACGACGACGACGGCTCGTACGAGGCGCTGCACCTGGACAACGTCGCGACGCTGGCCGAGCTCCGCCGACAGGTGCTGGNNCCGTCCTGGAGAGCCTGCTCGCGGGTTAGCGGGTCAGTCGTCGTCCGCCGCGACCGGTTCGCCCGCAAGCTCCTCGCGGTACCAACGCGGGTGATGCTTCTCGACCGAGCGGCGGTCCACCTTCCCGGAAAGCCACGTCCAGCTCATCGGGTAAACGTCGGGGTGGAAGAGCACGAAGAAGAAGTGCCACACGACGATCGCCAGCGCGGCGAGCCAGGCCTCGTAGAAGTGGACCGTCTGCGACGCGGTGACCACCCAGGCAGGAACCAGCTTGACCGCCAGGTCGGGGAACCACAGGACGGCACCCGTCAGGGCCATCAACGCGGTGCCCCAAACGATGGCCCAGTACTCGGCCTTCTGCGTGTAATCGTAACGCCCGAAATCGGCCGGCCGCTCACGCCTCCATGTGTGGTAACGCAGGTTGTCCACGGCCTCACGAAGATCCCGGCGGGAGGGGACCATGGCCCGGAACTCCTCGCGCCCACGTCGCGCGAGAATCACGTAGAGGACGTGTGTGAGCGCCACGATCAGCATGGCCACACCCGCGATGCGGTGCACGTTCGCACGGAGCGGTTCGTCGAGACCGATCGCGGTCAGCAGGGAAACCCAGCCGGCATCCGGGTAGCGCAGGGCGAAACCGGTGATCGTGAGGACGATGAAAGAGAGCGCCATCAGCGCGTGCTGCGCGAGCTGGACGTGGTCGAGCCGACGTACGGTGGTTGCCTGTCCGAGTTGCCTGCGCTTGCGAACGGCGTGGAAATTCAAGATCACGAGGTTGTGCAGAACCATCCCGCCGATGACGCCCGTGATCAACACCCAGTAGATGCCGCGAATCCAGCGGTTGACCGGATTGGCCGTGACCGACAGCTGTTCGTGCGTGTAACTGGAGGCGAACGCTTCGTCGGCGCGTTTGTGGCACTGGCCGCAGGTCTGCACGAGGTTGTCCGCGTGAATCGTGGATTGCGGCTCCGTGTGCGGGAGGACGAGGTGCGCCGTGTGACAGCTCACGCAGGTCGCCGCGCTCATGTACCCGCGGCGCGTCGTCCAACCGTGGTAGCTGTCGACGTAGGTTCCGACCGCATCCCCGCGCAGGCTGTACTTGGCGATGATGACCGGGTCGTTGTGACAGTTCCCGCACGACTCGGTGGCCTGCCGGCTGGCGTGCGACTTCGAGTCCGGATCGCTCGGAGACAGGATCAGGTGCTCGCCGTGGCAATCGGTACAGGTCGGGCTGTCGTGCAGGCCGGCCTGGAGCGCGCGGCCGTGGATCGACCGTTCGTACTCATCCCGGATGCCCTCGTGGCAGCCGCCGCAGGTCCGCGCCAGGTTGGCGCGGTGGATCCGTGACTCCGGATCGGCGACCCCGCGCACCTCGTGGACGTGGTGGCAATCGTCGCACGTGGCGCCACCGCCGCCCCCGTTCGAGGGTCCATGAACCGAGCGCGCATAGCTGGCGACGGTCTCCGGGAACTTGACGATCTGGTTTGTCAGCACTCCCGCCGCCCCGTGACAGGAGGCGCAGATCTCGTGCAGGCGACTCTCATGCGTCGGCGAGTCGGGATCCGAGGCGGGCAGGATGTCGTGCGTGCCATGGCAGCTTGCACAGGTCGGCGCCAGCGCATCGCCGCGTTCGAGGGCATAGCCGTGCATGCTGCCCGCGAACAGCTCCTGGGTGTCCGGGTGACACATGCCGCAATCGACGGGCAGAAGGATCTCGGCATGAGGGTAGTCGTCCGACCCGGCCAGGTCCATGTGGCAATCGACGCACGCCAGACCGATGGACCCGTGCAACGAACCGAGGTGTTGCTCTTCGGTGACGACCAGACGCGACGGATCGTCGAGGCCTTCGAAGAGGTCGATCTCCGAATGGCAAGCCAGACAGTCCTCGTCGCCCTGAGCGAGCGCGCCCGGCACCCACAGCCCGACAAGCAGGCCCATGGCCACCGCCGGCCCGATTCTCATGGAGGCTCGCATCACGCTGCTCCAACCGAGCTGGCTTGGTACACCTCGATTCTAACAAGCGCGCTACGTCTCTCGCCTTAGCGCGGGCCGTTTTGACGGCCGCGGTTTCCACGGAGGTCGCTACGTGTTTCTACGTGTTTCCGCTGACGGCGAGGGGCGTTACGTTGAGTTTGGGGAAGACCGAGAAACAGGCTGGCTAGCCGATGCCACGCACGCTTCCACTCTTGGTTATCGGACTTCTGTTTGCGATCGCGCCCGTCCTGGCGCAGACCAGTGAGGATTGTCTGCTGTGTCACGAAGAGGATGCCGGCCTGGCGGCCCTCCCCAGCTCGATCCACGGCACCTTCGCGTGCGTCGACTGTCACGTCGACCTGGAAGGGGTGGAGTTCCACGAAGACGACGTCGAGCCCGTCGACTGCACGGTCTGCCACGACCCCGCCGGCCGCCACGGCGGGCTTCCCGTGTCGAGCCCGCGTACACCCGGCTGCGCGGATTGCCACGGGTATCACGAGATCCAGCCGCTCAGCTCCAGCCCACCGAGCTGTGCCGGATGCCACGCACCGCAGGTGCGTCAGGAGACGAACAGTCTCCACGGCCAGGCCGCCCGGCGCGGGGACGAACTTGCCCCCAAGTGCGCGGATTGCCACGGGAGCCACGAGATTCTCCCGGTCGACGACCCCTCCTCGCTGACGGCGGTGATGAACGTCCCCGTACTCTGCGGCCGCTGCCATCAGGAGGGCTCGCCGGTCTCGCTCAACCGCGACATCCACCAGGACCGGATCCTCGAGAACTACTCGATGTCGATCCACGGCGAGGGCCTGTACCGGCAGGGCCTGACCGTGACCGCCGTCTGCACCTCGTGCCACACCGCGCACGACATCCTGCCGCACACCGACCCGCGCTCGAGCATCCACCACGACAACGTCGCCCGGACCTGTGCGGCATGCCACGGGCAGATCGAGCAGGTCCACCGCAAGGTCATCGAGGGGCAGCTGTGGGAGAAGGAGCCGCACAAGATCCCGGCCTGCGTCGACTGCCACGCACCCCACAAGATCCGTCGCGTTCGCTACCCGGCGGGCTCGGCCAACGAGGACTGTCTCTCTTGCCACGCGGACCCCGATCTGACCATGCTGCGCGACGGTCAGACCGTTCCGTTGTTCGTCGACAGGGCGGTCCACGACACGTCGGCCCACGTCGACACAGCCTGCGCGCAGTGCCACGTTGAGGTCACCCCGTCACGCGAGCGTTCGTGCGAGACGATCACGTCGTCGGTCGACTGCAGCGCCTGTCATGCGGGGCCGGTCGACGAGTACACCACCGGGATCCACGGGACTCTGCACGCGGCGAAAGACCCGGACGCGCCGTCCTGCCTCGAATGCCACGGCAAACACGACATCCAGCTGAAGGAGATCCCGACCTCCCCGACGTTCAAGAGCAACGTTCCGTTCCTGTGCGCCAAGTGCCACCGAGCGGGGGAGCAGGCCGCGGTACGCATCGACTCCGAGGTTCCCGACATCTTCGGCAGCTACCTCGACTCGATCCACGGCAAGGGACTCGTCGAGAGCGGCTTACTGGTCACGGCGACCTGTGCGGACTGTCACACCCCCCACGGCGAGCTGCCGGTCGACGATGAAAGATCCTCGGTCCATCACGAGAATGTTGCGGGGACCTGCGGCCGCTGCCATCACGGAATCGAGGAAACGTTCAAGAAGAGCGTTCACTATCCCCGGGGTGTCGACGAGGATCACCGATTGCCGAGTTGTGATGATTGCCACTCGTCGCACACGATCTCGCGTACCGATCTGAACGATTTCCGCTTCGTCGTCATGGATCAGTGCGGTCGTTGTCACGAGGTGCAAACCGAAACGTTCTTCGATACCTTCCACGGCAAGGTGTCACGGCTCGGCTCGGAGGGTGCGGCCAAGTGTCACGACTGCCACGGGACGCACAACATCCTGCCGCCCTCGGATCCCGCTTCGACCCTGGGCCGCGACCACGTCGTCGAGACCTGCGGCAAGTGCCACGCAGGGTCGCACCGGCGGTTCGCCGGCTACCTGACGCACGCGACCCATCACGATCGGACCAAGTACCCCTGGCTGTTCTGGTCCTTCTGGGGCATGACGGCGCTGCTGATCGGAACGTTGACCTTCTCCCTCATGCACACGCTGGCCTGGTTGGTGCGGCTGTGGCTCACGCGCGACGAGTGGAAGGTTCACAAGGAGCTCACCGAGGAGCGCGGCAGACGCATGTACCGGCGCTTCAACCGCTTCAACCGCACGCTGCACATTTTGATGATCCTGAGCTTCTTCACGCTCGCGCTGACCGGCATGGCCCTGAAGTTCTCCCACATGAGCTGGGCCCATGCCGTATCCGTCCTGTTCGGCGGCTTCGAGTCGATGGGGCTGCTCCATCGCGTCGGCGCGGTCATCCTCGTCTGCGTCTTCACGGCCCACCTGTGGGATGTCGTACGCAAGAAGAAAAGATCGAGAAAGGGCTGGTGGGACGTGATCACCGGCCCCGACACGATCCTGTTCACATCACGCGACTTCAAGGACGCCGTGCAGTCGATCCGCTGGTTCTTCGGCCTCGGCCCGCGGCCGCGCTACGGCCGCTACACCTACTGGGAGAAGTTCGACTATTTCGCCGTGCTGTGGGGCATCGTGATCATCGGAACGACGGGGCTGATCCTGTGGTTCCCCGAGGTCTTCACGCACGTCATCCCCGGGTGGTTCGTCAACGTCGCGACGATCATCCACAGCGACGAGGCGCTGCTGGCCGTCGGCTTCATCTTCACGATCCACTTCTTCAACACGCACTTCCGGCCGGACAAGTTCCCGATGGACCCGGTGATCTTCACCGGCCGGATGACCCTGGACGAGCTCAAGTACGACAAACCCGACGAGTACGAGCGGATGCTCCGCACGGGCCAGTTGGACGAGCACCTGGTCGAGCCGGTGCCGCGGCAAGCCGAGAAGATCATCCGGATCTTCGCGTTCACGGCGCTGGCCATCGGCCTGACGCTGATCGTCCTGATCGTCTACTCGATGCTCTTCGGTTACCGCTGAGCGCACTCACCGCAACCGCACAACGAGCGCAGGTACGTGAAGCTGTAGATCCCCGTGTCGTGTCCGTCGGTCCATCCGATCCCGTAGCCGTAGTTGCCGACGGGATGGATTTCTTTGACGCGGACGCTTGTGGGTACGCCGGCGTCATCGAGGACCTTACGGCCGGTCATCTCGTCGACGCAACGCGCGCAACTGCAGGCGCAGCGTAACCGGTGGGAGTCGTAGTACGACTCGTGGCCGTCGGACCAGACGATGCCGATCTCGCCGTTGGGGAACGGGGTGATCTGTCTCGGCGTGGGGTCGCCGCTCATCCCTCGGTGGCTTCGGCGGATTCGACGTGGTTGCAGTTCTCGCTGTCGCAGAGGAACTGATGCCCCGCCTTCTTGGTCATCCGTTCGACCAGGTAGCTGGCGCCGCACTCGGGGCACTCCTTGTCGACCGGCTTCTTCCACGTCACGAAGCTGCAATCGGGGAACGCGCTGCATCCGTAGAACAGCTTGCCGCGCTTGCTGCGCCGCTCGACGACCTGGCCGTCGGCGCACTCGGGACAGTTGACCCCGGTCTCCTTCATCTTGACGAAGCGGCACTTGGGGTAGCTGGAGCAGGCGGTGAACTCGCCGTAGCGGCCCTGCTTGACGGCCAGCTTGGAGCCGCACTTGGGGCATTCCTCGTCGAGCAGCCGGTCGGCCTTGGCCTCCGCCTTGCCGTCCTTGTTCAGCGTGACCTTGCGCGTGTTCTTGCAGTCCGGGTAGGACGAGCAGGCTAGGAACGGGCCGTAGCGGCCGCGTCGCAGCACCATCGCCTCGCCGCACTTCTCGCAGGGATCGGCCTCGATCTCGACCTGGCTCGGCGCCGCGTTGACCTTGGCCGTCTTGGCCGCAGCCCGCGCACCCTTGCCGTTGGTGGCCTCGATCTCTACGTCGGCTGCGAGATCGCGGGTGTTCTTGCAGTCGGGATAGCCGGAGCAGGCCAGGAACTGGCCGAAGCGGCCCCACTTGAGCACCATCGGCTTGCCGCACTTGTCGCAGGTCTGGTCGGTCGGGATCGCCTCGCGCTTGACGTCGCGCATCTCGACCTTGGCGCGCTCGAGATCCTTGGTGAACTTGTCCTGGAACTCGCGCAGCGCGTCGATCCAGTCGAGGTCGCCCTCCTCGATCTGGTCCAGCTCCTCTTCCATCCGGGCGGTGTAGCCGACGTCGACGATGTCGCCGAACGAGGCGACCATCAGGTCGTTGACCAGGAAGCCCAGCTCCGTCGGCGAGAACCGCCGGTTGTCCTTGACGACGTAGTCGCGGTCCATGATCGTCGACAGGATCGTCGCGTAGGTCGACGGACGGCCGATGCCGTTCTCCTCGAGCTCCTTGACCAGGGTGGCCTCGGAGAAGCGCGGCGGCGGCTGGGTAAAGTGTTGCTTGGGCAGCAACTCTTCGGGCTTCAGGACTTCGCCCTCGCTGAGCTTCGGCAGCCGCCGATCCTCGCTGTCGTTGTCGTCTTCCTCGCGATCGCGCGGATCCTCGGCCTTGCCCACGTGATAGATCGCCAGCCAGCCGGGCGACTTGAGCACCGAGCCGTTGGCGCGGAAGGTGTAACGGCCGGCATCGATGTCGACACGCGTGACGTCGAAGAGCGCTGCCTCCATTTGCGACGCGATGAAGCGGTTCCAGATCAACGTGTACAACCGGAACTCGTCGCGGCCGAGGTGCGGCTTGACCCGCTCGGGGGTGAAATCCATCGACGTCGGCCGGATCGCTTCGTGGGCCTCCTGTGCCTGCTTCGAGACCTTGTAGATTCGGGCCGTCGCCGGCAGCGCCTCTTTGCCGTAGGTGGCGCCGATGAAGTCGCGCGCCGCGGCGATGGCCTCGTCGGCAACTCGCGTCGAGTCCGTCCGCATGTAAGTGATCAAACCGACCGTTCCGGCGTCGCCGATCTCGCGGCCCTCGTAGAGGCCTTGGGCCACGCGCATCGTCTTCTTGACGGTGAATCCGAGTTGCCGTGAGGCGTCCTGCTGGAGCTTCGACGTGATGAACGGGGGGAACGGATTCTTCTTCTTCTCACGCGCCTGGATCGAGGCGACCCTGAACGTCGCCGGTTCGACGGCCTCGGCGTCGGTCACCAGCGTGCCTTCTTCCTCACCCGGCTTGGTCAGCAGCTTGTACCCGAGCTCGTCGAGCACCTCACTCGCTTCCGGG
>WVWW01000093.1:0-11622 GCA_011773795.1 Acidobacteriota bacterium
GTCCGGCGGGTTGAATCAGTTCTACGACGTCCACCCCGACGGCCGGATCGTGTATTCGCGCATGACGATCGACCTCTCGCGCATCCGCGTCGCGCTCGGCTGGGCTCGCGAGCTGGAGACGGCCGCCGCCAGGTAGCGCTGTTCAGGACCCGGTCGAACGAGACTCCGTCATCTCGAGAAAACGAGGGTCCCCTCGAACTCCGGCGAGAGCCGGCCTGATGGACCAGAAGAAGATGTCGCCGAAGCCGCCGTCGATCGCGCGCTCGAGCGCGTCCAGCGCCTCCTCGCGGCGTCCCATCAGCGTGTAGACCTCGGCCAGGACGTCCAGCCGGTTCGATCCCAGTCCCTCGAGCCCGATGGAGTCCAGCTGTGCCGCCGCGTCCTCGGTTCGTCCCCGCGCCGCCAGCAACAGGGCCAGGTCGAGGCCGTCCTGGTCCCGATCGGAGTCGCCGGCCATCAGCGCCGGGTCCCCCAGCTGCTCGATGCGGCCGTCCAGCAGCGTCTCGGCCTCCTCCGCCTGCCCCGCGTCCCGCAACGCCAGCGCCAGGCTGACCGTGTCCCAGCTGGTGTTCGGCCGCGGACGCTCCAGCAGTCGACGGTAGATCGGCACGGACTCGGAGGCCGCGCCGCGACGCAACAGCAGGTGCGCGAGGTTCGGCAGCGCGAACGCATGGTTCGGCTCCAGCTCGAGCACTTTCCGCATGCCCGTTTCCGCCTCGTCGAAGCGGCGCTGGCCCACGTGGGACCAGGCGAGCGTGTGCAGTGCGTCAACCGATTCGGGGTACATCTCGACGACCTTCCGGATCGCCGCCTCCGCGCCGACCGCGTCGTACTCGATGAACGAGAGGATCCGGGAGATGGCCCAAAGCGGGATGGACGAGCTCGGCTCGACCAAGTGCGCGGCCTCGAACGCCTCACGCGCCTCGCGGTTGCGTCCGAGCCGCCACAAGATCTGTCCCTTGTTGTTGAGCGCGGGGAACGAGTCGGGGTAGAGATCGAGGATGACCTCGTAATCCGCCAGCGCGCCCTCCGGATCGCCCTCGACGAAGTTCTTGTTGACCGCGCCGATCAGGAGCCGCTCCATCTCCGTGACGCCGTCGGTCAGCTCCAGCGCCTTGCGCAGAAGCTCCTTCCCCTCGTCCGGTTCGTTCAGGAACTGGACCTTGAGCAAGCCCAGCGAACCGTAGGCCGTCATGAACTCCGGGTCGTGTTCGATGGCGCGCTCGAACAGGGGGGCCGCCTCGCCGTATTTCCCCTCGTTCCACTTGAGCTGCGCGAGTGTGAGGCTCTCCATCGCTTCCCACGACGAGGTCGTGTGCTCGGAGACCGGAAGATCGCTCTGCTCGATCGAGCCGAGTGACTCGCCGAGCGCCTTCCTCAGCTGACGCGCCAGGTCGTCGACCGCCTCCAGCAGAACGGCTTCTTTCCCCTCGACGACGACGCGTAACGTCTCGACGTGGCGGCCTCTTATCGGATCGACCAGCGTCGCCTGGACCTCGTACGCATCGCCGACCGACAGGATGCGCGGCACCACCAAGGCCCGCACCCCGGCGAAACGGCAGACGTCGCGTCCGAGCTCCTCGTCAATGACGGCATCGGCCGGTTGGCGCATGCGCTTCAGCGTCTCCGCGACGAGCGAGCGATCGTAGACGCGCGCGTAGCGCGACTGCTCGACATCCTGAGTGATGGCCGCCGTCAACGCGAGATCGAACACCTCTTCACCCGTGCGGTTGTCCACGTCGGCGATCAGCAACTTGTCTTTCTCCGCAAACGCGAGCGTCGGGCGCGAAGAGAGCCACGTCACCGCGGCAATCAAGGCCACGACAACGACCGCCGCGGCCCACCAGGCGTTTCTGTGGACGGGTTGCTTGCGGGCCTGGCGCAGCGCGGCCGCCAACTCCTCGCCGGACTGGAATCTCTCGTCCGCCGACTTGCGCAAGGAGCGGTCGATCACTTCGCCGAAACGCCGGTCGATCGAGGGGTTGCGTTCCCGCACCGGGCGGTGTTCCTCGACCTTGATCCGCCGCAGCGTCTCCGGGATCGATTCTCCCGTGAACGCGGCCTCCCCGGTGACCAGCTCGTAGAGCACGAGTCCGGCGGAGAAGATGTCCGTTCGCGCATCGACCTCTTCGCCGGCGGCCTGTTCCGGGGACATGTAGCGTGGTGTCCCGACCAGAGCCCCGACCCGGGTCACGCCGTCGTCGACGGTTTCGGCTTCGTCGCCCGGGACCCACCCGCCACCGGGACCGGCGGGTTCGAGGGGCGTGGATTGCTCCGTTCGTGCGAGGCCGAAATCGAGGATCTTCACCCGTCCGTCGGCGGTCACCATCACGTTGTCGGGCTTGATGTCCCGGTGAACGACGCCGACGCGGTGAGCCGCCGCCAGGGCGTCGGCAAGCTGGACGCCGATGTCGATGCACTCCTTGGTGGTCAGATCGCCGCGCTCGATGCGTTCCGTCAGGGTCTCGCCGTCGACCTTCTCGTAGACACAGTAGACGCGTCCCTCGGATGTCTCGTCGGCCTCGTACAGGGTGGCGATCCCGGGATGATTGAGCGAGGCGACGGTATGGAACTCGCGGATGAACCGCTCGCGGGCATGGCGGTCCGCTCCGCGGTCGTCGCGGATCAGCTTGAGCGCGACCTCGCGCCGCAGCCGCGTGTCGCGCGCACGCCAGACGACGCCCATCGCCCCCGAGCCGAGCTGCTCGAGCAGCTCGAACCGGCCGATCCGTTCCTCACTCACCCACCGATTGTAGCGTCAGAACCACACGGTTAGACACCCGAACCTTCCTGACCGATTCTTCCTGCCGGTGAAACTACGATCCGGATCGCCCCCGCCGGATTCTTCGAACCACGTTGAAAGGGTTGCTTATCGGGTTTCCCTTACAGTGCAGCCCGACCCACCGGCGGATAATCGAAAAGCAAGCGGAGAACGAGCAATGACGCTCGAGCCGGGTCGAGTGCTGGGTCCGTACCGCCTGATCGAGAAGATCGGTGAGGGCGGGATGGGTGTGGTGTGGAAGGCCGAGGACACGTCGCTCGAGCGCAAGGTCGCGCTGAAGGTGCTGCCCGAATCGTTCGCCGGCGATGCGCAGCGGCGTGAGCGATTCGAGCGCGAGGCCAAAGCCATCGCGGCACTGAACCACCCCAACATCGTGACGATCTTCGGCGTTCGAGAAGAGGCCGGCCACTATTTCTTCACGATGGAGCTGATCTCCGGGGCACCGTTGAAGACGCTGATCCGGCCCGGTGGGATGTCTTTCGAAGAATTCCTACGCATCGCCGTTCCGGTCGCGGACGCCGTGGGCCGGGCGCACGAGAACGGCATCACGCACGGCGACCTCAAGCCGGGCAACGTCGTGGTCGGTGAGGACCGGGTCAAGCTTCTCGACTTCGGGCTCGCCCGGAAGGAGCGACCGAGGGTGAGCGCGGCGGCGGCGTCGGGAGACACGACCGTGACGCTGACGGACAGCGGACGCATCTCCGGTACCCTGCACTACCTTTCTCCCGAGGTCATCCAGGGGCGGCAAGCCGATCACCTCTCGGACATCTTCTCGTTGGGAGTCACCCTTTACGAGATGGTCACCGGGCTCAGGCCGTTCCGTGGCGAAAGCACGGCCGAGGTAAGCGCGGCGATCCTGAAAGACACGCCCAGGTCGGTGCGCGAGATGCGGCCGGAGATTCCGCGTCAGCTCGAGCGGGTGATTACCGCCTGTCTGCAAAAGGATCCGGAACAACGGTTGCAGTCCGCGCTGGACATGCGAAACGAGTTGAGGGCACTCGAACGCGTCGCCGTCGCGGGAACGCCGGATCGCGCACCCTCCATCGCCGTGCTGCCGTTCGCGGACATGAGTCCGGACAAGGACCAGGACTACTTCTGCGACGGCATTGCCGAGGAGATCATCAACTCGATCAGCCGCATCGAGCATCTACGCGTGGCCTCGCGAACCTCGTCTTTCCAGTTCAAGGACGCCGCGCTCGACAGCCGCGAGATCGGGGATCGTCTCGGTGTGGGACGACTGCTCGAGGGCAGCGTACGCAAGGCCGGAGAGCGCCTGCGGATCTCCGTCCAACTGGTCAACGTGGTCGACGGCCTGCAACTGTGGTCGCAGCAGTACGATCGCGACCTCCGTGATGTGTTCGTCATCCAGGACGAAATCTCGGCGAGCATCGTCGACGCGCTGGAGCTGAGACTGAGCCCGCGTGAGCGGCGCGCGATCAAGCAGGTGGCGACCGCCGACGTCCGGGCCTACGACTACTACTTGCGTGGCCGGCGGGCGTACTACTACCAGTACGGTTGGAAGGGCGTCGAACTGGCGCTGCACATGTTCTCGAAGGCGATCGAGATCGATCCGAACTACGCCATCGCTTATGCGGGTATCGCCGACTGCCGATCCTTCCTTTACATGAATGCCGAGCGTTCGGACGAGAACCTCGAGGGGGCCATGGCGGCCAGCGACAAGGCGCTGGAGCTGGATCCCGATCTGGCGGAGGCGCACAACGCGCGCGGTCAGGTGATGTTCATGTGCGAGCGATACGACGAAGCTCAACAGGCCCTCGAACGCGCGATCGAGCTCAACCCCAGGCTCTTCGATGCTCAACTGGCGTACGCGCGGACGTACTTCGCTTCGGGGCGTCCCGAAAAGGCCGCACAATCGTACGAGCGAGCCATGGAGCTTCAACCCGACGACTACCAGACGCACCTGCTGTTGGGGTTCGTTTACTCGAAGCTGGGCCGGACCGCCGATGCGCAGGCGGTTCGCCGACGAGGTGTCCGTCTTGTCGAGGAGCGTCTGGAGTTCGACCCCAACGATGTGCGTGCCCTGTACCTCGGCGCGAACGCTCTCGTCTCGCTCGGCGAGTTCGAGCGAGGGCTGGAATGGACGTGCCGCGCGTTGACGATCGAGCCGCGCGAGCCGATGCTGCTCTACAACGCCGCCTGCATCTACTGCATCGCCGGGCGATTCGACGAGGCGATCGAGTTTCTCGAACGGGCGGTTCGCCACGGCTTTTCCAACCGCGACTGGATGCGCAACGATGTCGACCTGGATCCCCTGCACGATTCTCCTCGGTTCAGTGCGCTGGTGGAGTCGATAGGGTAGGCTGCCACCCGCCATGGCCGAACCATCCCCCCGACGGGGTGCGTGGAATCGAGCGCTCGAGCTCGCCGACGCGACACCGGAATCCCGCAACCGCTACGTCGATCTGCTGCGCGCGGTTTCCATCGGTGCGGTCGTCTGCGGCCACTGGATGATCGCGGCCCCGTGGATGGACGACGGCCGGCTGCGCTTCGACCACGTCCTGGCCATCCAGCCCTGGACGCAGTGGTTGACCTGGCTGTTCCAGGTGATGCCGGTCTTTTTCATGGTCGGCGGGTATTCCAACGCCGTGTCGTGGGACTCGGCGCAACGCGCGGGACGATCCTACGGGGCCTGGATCGGCGCGCGGATGCGCCGGTTATTCGGCCCGGTCGTTCCGTTGCTGGTCGCGTGGGGGTTGCTCGGCCTGGCGGCGCGGTGGGTGGGGGTGCCACCGGAAGCGATCCGTACCGGCTCGCAGGTTTCCGTCGTTCCGCTGTGGTTCCTGGCGGTCTACGTCCTGGTGGCGCTGTTCACGCCGCTGTCGCGCGCGGCGTGGAACCGTTTCGGGGTCGGCTCCTTCTGGTGCCTCGCGGCGGCGGCGGTGTTCGTCGATTACCTGCGGTTCGGCCTCGAGATCCAGGGTCTTCCGTGGATCAACTACCTGCTCGTCTGGTCCGCCGTGCACCAGCTCGGGTACCTGTGGCGCGACGGACGGTTCGACGGCCCGTCCCGTTCGCTGACCTGGGCGCTCGGCGGCGCGGCGCTGATGGCGTTCCTGGTGCTGGTGGCCGGCTACCCGCGCAGCATGGTCGGTGTGCCGGGCGAGGAGGTCTCCAACACCTTGCCGCCGTCGATCGCGATGCTGGGGCTCGGGTTGACTCAGGCGGGGCTCCTGCTCGCGCTCCAGGGTCCCGCTCGGAGGCTGCTCTCCGGCCGACGCGCCTGGGCGGCGACGATTGTCGTCAACGCCAACATCATGTCGATCTACCTTTGGCATTCCACGGCGATGGTGCTGTGGATCGGGCTGTCCTGGCTGCTCGGGGGAGTCGGTCTGTCGTGGGACCCGGGCAGCGGGGCGTGGTGGGCCGCCCGTCCGCCGTGGATGTTGCTCTACGGCCTGCTCCTGATCGCCCTGCTGGCGATCTTCGGACGCTTCGAACGGCTGCCGATGCCCGACCGGCCGCTGGCCATGTGGCGGACCGTGCTCGGTGCGGTGCTGCTGTGCGTCGGTCTGGGGAGACTGGCGATCACCGGGATTGCGGGTCCCGGGTCTTTTGCCGTTCGATCGGGAGCGCTGTTCGTGGCGCTGGCGGGAGCGCTCGTGGTCGGGGCGGTGCCGTTCAGGCGCCGTTCGAGTGACCGTGAAAGAACCTAGGTCGCGATCGGCATCGTGTAGCAGACCGCATCGCCGTCGAGGACGACCGTTCCGTCGTCGCGCGTCACGGTGGTGCGTAGCTTCGTGATCGGCTTGTCCTCCCGGACCTCGAGCACCTCGGCGCCGCCGGTGATCGTGTCCCCGGGACGGACCGGCGCCTTGAAGCTCCAATTGGCCTGCAGGAAGACGGTGCCCGGGCCGGGCATATCCTCGGCGACGAGGGCGTTGAGGATGGCGCTCGTCACGCCGCCTTGGACGACGATCCGGCCGAACGAGGTGGCCTTGGCGACCTCCTCGTCGTAATGCAGCGGATTGCGGTCTCCGCTGATCTCGGTGAATCTCTCGATGTCGGTGGCTTCGATCTTCCTGCTTCGCTCGGCTCTCTGGCCGACGCGGGGCATGCCGCCCGGCCATACCGCGGTCCGCTCCTGCTCGCTCATCGTTCGTCCTCGAAGCGCTGTAATTTCAGCTTGCGTGCCGACCACCGTCGGCAGTACGGTCCAAGCGATTGTACTGAAGAAAGAGGCGGATGCGCAGCGAAGAAACCAAGCAGGCCTACGATGCGGTCGTGATCGGTGCGCGATGCGCAGGCGCGGCCACGGCGATGCTGCTCGCACGGCACGGGATGTCGGTCTTGCTCGTCGAGCGCGATCAGCACGGGGCGGACACGCTCTCGACGCTGGCCATGATGCGCGCCGGAGTGCTGCAGCTCCGTCGCTGGGGTCTCTTGGAGCAACTCCGGGAGAAGGGCACTCCGGCGATCACGAGTACGTCGTTCTTTTACGGTGACGAGGAGATCACGGTCCCGATCAAGCCGCGCGACGGCGTCGACGCGCTCTACGCCCCGCGGCGCACGGTGATCGATGCGTTGCTTACGGACGCCGCCCGGGCCGCCGGCGCCGATGTCCTTCACGGCCCGCGCCTCACCGATCTCCTGCGTCGGGACGACGGTCGCGTGATCGGCGCGGTGATCGAGGATCGAGACGGACGATCGCATCGCATCGAGGCAGAGATCGTGATCGGGGCCGACGGTTTGCGATCGACCATGGCGAAGCTGGTGGACGCGCCCGTTTACCGCCAGGGCGAGCACACGAGTGGCGTCGTGTACACCTTCTGGCCCGGCCTGGAGAACCGCGGGAACCGTTGGTACTACCGCCCCGGCACCGCGGTGGGCGCCATCCCCACGAACGACGGCAACACCTGTATCTTCGCCGGGGCGTCGGCCGCTCGCTTCCGCGAGGAAGTCAAGGGCGATCTCCCGGCGTGGCACCGCGCCATCGTNNAAGCCAAGGGCGATCTCCCGGCGTGGCACCGCGCCATCGTCGAGGAGTGTTCGCCGGAATTCGCCGCCGAGCTCGCGTCGGCGGAGCCCGCCGAACGGCACTGGGGCTTCCCCGGGTATCCCGGCCAGATGCGTCAGAGCTACGGTTCGGGCTGGGCGCTGGTCGGCGACGCCGGCTACTTCAAGGACCCGATCACGGCCCACGGGATCAGCGACGCCTTCCGCGACGCGGAGTTGCTGGCGCGCGCCGTCCGGTACGGCACGGACGAGGCGCTGATCACCTACCAGACGATACGGGACGACCTCTCCAACGAGTTGTTCGACATCACCGACGCGATCGCGGCCTACGACTGGACGCTCGACGAGGCCAGGGTGCTGCACCTGAACTTGAGCAAGTGCATGAACCGGGAAGTCGTGGCGCTGCTCGAACTGGATGCGGGTCCGAGCCTGGACCTGGCTCGGCTGGATTGACGCTGTGCTAATCTTCGTCGGCCGAAGAGGCGCGGCCAGGCACTACAAAAGACAAACATCCAAGCAAAGGAGGGTTTCTCTATGGCTGTTGATAACGGAGTCAACGTCGAAGCACTGCTGGGCGCCCGCGAGGCGCTGAGCCAGACACCCGAGGGAGCCAAGTTCAACTGGCGGGCTCAATGTGACTGGATCAGGGGAACGCACAGTCGTACGTCGGTCGAGGGTTTCTTCGGGCTCGGTGAAGAGCAGAAACACCGAACCAAGTTCACGTTTGATGCGGACCATCCCGAGATTTTCGCGTCGGAAGACCACGGCCCCACGCCGCCGGAGATCGTCCTCGCCGGACTGGCCAGCTGCCTGACCGCGGGTGTGGCCTCCGTCGCCCAGCACCGCGGGATCCAGCTGAACTCCGTCACGGCGACCCTCGAGGGCGGCATGGACATCCAGGGCATCCTGGGCATCGACAGCGACGTGCGCAACGGCTTCGACGGCATCAAGGTGACCTACAACATCGACGCCGACGCGACGCCGGACGAGATCAAGGCCGTCGTCGCCCAGTCGCAGAAGCGCTCGGCCGTGTACGACATCATCACGAACCCGACCAACGTCGCCGTCGAGGTCGAGTAGTCTGAAAACAACGACCGTCGTCATCGGGGCCGGCCACGCCGGCCTGGCCATGAGCCACTGCCTCGCCGAGCGCTCGATCGACCACGTGGTCCTCGAGCGCGGCGAGGTCGCCAATTCCTGGAAAACCGAGCGCTGGGACTCGTTACGGCTACTCACGCCCAACTGGATGAGCCGGCTTCCCGGCTACCGGTATAAGGGGGACGACCCCGACGGGTTCCTCGACATGCCGGAGACGATCCGCTTCATCGAGGGCTACGCAGAACTGCTCGACGCCCCGATCCACACCCACACGGTCGTCGAGTCGGTTTCCGTTTGCGGCGACGGATACCTCGTCTCCACGAGTCAGGGGGAGTGGGCCTGCCGCAGCGTCGTCGTCGCCAGCGGCGCGTGCAACATCCCGAAGATCCCGAAGATCGCCCAAGCGCTGCCCGGCCACCTCGACACGATCACCGCGGATGTCTACCGCAACCCCGACCAGCTCGCAGCGGGCGGCGTGTTGGTCGTCGGGGCATCGGCGACCGGGACACAGATCGGCGAGGAGCTCCAGCGGTCCGGGCGTCCCGTCACGATCGCGGTCGGCGAGCACATCCGCGCGCCCCGTCTCTATCGCGGCCGCGACATCAAGAGCTGGATGTACGACGCCGGCGTGATGGACGAGACCTACCTGGAGGTCGACGACATCAACCGCGCGCGGAACGTGCCGTCCCTCCAGCTGGCGGGTTCCGACGACCGCCGCACCATCGATCTCAACCGGCTGACCGATCTCGGCGTGCGGCTCGTCGGCCGGCTCGCCGGGGTTCACGACGGCAAGGCGCAGTTCTCGGGTTCCCTGCGCAATCAGTGTGCGCTATCCGATCTGAAAATGAACCGGCTGCTCGACCGCATCGACGAGTGGATCACCGAGAGTGGGCTCGGCGGCGAGACCGCGCCGGCGCACCGTTTCGAGCCGACTCGCGTCGAGGATTCGCCGCCACTCGGCCTCGACCTCGGCGAGTTCCGCACCGTGCTCTGGGCCACGGGATTCCGGCCCGACTACTCGTGGCTCGACGTGCCGGTATTCGATCACAAAGGACGCGTACGTCATGACGGGGGGATCGTCGAGGCGCCGGGCATGTACCTGCTCGGTATCCCGTTCCTCCGCAGGCGAAAGTCAAGCTTCATCGACGGCGTCGGCGACGATGCGAGGGACCTGTGCGAGCACCTGGCGGGCTACCTCGACGGTCGGGCGAGCGTCGCTCCCGCCTGACGATCGACCTTCTCGAACAGCCGGACGAGGATCGGGGCGAGGAAGGTCAAACAGAGGACCGCCGTGATCGACTGCGTGACGATCGCTTCGAGGTTGGGCAACGCCAGGCCCTGTACCAGCCCCGGCACCTGTCTCAAACCGCGTAACCCGTCCGCCAGCGCGAACACGACCGCGATGAGGGCCAACAGGTTCCAACGCCAGGCCTGCGTGCTTTGAAGAGAGACCAGGCTCAGCGCGATCAACGCGAGGCCGAAGACCATCGGCACGAACGCCGCCGCCCCCACCTCGCTGCTGACGAAGAACGCGAGCGGGCCCAACAGGGTCAGGCTCGCCCCGAGCCAGAGGAAGCAACGCTCCGCGTCTGTCCGTGACGGCAGCGAAGCGCCTCTCGCGCCTCCTTCCAGCCACGGATTTCCCAGGCTGAGCTCGTCGAGATCTTTCGGGGGCAGATCCAAGGGGGCCTCCAATCCCTATTTTCTTCGTCGCCCCCCGTCTGTTGGATTCACCGGCCGGTCGTCCGGCACGCGATCCCCGCTCGAGGTCGCGAAAACCGTGGCAATCGGTCGCCGAGACCCCTCCGGATTCCCCAAAAAATGAACGCTCCCGGTTCGGGAAAGATGGACCTTGACTTCCCGTTACAACCTCGTAAGTAGTACTCGACTCAGTCGAGTTACCGGGGGTTCTATTCACAATTTGGAGGGAGACCCAGCATGAAGGGAAAGACAGTCTTTGTCTTCGCACTGGCCGTGTGCCTGGTGCTTTCGGGTGTGCCTGCCGACGCCGGCAAGGTCACCAAGAAGGATAAGGCCGCGGTCGCCTCGAGCGCCGACCAGGAGGTTCAACAGACCAGTCTCGGGTCGCGCGGTCTGACCAAGTCCGTCCAGTCCAGCAACCGCCCCAGCGGTGCGCCGGACCTGGGCATCAATCGCGAGGACATCCTCGAGCAGTTCAACTGGTCTCGCGACCCACACGCTTCGATCCTCGCAAAGGCCGAAGAGCACATCGGTACGGCGCAGGATCTGATCGCCAACGGCGAGCTCGCCGATGCGACGCGCATCCTCCACAAGGTGGTCGTGATGGACCTGCCCGGTGATCGTGGTGCGAACAAACTGCTCGCACAGGCCAACCTGTTGCTCGGTGACGCCTACCTGGAGATGTACAGCGCCAACGCCGTCGTCGCCGCGAACAAGGCCACGGGTTTCTACAACGAGGCGGTCTCGCTCCTCGATATCAACGAGGACTTCGACCTCATCCTGCAGACCGTCCGCCAGGCGGCGACGGTCTTCCACAACATCGGTGACACCGAGCACGCGGCGACCCTCGACGGCCTCGCTGCCCAGCTGGAAGCCGGGCTGAATCCTGCGCTGAATCTCATGCCGGCCACGTTCGGGACGCTCGGCTTCTCGACACGGAATCAAGGCGATGACACGTGTGACGCCGCCGTCGACGTGACGCTCCCGTGGCTGGAGACGATGTCGATCGATTTCGCGGGCGACCACAACTGGCGCAGCTACAGCCTCTCCGAGACCTCGCTCGTGCG
>WVWW01000093.1:11692-21913 GCA_011773795.1 Acidobacteriota bacterium
GGCGGACCGGGCTTCCTGTCGTTGCTCGAGCTCTGCCAGCCCGCAGGCGACTACTGGGTCGAGGTGGGCGGCTGGAACGACGGCACGATCATCGCCGATGTCGACCTCAGCATCCAGGTCATCGACACCTGCATCATCCCGACTCCCGACGAGTACGAGCCGGACAACGAGTCCTCGCAAGCGACCAAGATCGGCTTCCGCAACAACGGTTCCGGCGAGGGTAACCAGTACGGGCGTGACAACAGCCAGATCCAGACGCACTCCATCTTCGACGCCGGCGACATCGACTTCGTGAAGTTCGGGCTGANNAGTTCGGGCTGAGCCGGCCGAACCGCGTGCGGATGGAAACTTCGGGCGACGGCGACACCATCATCGGCCTCAGCAACACCGGCGGCCAGCTCATGGCGGTCGACGATGACGGCGGCGCCGGCCTCTCGTCCTTGCTCGAACTCTGTCTACCGGACGGTGGGGACTGGTTCGTGGCGGTCGTGCCGTTCAGCTCGAGCGACACGTTCGTCTACGATATCGCGGTCGACGCCGAGTATCCGTGCAACTTCGAGGACGAGCCGAACGGCGTCTGCGGCCAGGCCGGCGAGATGGAGCCCGGCGTGGTCTACAGCGGTCTCCAGACCGCGGCCGGTGTCGCCGAGAACGACTACTGGTACTTCACGCTCGACTCGCAGCAGTACGTCGAGATCGAGACCGACGGCTGGAACCGTTTTGCCGTGGACACGTTCCTCGAGCTGTACGACGGTTGTCCGGGCAACCTGCTCGCGGCGGACGACGACGCCGGCGACGGCTTCCTGTCCAAGGTCGGTGCGTTGCTCGATCCGGGAACCTACTACGTCAACGTCACCGTCTCGCCGTTCTCGGTAGGGTCAAACTACCCCTACGACGTGACGCTGACGCTGTCCGAGCCTCCGCTGCTCGAGAGCGAGCCCAACGACACCTGCGGGACGGCGAATGCCGCGTTCCTGGGTGACGACATCCAGGCCTCGATCTCGCCCGTGGGCGATCGGGACAGCTTCCTGCTGTCCGTCCCGGCCGACGGCTTCGTGCAGATCGATACCGACGGTCCGGGCGGTGACACGGTGCTGAAGATCGAGAGCGCCGACGGATCGCAGTCGATCGGCTGCGACGACGATGCCGGCCCGGGCCTGTTCTCGTCGTGGGGTTGCTGCCTGCCGGCAGGCGACTACTGCGTGACGGTACGCGACTTCGGCGACAACAGCACCATCTCCACTTACAACGTGTCGTTCACCGATCTGGGTGCGTGCACGCCGAGTAATCCGCCCGTCTGCAGCAGCGCCGGGTTGGGTTGCCCGTTCTGATAGCGAACTGAAAACCGGGGGAGGGGAGGCGTTTTCCCCTCCCCCTCTTTTTTTCTGAGACAACGGTGCTCGGAACGACGAAGCGAACGTGGGCTGTCTGCCTCGGCGGGCTGCTTGCCCTGACCGGCTGGGTGCTCTCGTCTCACGCGGCGACCATCTACGTGGATCTCGCCAACGAGAGCGGTACCGAGGACGGCACACAGGCCTTCCCTTACAACACGATCCGGGAAGGCATCGACAACGCGATGGTCGGAGACCGCGTCTTCGTCGCGGCGGGCGAGTACCGGGAAACGATCCTGATGAAAGACGGCGTCAGCGTCCTGGGGGCGGGAGCGGCCGTCTGCACGATCAACGCAACCGGCCTGTCGAATGCGGCCGTGACGTTCAACGGTACCCGGCTGAGCCCGGTCCTGCGTGGCTTCACGATCACGGGCGGCGCGGGCGATCACCGCGGCGACGCCGGCGGTTTCCCGATCATGGTCGGGGGCGGCATCCTGATCTTCGACGCCGACCCGCTGATCACCGAGACCGTGATCACGGGGAACAACGTCACCGACGGCTTCGCGCTGGGCGGCGGGATCTACGTCTACTCCACGACCTACTCGCCGTTGATCCAGAACAACGTCATCTCGAACAACGTCGCCCTCTCGTCGGACGTCATGGACAGCGGCGAGGGTGGCGGGATCTACGTCGTCTCGAAGAACGGGGGCGTCGTGATCACCGACAATCTGATCGACTCCAACGCGGCCCGGAAGGGTGCCGGGATCTACATCCGCAACGATGTATCCTCCACGGCGCAGGTCACGCGCAACACGATTCGAAACAACGATGCGAAGAGCGGCGCGGGAATCTACTCGTACGACGTCTACTACTCGACAACCACGGTCGTCAATAACCTGTTCGTCGGGAACGGAAGTGCCGATGCCGGCGCGACCGGCGGCGGCCTCCGATCGACGTCCGCCGGGACCGGGGCGTTCACGATCGCGAACAACACGTTCGTCCAGAACGACCTGACGACCGGAGCCGGTGGGGCGCTGTGGCTCGACGCCTCGGCCTCGACCGGCCTGAACATCGCCGCGAACAACATCGTCGCGGGGAATTCGGCGACGACCGGTGGCGGGATCGACCACACGAACTTCTTCGGCGAGATCCGTCACAACGCTTTCTTCAACAACACCGGGGGAGACCTCGACGACGGGGGCGTCGGCGGGAGCCTGCTCGTGGGGAATCTCTTCGTCGATCCGCTGTTCGTCTCGGCGGCGGCCGGCAACTACCGACTTCAGGCCGGCTCGCCGTTGCTGGATCAGGCCGACGAGCCGCTGGCGCCGACGGACGACCGCGACAGTTTCCTGCGACCCTTCGACGGCGACGTGACCCCCGGCCCGCTGAGCGACATCGGGGCCTTCGAGTACCCCGGGGGCGAGATCTCCGGCGTGATGGTCCTCGCCGACGGCGAGTCGCTGGACTGGCAATCGATGCCCACGCAGGACAGCTTCAACCTGTATCGAGGTTCGCTGCAACGGCTACGCAACACGGGCGAATACACACAGGATCCCGGTGTCGAGCCGATGGCCGCGATGATCTGCAACATCCTGCCGAGCGAGTTGCCTTTCAACGACGGCTTCGTTCCGGCTCCCGGAGAGACGGCGTTCTACCTGCCGACGCTGGTGATCTCCGGCTGGGAGGGGCCGCTGGGGGCCGACTCGACCGGGCTGCCGCGCCCGAACGACCACCCCTGCCCGTAGACTCAGCTGCCCTCGGACGACTCGGTGACCAGTTCGGCGCCGTTTTTCTTCGACCAGCGCCCGGCGACCGATCCGTCGGGGGCCCAGAACTGTGCGCCCACGTACCCCGCCTGCTCCGCGATGCTCGCCGCGGCGCGTAGAGCGTCGAGCCGCTCGGCGGCCGACAGCCCGTCCCACGCCGCGCCGTTGAGCCGGACGAACAGGCTCGGTGGCCGGGCCTCGATCGAGCGGACGATGGGGATGTGCCCGAACTCCTCCGCCGTCAGGACCGGTGTGCCGACGTGGCGCGTGCCGGTGATCGACAAACCGAACAGGACCGCCACGCTGATGACGAGCACGACCAGCAGCGGCCGGAGCAATCGGTTGGGGTTGCCGACGCTTTGATGGATCACGCGCACGGGGGCGGCGTCTCGCTTGAACTGCGTCGGGCGTTGTGGACGAGCTTCGTTGCTCTCGTCGGTGACACCGGCTGCGGAAGATCCGACAGTCGGCACGGAATCCGGCCGGGCCGGAACCATCGCGGCGGCGCGGCTCTCGATTCGGATCTGTGCGCCCGGGCCCAGCGGCGTCTTCATCGAGGTGACACCCTGGTGGATCCGATTGCGCAGATCGCTTAGCTGCTTGACTTCCTTCATGCGCCCGCCGCGCACCAACTCCTCGATGATCACCTGGAGGTCCCGTAGAATCGCGACACCCGCCGCCGCTTCATCGATCCGGTCTTCCGATTCAGCGTCGTCGGTACGTTCCTCCTGCGCTCGCTCACCACACTTCGCCAGGAACGCGAGCCCTTCGCGGGCCAACGCCGGCCAGTGGTGGCCCTTCTCGTCGGTTCCCGCGGAGAACCGGCGCAAGGCTTCGCGCTCCCACGGTGCGATCGAGAGGATCTGATTGCCAAGAACGACCGACGTGGCGTCCGCCGCGATCCCTGTGGCGCCGCGGAGCTGCTCGAGATGGGGCTCGAGCGCGCGTTCGCGATCGGTCGCCGAGGATCTCTCGGAGGCCGTCGGTTTCATGACGTCAGTCGGGGTCATGGATCGGTGTCAACACTCCGTTTCGGTACAGGTAAATGCCGTCCATGTAGCTTCCGCCGGACAGCGGCGCGTTGTCGGAATCGGCGATCAGGAAGCGGACCGTCGGATCCTTCTGCAGCGTCAGCTCGAGCCAGAACTCCCGGTTCTGACCCTGGTCGTCCGGCGAGTCGTAAGCGTCCGCCCGCCCGCTGAGGATCTTCGACTGCAGATCCCCGCGGTAATAGCCGAGCGAGACCAGCGGCTCGAACGTGTCGAGCTGGAACGCCGGACTCGCCGACGAGTAGGGGTACATGTCGAGGTCGATGTGGTGCCGCTTGAACGCACCGTACAGCGTTTTCGATTCGGCCGCGACCGCGCTGATCTCGGCGCGGATGATCGCGCGCTGGAACTGCGGGATCGCGATCGCGGAGATCACGCCGATGATCATCACGACGACCAGCAGCTCGACGATCGTGAACCCTCGCTGCACGGTAATGCCTTCCTTATCTAAAGGAGCAACCACGTGGCAAAAGATGGTTCCCGTGCCGTCGGAAATCAAATCGCACCGGGATCGGGCCTTTTCCGAACGCTCGCGAGGGTCTTTGCCGGCGGACCGGCTCGGCCCGGCCCGAGCTCCAGGGCTACAATCCGCGGATGGACCAGGGCTGGATTCCCGCCAGGGACGGCTACCGCCTCGCCGCGGACGTCGTGCGCCCGCCGTCCGGCACAGGCAACCCGGATGTCGCCATCGTCAGCGCGGCGATGGGCGTGCCGCGGCAGTTCTACCGCCACTTCGCCGCGGCCCTGGCCGGGTCGGGCTTCACGACGGTGCTCTGGGATTACCGCGGTGTAGGCGGCTCGAGACCGGCGTCCCTGCGGGGCTTCGGGGCGACCCTGGAGGACTGGATCTTCAACGACATGGCGGCGGTGGTCGACTGGGCGCGGCGGGAGCTCGCCCCGCGGCGGTTGTTCCTGATCGGCCACTCGCTGGGCGGGCAGGTGGCCGGCCTGCTGGACAACGCGGAGTCGATCGACGGCATGGTCACCCTGTCGTCGCAGAGCGGTTACTGGCGGTTGCAGGGAGGCCTGCAGAAGTTCGCCGTCCTGCTCCACGCCTACGTGTCACTCCCGTTGTTCACGAACCTGTGGGGGTACGCGCCGTGGAAGCGGCTCGGGCTCGGCGAGGACCTGCCCAAGCGGGTGGCGCTTCGCTGGGCCGGCTGGCTACGCGACCGCGACTACCTGCTCGGCGACTCCTCGCTGCCGCGCGAACGCTACCGCACGTTCACGGCTCCCGTACTCGCGTACAGCATCGCCGACGATCCGTGGGGCACGCCACGCGCGGTGGACGCGATGATGCGGGCCTACCCGAACGTCGAGCGACGCCATCTGGTTCCGTCGGACTGCGGGCTCGAGAGGATCGGCCACGTCGGCTTCTTCCGGCCGCGATCGGAGCCGCTCTGGAACGAGGTGATCGACTGGCTCGGGCGACGTTAGGGTGTAGAATCGGGGCTCGATTGCCGAACCGCACGGGCGCGAAAGAGAGGCGAGGATGCTGGGCCGGACCCTGTCGCACTACACGATTCTCGAGAAACTCGGCGAGGGCGGCATGGGCGAGGTCTATCCCGCCCAGGACGCCAACCTCAACCGCAAGGTCGCGCTCAAGGTCCTGCCCGTGGCCACGGCGGACAACCCCGACCGGATGCGACGCTTCGAGCGTGAGGCGAAGGCGGTCGCGGCGCTCAACCACCCCAATATCGTCACGATCTTTTCCGTCGAAGACGACGCGGGAAGCCGCTTCATCACCATGGAGCTGGTCGAGGGCCGGAGCCTCGATCGGATCATCGCCGCCGGTCGTGTCGACTCGAACACGTTTTTCTCGGTGGCCGTCCCGCTGGCCGACGCGCTCAGCGCGGCGCACGCGCGCGGCATCACGCACCGCGACCTCAAACCGGCCAACATCATGGTCACGAGCGAGGGCCGGGTGAAGATCCTCGACTTCGGACTGGCCAAGCTTGCCGCCGAGGCGCCCTCCGGCGACGGTGCGGTCGAAACGCAGAGCCTCACCCAGGAAGGCGTGGTCGTCGGAACCGTGCCCTACATGTCGCCCGAGCAGGTGCAGGCGAAGCCGGTCGACCACCGCTCGGACATCTTCTCGCTGGGCGTGATCCTCTACGAGATGGCGACCGGCAAGCGGCCGTTCCGCGGGGAGACCTCCGCGGAGCTCATCTCGTCGATCCTGCGCGATGCGCCAAAGCCGGTGAGCGAGATCAACGTGGAACTGCCGCAGCATCTCGCGCGTGTCGTCAAGCGCTGCCTCGAGAAGGATGTCGACCGCCGCTTCCAGACGACGCTCGATCTTCGTAACGAGCTCGAGGAGCTTCAGAAGGAGTCCGGTGCGGGCGCGAAGCAGGCCATCCCCTCGATGGCCGTGCTGCCGTTCGCCGACATGAGCCCCGAGAAGGATCAGGACTACTTCTGCGAGGGGATGGCCGAGGAGATCATCAACGCGCTGGTCAAGATCGACAACCTGCGCGTGGCCTCGCGCACGTCGGCGTTCCAGATCAAGGAGACGATTTCCGACATCCGCGAGATCGGCGAGAAGCTCGGCGTCGACACGGTGCTCGAGGGCAGCGTGCGCAAGGCCGGGAACCGGCTGCGGATCACGGCCCAGCTGATCAACGTGGACGACGGCTACCACCTCTGGTCCGAGCGCTACGACCGCGAGCTCAAGGACGTCTTCGAGATCCAGGACGAGATCTCACAGTCCATCGTCGACGCGTTGAAGCTGGAGCTGAGCCCCAAGGACCGCGCGGAGATCAAGAAGAAAAAGAAGGCCGAGACCGACGTCCAGGCCTACGACTACTACCTGCGCGGGCGCAAGGCGTTCTGGGAGTTCCGCCAGCAGGGCTTCGAGCAGGCGCGGCAGATGTTCGCGCGGGCGCTGATCATCGACGCGAACTACGCCCGGGCTTACGCCGGTGTCGCCGACTGCTGCTCGTTCCTCTACACCAACTTCGAGTCGACCGAGGAGAACCTGCGCGAGGCCGACGCGGCGAGCCGACGCGCGATCGAGATCGATCCCGAGTCGGCGGAGGCGCACGCGTCGCGCGGGATGGCACTGTCGCTGAGCCGGCACTACGAGGAGGCGGCGCGCGAGTTCGAGACGGCGATCCAACTCGATCCGAAACTCTTCGAGGCGTATTACTTCTACGCCCGCTCGATGCTCGCCCAGGGCAAGCTGGACAAGGCCGCCGAGTACTTCGCCCAGGCCGGCAAGGTCAACCCGCAGGACTACCAGGCGCCGGCATTCCTCGGCATGGCTTACGGCGGTCTCGGGCGCGACGAGGAGGCGGAGACCGCGTTCCACCGCGTGATCGAGGTCATCGATAAGCACCTCGAGCTGCACCCCAACGATACCCGGGCGCTCGACTTGGGCGCCATCGCCCACGCCCGACTCGGCAACCGCGAGCGCGCGATCCAGTGGGCCTCGAAGGCGACGACGATCGATCCCGAGAACCCGTCCGTGCTCTACAACGTGGCCTGCACGTACGCCCAGATCGGCGAGATCGAGCAGGCGATCGACTGCCTCGAGCAATCGATCGCCAGCGGCATGAAACAGGTCGAGTGGTTCGAGAACGACCCCGACCTGGAGCCGCTGCGCGAGCACGGTCGCTACAAGGCGCTGCTCAAGAAGGTCCGCGCGGACAGCGAGGGCTAGGCTGAATTTTGCCTCATTGCCTGCCTGATCCTGGCGTATATTCCGGGCTGAAAGAGGAGGGGAGTCTCATGCCGTGGCGCCGCGGTCCGCTCGCGCAGTTCGTTCCGTTCTTTGTCGTTCTGTTGCTCAGCGCGTCCGCAATCTCCGCCGAGGAGCCGCTGATCATCGGCGAGCATCTCCATGACGTGGTGCTCGAGACGCCTCACCCCTACCCGTCCGCGGGCCGCGCCCCGGAAGAGCCCGTCTGGTCGGACCACTTCGAGTCACCGGATGCGGCCTACCTGGTCTTCGAGTTCGCACAGTTCGATCTGGCCCCCGGCGACCGCGTCGAGATCCGCGACCCGTTGCGCAAGCANNGGGGACTTCATCTCGAAGATGATCCTCGGCCCCGAGGCGATCATCGATCTCTACTCGACCACCGAGGGCAACGAGCACTACGGCTACCGCATCGAGCGGATCACCCGCGGTTACAGTCTCGCCGAGTTGGAGGAGCGCTACGGGACCGGTGCGACGCGGGCCATCTGCGGCAGCGACGACAAGGAAGATGCCGCGTGCTACGAGACCGGCTTCCCCGACGTCTACGAACAGTCGCGGGCCGTGGCCCGGATCGTGATGGACGGCAGCGCCCTGTGCACCGCCTGGCTGGTCTCGTGCGAGAACCACGTCATGACCAACAACCACTGCACGTGGGACGACAACGACTTCGACACCCAGGGCGAGCTGGACCGCATGGAGTTCCAGTTCATGTACGAGTCGGCTTGCGGTGGGGGCGCCGCCACCGTGGAGTACTCGTTCATGGGCGGAACCTGGCTCGAGAACGACCGCAACCTGGACTACACGCTGATCCAGGCGCCGGAGGGCGAAAACCCGGCGTCGACTTACGGCTGGCTGCTGATCGACAACCGCCTGGTCGACATCGACGAGACGATCTACATCGTCGGCCATCCGGGCGGGCGGCCGAAGGAGATCAGCCTGTACTCCACCCATTCGACCGACCAGGACAACCCGGACGGCTTCTGCGAGGTCTTCTCGCAGAACCAGCCGGTCTGCGTCGGGGGGAGCGTGGGCGAGATCGGCTACTACTGCGACACCGAGGGCGGCAGCTCGGGCTCGCCGGTGCTCTCCCGCGTGACCAACAAGGTCGTCGCCCTGCACCACTGCGCCAACTGTCCCAACCGCGGCGTCCGCATCCAGAACATCTGGGCGACGAATCAGGCCGGAGCCAACGCGCTCCCCGCCTGTTCGCTATTCGACGACGCGGGCAGGGTGAAGCTGGACGCCGACCTCTACACATGCTCCGGAACGGCCAGCGTCGAGGTGAGCGACGGCTCGCTGCGGGGTGCCGGCACCCAGGAGGTCACGATCTGGTCGGACACCGAGACGACCCCGGAGGTGCTCACGCTGACCGAGACATCCGTCGATTCGGGCACGTTCGCCGGAACCATCGACCTGGCGTCCGCCTCGCCCGTGACGGCCGACGGCCTGCTCTCGGTGTATCACGGCGACGGCTTCACGGTTGGCTACATCGACGCCG
This sequence comes from Acidobacteriota bacterium, assembly GCA_011773795.1. GTDB lineage: Bacteria > Acidobacteriota > Polarisedimenticolia > Polarisedimenticolales > Polarisedimenticolaceae > WVWW01. Next base: position 21,034 of record WVWW01000093.1, read on the forward strand.
ACGACGGCCAGGGCGGAACGAACGTCCCCCGCGAGGACAGCGCGACGGTGGATTGTCTGCCGCCCGTGATCAGCAACGTGCAGTCCGGCTCGGTGACCGGATCCTCTGCCGTCATCAGCTGGGACACCGACGAGCCCGCGGACAGCAGCGTGTCGTTTGCCGCCGAGCCGCCGAACTGGTCCACGACTGCGGACCCGGAGTTGGTCACCGGCCACGCGGTCCAACTGCAGGGGCTGGCCGAGTGCTCGATCTACGCGTTCGAGGTGGCTTCCGCGGACGCGGCCGGCAACGCCGGCGGCGACGACAATGCCGGCGCGTACTACACGCTGACGACCGGCGTGAACAACACGCCGGAGTTCCCCAGCACCGACACGCCGATCGCGATCGTCGACAACACGACCTTCACCAGCACGGTGGCCGTCACCGAAACCGAGACGGTCCTCGACGTCGACGTCCGTCTGAACATCACCCACACCTACGACGGCGACCTGGACATCTTCCTGATCGGTCCCGACGGCACCCGGGTCGAGCTGACCACCGACAACGGCGGCACCGGCGAGAACTTCATCGACACGATCTTCGACGACGAGGCCCCGACGTCGATCACGAGCGGGAGCGCGCCGTTCACCGGACGCTTCCGGCCGGAGGGTGTCCTGGCCACGCTGGACGGCCTCCCGGCGAGCGGGGACTGGGCGCTCGAGGTGACCGACGACGCGGGAATCGACCAGGGCAGCCTGCTGGGCTGGGGTTTGATCCTGACCTTCGAGGCGCAGGATTGCGGCGCCGTGGCCGAGTTCCAGTCGCACCAGCTTCAGACCGACAGTTGCTCGACCGGCGGGCCCGGACCGGGGAACGACCGCTGGGACTCCGGCGAGGTCGT
>WVWW01000093.1:21939-23259 GCA_011773795.1 Acidobacteriota bacterium
ACCGCGGGTGTGGTTCAGGTGACCCCGCTCACCGCCGGTGTGGTGATGCTCGACGACACCGCGACGGTCGGCAACCTGGCCCCCGGCGCGACGGCCACCACCCAGCCGCCCCACGTGATCGCACGGCTCGAAGACACCCTGGCCTGCGCGCAGACGCTGGACTTTCAGATCGACATCGTCTCCAACGAGGGAAGCTGGCAAACCACGTCGCAGGAAACGGTCGGTGAGTTGATCGCCCAGCAGACCGGTGTGACCCTGAGCGAGACCTTCTCCGGAAGCATCCCCGCGACCTGGACGGTGGTCGACGGGTCCGGCGACGGGCACACCTGGTTCGCGGACAGCTCGGGCGATCCGGCCGGGTGTGGCAGCCCGAACCCGGCCGCGCCGATCGGCGGGGCGTGGGCCGCGGCCGACTCCAGCTGTGCGAGCGGGGGGACGCGGATGGACGAGGAGCTGATCACGCCGCTGCTCGATTTCGTCGGCCAGCCGATCGTCACGCTGGAGTTCGACCACTGGTTCGAGTGGGATCCGGCGCAGCAGGACGAGATCGCCGACGTCGATGTGCGATCGTCGCTGACGGCGGGACAGTGGGTCAACGTCGCCCGGTTCACGGGCGCATCGACCGCCAACCCGCAATACGAGATCATCGATCTCTCCGCTGCCGCGGGAGGCGCTCCCGACGTCGAGATCCGTTGGCGCTACCACAACGCAAAGCAAGACTTCTACTGGTATGTGGACAACGTGGTGGTGCATTACACCGTCCCGGGACAATGCCTCAACGATGTCTGCGCGGCGCCGGGTGCGGCTCCGCCGCCGGTTCCGGGCGACATGCGGGCCGACCTGAGCGCGGATGGCAGCGAGATCACGCTCAGCTGGGACGGCACGTGCGCAGCCGCGAGCACGAAGCTGATCTACGGTCCTCTCGACCAGGTCGCGACCCATGCGGTTTCGGGGGCGGTTTGTAACATCGCGTCACCCGAGATCTGGGCCGCGCTTCCCGCCGGGGACCTGTTCTTCCTCCTCATCAACGGCGACGGGCAGGGTATGGAAGGTTCGTGGGGCCCGGCCACCGAAGGGGAGCGCAACGGGCTCTCGCACAGCAACACCTGTGGGGCCACGGTGAAGGAGATAACCGGGAGCTGTCCGTAGGCTATGATCCGGTCCACAGGAGGTGGTCCGTGACCGTTCCAGACGGCAAGCCCGCCTACCGTTCGTCTTCCGACCTCGGAACGATGGCAGCCCTGGCGATCCTCGCCACCGCGGGCCTCAACGCCGTTGTCTCGCTGGTCAACGGCCACGGCGCCTCGACCTTTGCGACGT